>JAPPNA010000117.1 GCA_028873925.1 Bacteroidota bacterium | reverse complement strand
TGGTGAGAAACCCCCAAATCTACGAACATGCCCACTCTATTTGGGGTAGACCCAATTTCTCAGGAAGAATCTGGGCTCCCTCCCCCCGGCATTCGGCAGGGAGGAGCTGGCCTGCGCGCGGATCTTGAATCGGTAGGCGTGTTTCGGCACCTCAGCGATGATCGGGTTGACATTCCAGACGTATTCCGAATCGGATACGGGCTCGGACGGAGAGGTGGTATCCGGCCTGTACGGTAATTGGATAGCTGAAAGAATCAAAGAACCGGGACTTCATTCACGTCAATCGTGACGGAGCTGAAGACCCCTAATTGTCGCCGCCCCCAATTATGATTTTCGCCAAGCAGAATGATCCACATCGCGCGGAATCAGTGGCCCTCTGCCTTTACCCAGCGGTCAGAGCGCTCAATTCCGAACAGGCGGGTCAAACATAATCCCCAGTAGAGTCCCCGAAGGCTCCCTATCCGTCAACTCGTGTCGCACATACTGATCGAAATCAAAGCTCTCACTGAAGTCGTCCTTCGGGACCATGTCGGAATTCAGGGTGCAGATGTACTGAGTACCGCTGCGCTCCGATATTTCGGCCGCCAACTCAAGTGCCGCTGCACGCTGCCTTGAATCTACGCCATCATACAAGTCGCTGTCATGGACCAGGAAATTGACGGACAGATCTCGCTTGCGGCTAAATTCAAGGAGCGCCAGATCAAGACAGAAAATCTTCATCTTACCGATCCCCTCGCTTCCGCTCTTGCTTATTTCGATGCCGAATTTGAACCCGGAGTCAGTAATGTCAATGACGAGTCGCCCGGGGGCCTTGTAGAGCGCTTGGGAGTTATCGTTGAACTGTCGTACGACGATATCCCAAGACTCATGGCGTTCTGCGTGGTCACGCGTTGCAATGTCCAAGAGAGAAGTCTTTTCACGAGCAAGACGGCGTGTTTCGGACTCCATCCGGCGGCGCTCCTTAATCTGGCGCTTTACATCCTCCAATTCCACGATCTTTTGGGCGTGTTTCTCTTGGAGTTTGGTCAGTTCTCTCAACGCTCCGTGGTCACGAAGGACTTCCAGGTGCTTAGCCCGCGCTTCAGTCAATTCCCGCACCTTGGCGCGATTTTCTTCAATTAGGGCAGCCAGGCGCCTGATTTCTACGCTCAGGAATGCCCTGCGATCACGCACGACCAGCCTGTAAAAATCTTGAGCTTCGTGCAATGAGCGCCGGATGCATTCAGAGAATACAATCCCCATTTCTTTGTACACCTGCACTACTGACTCATCCGAGGGGGATTCTTCCTCCTCACTGGCCCGTTTGTAGAGCTTGAGGCGGCGGGACTCCGTGAATAGCGAATTGGTTGCGTCATGAAGCTGCTCGGTGAGTTGATCAGCCTTGTGCTGAATTGACTCGTATTGTGGATGCACTTTGAAATTATCAAGGGCACCAGCATCCCTTTCAATAGCCTGCTCCATCAAGGCGCGTTCTGCCTCAAGCTCACCTACAGTACCTCTCATTTCGGGGGGCACTGCGGCGTTGATGGCTCTGCGCAGATCCTTGATTGCTTGGTCTTTGTCCTTGATTGCTTGCCACTCAACGGCATGTTGCCACTCCATTCCCAGCAGGAAAGCCATATGGACCTGTACACTCCATGGAGGCTGCCTTTCAAAAGAAGTGAAGGGGGCACCGTATGCGAAGTGTCCCCGACGCACAAAATAGGAGACCAGTGTTCTCGCTGAAGCCCTGTACTGGAACTCTGCGGAGCTGTTCAATCCAAATAGGGCCTTACCAAGAACAGCTTTCCACTGTTTCACGGTAAGTATTTTGGTGGGAAAAATTTCTGCTGGCGGCGTTTCCGCCCACCGGTCGCTCAAGCCGGAGACCTGCACCTTGCTCCGAGTCGCGATGGCTCGTGTTATTGAGATTGCCTCGCCGGCCAGTGACATTCTCATTGTAAACACCCAGTCCTTGAGAGACGGGCTGTTCAACCCACTGGTCTTCTGGACATTGGAGCCGAGACAAAAATGGATGATCTCGATCAGCATGGACTTGCCAAGGCCATTGCGAGTGTCCTTTTGGGAGGAGTCCGCGGTGCGCTCGGCCAGAATCACATTCAAGCCGGGTACGAGCCTTACCGGTCGGAACGAGTCCTTATTTGCGGTGATCTCGTGAATCATGTCGGCTCGCTCCTTCTGATCATCCCACCATCAAGTCGCACGACCCGAAGCGCATAGAGCATGGTTAACGCGAGCACGAAACGTTCAAATGATTCGATTGATTGCACCTCCCTAACAGCTTCCCAGAGAGTCGTTACGGTCCGCGGCTCAGATAAGGCAGTGTACAGTTCCGCCCCAGCACCAAGAAGCGACCGTTCGATCGGAATGTGCTTCGTCGGGTGAATCATTTCTCAAACACCTCGCAGGTCTCAAACAAGTAGATCAGAACTGCCTCCGCAGCGGCCTGCGTGGTGATGTCCACAAATCCGCGGCGAGCGAACAGGCGCATGCTGTTGAACAGGTCCTCACCATTCAGGATGCCTTTACTGCGCAGCGCAAAATAATGCGCGAGAAAGCCGGTCTTGAGCCGGTCCGGAAAATTCGGTTCATCCTGGCTCAGGGCCTGAATAAACGTGCGCACCTGAGGGACTGCGGCAAGCTGCAAGCGGATGATGCTCGCGGACGATGGGGAGAGGCCATTTTTCCTGATTTTGCTATCAAGTGGAATCCGGGTGAAGTCATACTCTTGCGCTGGAGGCGATACTTGACGAATCCAAGCGGTGGCGGCTTCCAGTTCACGAAAGGTCACATTGGCTGAACATGCCTCAAAATCTGCCTGAAATTTTGATTCGTGGTCTTCCTTGATTCGGAGCAGGCGCTCCCTGGGGAAATCCCGTTCCCCTTCAGGATAGACATCAATCCGCTTGTGACAGTTAGCACAGACGAACAAGAGATTGGAAAGTGAATTCCGTTCCTCTTCTGACATTTTGGGATCAAACCTCGCAGATGGTCGGGGCCCGCCGCCATGAAGACCAGCTATGTGAGCGACTTCCCCAACGAGGACATGCCCGTCACCGCGCGACTCCAGCATTCGTTGGTTGCAATCCGGCATCGCGCAGCGGTTGCCGCTAAGTATAGCCAATTTGACCCTGACCGAGGTTGTGACGCTCATTGTTGGGAGCCTTGCTCACCGGTTTTGCCAAGGAGTTCCGGCTGGCTTAAGTCACGCATTCCCCCAAGCGAGCCATCACGACCCTGCGTACATGCCGCATGCCGGGAAGTACCCGTGTCACTCCGGCACCAGCTGCAGTGTGTAGAGATGGGATCATTTTGACCAGTTCTGCTGATGTTAAGCGGCTTTTCTGTCAGATTGTTCCGCACCCGGATTGGCGGCAGCATTGGTTTTTGAACTATCCATTGCGGCAAGATTCCGGGACCTGTGGGATCCCACTACCGAGCAGATCGACGTAGCGTGTTTGGCGACAATTACAATTACGGGGCTTTCGGTCGTCTGGTGCGTGAACAGGGTATTTGGGTCAACACACGCACAGGATGGTTACGGATGAACAAGTAAAGCTATTATTCAGGCTGGTGAGCAAGCACCCGGAATATTCCGTGAAACGCCGGATCGTCATGAATATTCCGGGCTGAACTTCACTCGATCAGACCGCCGCGGTCGACCTTGACTTAGCAGGCTGTCGGCTACAGTTACAATTGGCAGTTAGATAGTGGGCCTCTGCAGAGGCCCCTTTTTTTGACCGCTTCCCGCATGAACCGCGTCGCCGTTGATGTAGACACCGGATACTTCGTTGCTCAAGGATCAAAGGAATTGTTCGGTGGATTCCTGGAACGCAGCGAGATCCAGATCAGGGGTGACCCGGTGATCTCCGCGTCAAAGGAGCTTGCTGAGCATCAGTCCGGGCTACCGGGCAGCATATCACTGTTGCAGAACTGTCCAACGTTACGATCCGCTTGAGCTACGTACACAAAGCTGACCAAAAAAAAGGGCGTTGATGCTGTCATCGTCACCGACATGGTTGCCTTAGCCCGCAATGGTGCCCTAGTTTGTATTTGCTGCTGTCCGGCAACGAAGACCTTAGCGTCGGGGCACACAGGGCCATCCGGCCCAAGAACATGGAGTCCCCATCCACCTGTTGAGCATCAGACCGGCCCGAAACAGTCAGTCCGCACTCCTCCGCCAGGAAGCCGACACGACGCATGATTTGCCACAGGACGAGCTGTCGGTGAGTAATCAACAGCGGCAACCTCCCGCCTCAGCGGACACAACCCTTGACCAAATCGCCATGAGGGTGGCGCACTCCGTCAACACCAACGAGACCAGAGATCCAATTGAAGAGTCACACTTTATCCCCCGAAAAACAGACAGCCAACTGCTGTCTGCGGCCAGAACACTTGTCGGGGCGGATCTCAGCGGGCCGCAAAAAGAAAAAAAGGGGCATTCAGAACATTGTTTCTCAATGCACTGCGGTCGCTCCAACTGAATCACACAGCCCCAAGCTGACACATCCGGACAAGAGCCCCTGCTAACGGACATCTACCCGACAGCCAACTTGCATTGCCGTCCAGGCATTCTAGCCATAACAGGTAGCCGCGGACCCGGGGCCACTGGGTCGGCACCATCGGATTGGGGCCGCCCTGCTGCTGCAGGATATGTCACATTCCTGGCACCCACGCAGGATACAGACCCGCACATCCGTAAAACCCAAAAAGCCCTCTGCGCCGCAAAAGCGCAGAGGGCTCCAGTACACCAGGCCTAAACCCCGGTGTCCGTCGGTCATCCGATTACAGGGTGGCCGACAAGGTCACATACTGAATGTTGTCAAAGAAATCGGTCGGCACCAGCGCGTAGTCCAACGTCAACTGCGTGCCAGCCAAACCCATGTTGATCCCGGCACCCAGGGAATACCCCTTGTACCAGGTCGTGTTGTCCTGACGACTCCACTCATATCCGCCGCGCAAATAGACAATCTCGCGAAGACCCAGCTCCAACCCGCCGCTGAATTGATCCTCCTCAAAACTGTTGGACCGGAAATGACCCAACATCGTCATGGATGCCGCGCCGGTAAGCATGCGCGTGTACGACATTCCAAAATTCAACAGCGTCGGATACTGCATGCCCTCCGATTCCAGAACCACGGTGTTGACCGTAGCGTTATTCGGCTGATCCGGCAGCTGGACTCGGCGACCCAAGCCCGTACCGCTGTACTGCAGCTCGTTGCCCACATTCTTCAGCGCAACGCCCAGACGGAGCCCGCTTTCGCCGACTACATACGTCATGCCAGCATCAAACACCACACCGGTAGCCGTCAGATCATCAATGGTCTCGTTGATCACCTTCAAGGTGACACCGGCCGCAATCCGATCCGTCAGCGTCCGCGCGTACGTCAGTCCAAGGTTGATGAACTGCACCGAGAAGGTAGCTTCAGCCTTCTCCGGATTGATCTCCGTCTGGCGCAAAATATCCCCAAAATCCCACGAGGAAATCGCCAGGGCCAGATGGTTATCTCCGATACGCTGGGCCAGACCGAAGTAGTTCATGCCGATATCGTCCACATACTGCAGACGACTGAACAGCGCCGAGGTGCCGGTATTGACCGCCAGTCCGGCAGGGTTCGCGTATAACGCTTCAATCCCGTTCATATCCGGCAGTACGCTGGTGATTGAGTTGCCGAGCGCCGAATAACGCGCCGTCAACGGAACCAGCAGTTCATTGGCACCCGAAGTGCCCACCCGGTTCGTGTTCGGCTGGTTCGTTCCGGCACCGGTTTCCCCGCCACCCTGGGCCAACGCCGCAGTGACAGGGAGAAGCAGCACGGCCGCCAGTGCAATCAGTCCGGGCAGGCTGCTCTTGAAAAAGTTCGTCATTGTTTTCATGATGCTGTAAGTAATATCTATGTGCATTCAAATCCGCCGGCAGCCGGATACTCATCCGGCCGCCGGCCGTGGATCCTAATACACGTTCAGCTGAATCCGCTTCTTGACTACGGCAAATTTAAGCGTGGTCTCACCGACATCCGGGACATCCACATGAATCAGGTACAGCCCGCTCGCAATCGGCAGGTTATGATCCGTAGTGAGGTTCCAAGGAATCGTCGCCACACCAGGTGACTGCTTGTTGATCGTCCTGATCAGCGTACCGTTGAGCGTAAAGATCCTGATCGTAGCTACATCCGGCATATTGGTAAACCGAACCTCATCCGTCAGCTGGCTGACCTCATAGGCCGAAGAACCCTTGTACGGATTCGGTACAATACCGATGTCCTTCAGACGCTCCTGCTGGGTCGCCAGATCATAATCCATAACTCCATAACCGGCCGTGCTCACGGTGAACATATCGCCCGGCTGATTGGGTTTGGACGACGTTATGCGGATAACAGACCCAACCTCCGGGAACTGCATCGGGTAGGGCGGCGCTGCACCTCCGTTATGGATGATCAATACGGTCCGGGCCATAATCTCCGCAGCCCATTCCGCTGAACCGGCGAAGAATGCATCGTAACCAGCCTGCCCCGGCGAATCATCCGAGGGCAAACCCCAATACACCCAGTCAGTAAACGGATCGTTGTCCGCACTGGATGCCGGATGGTCACCGCCGATGTCATAGATGCCATCCACCAAGCCGGCACCGCATAAAGCCGTGTCGCAGATGCCCGGGATAAGCCTTACATCGTCACTGGGATCGTCCGGTGTGGCAACGCCTGTCCGCCAGAGCTCAAACGGCAGCTCCATTATGGCACCATCCTGAAATCGCCGATAACCCACACAGTCCGCTGCCGTAACGGTGCCGTCAAAGGTGTCCAAACACTCCTGTGTAAACCGCATCTCCAAGTCATAGACCCCCAACACATTCAGGTTGTTGCCCCTCATCGCACGGCCCAGGAAACTGGTTCCGCTGGAATGCGGACCATAAGCACCGCTTGAACCGCCGGCGTTAAAGCCCCAGCGTACCCTGCCGGTCGTCTGCTGCCGACCCAACACTCCTGAACCTAGTCCCAATGGGTCCGGGAATCCCAGCCAGCCGAATTTGGCCGACTCCGGCGGATCCAGTGGACCCGCATTGTTGGCGACAAACTGAAAATCCTTAAAGCCCGGAGTCGGACCCGTAACGGAAAACTGCAGGCCATCAGCCAACACAACATTCGTACGCTGCGGCGCTGGCTTCCCGGTGGCTGAGCCATCAAAGATAACCGTGCCATCCCGCTTGATGTCGTATGTAGTGGGCCCGGCGGCTGCCGCCGCCATCTTCTGATCAACCGGTCCGTCTATATCCGCAGGATCAATCACATCCTCTTCCTCAAAAGCCCCCGCTGCGGGCGCACCTTCCGGCAGCTGATAGAATTCCACGGTATATTCGGCATCCTGAATCACACCGGGATTAACCACATTCGCGGTGACTATGCCGTCCCCAATGCCGACTCCGATACCGACCAGATCCGGCGCATCATTTTCGGTCAGAGCCGCCACGGCAGCATCCGAAAGCTGCTTGGAAGGACGTGTCGGTATCACCTCCACCCGCGTCACCGGCCCGCGGTACACCTTGGGCAGCGATGCGTCATTGTAGGCGTAAGCCTGAACACCGAAGAAATAACGCTGATAGTTGGTCAGTCCGCTGATGGAGTAATAGGTCTGCACCCCTGAATCCGTACCGCGGCCCGTCTCTGCGGAAGGCTCGCCAGGCAGGCCATCAATCACTCGGGTTACGCCATTGGGCACATCAAATACGGCGATGGACTCACCGGTCTGATCCGACTCGTCGGAATACTGAAAGATCTCATATCCCTCAAAGAGATACTCGTTGTTATCTTCCGGCGCGAACGGATCGAGGGCAATATACGTCTCCAAAAAGTTGTTACCCTGCGGGCTGTTGGACCATTCAAGGATGACCTCCTCATTCATCGCGGTTGCGGTTACCATGGGCGCATTGGGCGGCGACGGAATCACGAAATTCACATCATAGGCCGCCTGGGCCAGCGCATCCGCCTGCTTCAGCTTCTGGACCGAATCAAAATTGTTCTGCCCGCGCGCCCAGACAATGCCGAACACAATCTGCTGAAAGTCCTGCGGATTAATCGTAAAGGGCCCGGTGCCCATTACAAAGCGCCGGTCCGCCGCCTCAATGTCCGTGCCGGCAGCATCCGAGTTACACTCCGACCAATACTGACACCCGGCATCATTCTGTCCCGGATCGCCAGGAAACATGTAGCTCGTGCAGTCATCGCTGAAATCCCGGCCGTTGCCGCCCAGCGTGATACACTTTCCATCCTTCCACCGGCCACGCATGTAGTTGTAATGGTCCATGGCCGTGCTGGGGTCCTCCGTGACCCCTCCACCATTGTTGTAAAAGGTGAAGCTGGTCATGTCCAGGTTCCTGAATCCCGGAATCATCTCCCCACTGACATTCGCGGTGTCCGTGGGCAGACCCGGTACAATCGGACCCTGGAAGAAGTCGTAACCCGCCGCAGGTGCCGGCGTGCCGTATCCATCACCTCCCTCATCATCGTCATCCGAGTTCCAGACGAATCCTACACCCAGTGTCGTATCCGATCCGACCCAGTCATCCTGGTAGTTGCCCAGGTCCGGGTCGGAGAAGATGGCCATATGGACATCGGTATACGGCTCGGTACCCTTATAGTACAGATCGTACTTGTAGAACGTTGAGTTGCCGATATCCCCGGAAGTGTTGAAGGCGAAGACCATTCCGTGCACCTCCAGACCGATAGGCGGCCCCGCGGCTCCGTTATGGTCGTTACCCCGGTCGTTCATAACCCACCAGATGGACTGATCGCCAAGGATAGCCGGACGCTCACCGCCCGCCAGATCAATCGTGCGACCAGCCCGCTGAGCCAAAGGTTGGTCCAGCACGAACACCTGTTCGCCAGCTTCATCCATTTCGCCATCACCATCATCATCAACCCCATTCCCGGGAGAGGCCAAGGTCGGAGCGCCTAGCCCTGTCGGCCAGTCACGCAAGTCCGGTGTCGTCACGCCGGTGGCCAGATATTCCTGTATGTCACCCCGCGAGACCTTGTACAAGCGATCGTATTCGGAACAATCTGCCGGTGGCGCGCCGTTGTCATCCAACGGTCCTGCCCAAAAATGATAGTTGCCGTAACGGGCCGCCGCCACACGCAGCTGTCCGCCGACATATCCGCCAATCCAGATCCCAGAGGCAAAAATGGCGTTGGCGCCACCTCCTTTGGGCACCTCATATACAAACGGGTCACCCCGCCAGAAGAGGTTGCCGTTGTTGAGGATTCGCGCTCGCACATTGTTGATGTCCAGATAGGCCTCACCGAGCGCCACGGTGCAGGTCCCGACCTGTGCATGCGCCTCCCTGGCAAAACTGACCACAATCAGGGCCGTAATACCAAAGGCAATTTGCTTAAGTAGTTTTCGCATGGTGTCAATTGTTTCAGTTGTTTTCTTGCTGCAGCCCCGAGGGGCCTACAAAGATCATGCCTCAAAAGTCAAGACGTACACCCATCCGCGTCAGACGGGGCAGACCAAAGCTGCCCAGTGAACGGTTCCGGAATTGGTACAGCGTCTCGGATACCGGCGAAGCGGACTCAATGAACTGAATGCCACCTGCCGTGGACAGGAATCCGTCATCATCCGGCAGACCCGAGTAACGGTAGACGTTCTGCACATTGACCGTGTTGAATATGTTCTGCATCCACAGGAAAGCCGTCAGATTGGTTCCCTGCGCAACACGGAAACGCCGCTGTACACGGATGTCTACGCGATTGGTCCACGGCATCCGGTTCTCGTTGACCCCGCCTCTCGGCAGCGGTGCACGCGCCGCATTGACCGGCAGCGGGAACTGAACCCCGGTATAGGGGAACCCGCTGCCCGCCGTGAACAGCACATTGAAACCGAAATTCTGCAGCAGCTTCGTGCCTACCATGGTGGGCCCTTCACCCTGCCCCAGGCTGTAGTCCAAAGAGACATTGATCTTGTGCCGCTGATCAAATTCAAGCGGACTGATGAAGTTGGGCGGTGTTTCGTCAATCCAGACGATAAATCTAGCGGTGGTAGACCCTGAACCTGTGCCGTTGGCATAGGAGAGCGTGTAGTTGGCCCGCATCGCCAACCCGTTGGTCCGACGAAGGTCATAATCAAACTCCAAGCCCTTGACGGTCCCGAAGTCCACATTCTCATAGCGGGAGTAGCCGGACGGACTGGCTTCCCGCAGAACGCGTACTTGGATCAGATTGTTGATCTGATGAAAGAAACCGCTGATGGACAACGCCTGCCGCTTACCGATACGTTGCCGGAATCCCAGCTCATACTTTGTGGTGATCTCTGGAATGAGGCTGTTGTTGGACCGGCTGGCTGTTGCGGCCAGCGACCCCAGCAGCGCCGCACCCGATGACGGGCGCTTGGAAACCACACCGTAGCTGGCAAAAAACAACGCCTGATCGGTGATGGGGAAGCTTACGCCAATACGCGGCATCAGCGTAACCTGCGGCTCATAGTCAACGAACATATCCTCGGTGATCCGCGCATCGGTGATCCGTACCAGACCATTGAGGAGAATGTCCCCCGCACCCGACGGGTTACCCATATGGTCAAAGAAATTGCCATCCAGGTCACGATAGCCCACCACGTCGTCGCCGCTGAAGTAGACCGCGTAATCGGACCCGATCCCGGCCGGCAGGCCGCCGCCGAGATCACCGGCACGTGTAATCGGACGCCGGGCGAACTTATCCTTGAAAATCGGCCGGTTGTTGTCCCACACATCCACACGCAGCCCGAGATTCAGGACGATATCCCGGAATTCGATCTTATCCTGCACATAACCTCCGTAGTAGATGGGCTTGTGAGGGCGCTGGTAGTAGTGCTCTTCCGGCTTGTTCTTATCCGTGGACAGATACCCGGCAAAGTTCTCCGAATCATGCTGCTCGGTGCCCAGGAAATTATACCCGGTGCCGCCAGCCACCCGGGCGAGCAGATGCGTGGGCAGATCTTCTAGGCGGGTGTACCCATCCGTATTCAGTTCGGGGTCATCCGACGCAATATCCTCCGGATTGCCATCCGCGTACAAGCGGGCCAGCCTGTTGGTGTTTACGCCCCACCCGCGGCCGACGCGGGTTTCGTACTCCGCACCGAATTCAATCTGGTTGATCCCCAACTGGGTCGTTGCAGTCGCATTGACCCGGTAGATATGGCCGTTACCCTTGCTGTAGCCGTGCCTTGTGCCGCCTACCACCCCGACCAGTCCGGCGGTGGTTTCGACCGAGATGCCCAAGCCATCCACATACCGGCGCTTGAACTGGGGCACCCGGACCGTAACTTCAGTGTCGTCCGACGTATCGTCGGGCGTACCATGATCATCGATCCGCGTCTCTTCCGTATACGCCAGATTCTTGTACCCGGCGATGGTGGCGTGGACGGGATGGTCAATGTCGCCATACCTCCAGAAATCCGCATAATTACGGCCGAAGCGGGGGTCAAATGACTCGTTGAAATAGCTGCGCCAGCTTCCCTGGATCTGGTAGAACGTGTTCGGTGACAGATACTGCGTCCAGGTCGCGTAGGCCGAGTACTGGTGGTTATCGTACTCACTGTTGGCCTGCGGTGAGAAAATTTCCCGCCAGGTGCTGGAGCCCGTCCCTGTGAAATTCCGGTATGTGCCGCCAACACGCAGCCGGCCGTTCTCAAGTACATTCCAAGTAAAGTTCCCGTTAAGGGTGTAATTGTTGTTGGAACGCATCCGCTTCTTGTAGCTCGCCGTGAAGTCTGACTCCGTCAGCTGCTCCGCACGCGGGATCGGGTTCAATGCGACCGTTGACCCCTCCGACACCGGGATCATCGTACTATCACTGAACATCAGACCCCCACTGCTCAGATCAGGACTGCCATCCAGATTCACCGCCAGGGTAGCATTGTGCGCCAGCGAAGCAGGAATCTTGACGATTGACTCGCTGCCATCCGCTGCGGTAACTCTGAACCCCATCGGAGCTCCCCACAAATCGTCAATCTGAGCATCGGTCAGCTGTAGCGTAGGCACATTCCGCGGATCCCGGTCAGCCCACCCGCTGTACTCGCCAGCCAAAAAGAAACCCAACTTATCCTGGATAATGGGGCCGCCCAACGTAAATGAGGCTAGGTTGTAGCCGTATACATCAAACTGGGTGGAGCTCAAAGCTTCCAGGGACCCGAAATAATCCGCGGCCCCGGACTTGGTGGAAATATTGATGATGCCGCTCATGGCATCGCCATACCGGGCATTAATGCTGCCGATAAGCATCTCCTGCTCTTGGATGGCGGACTGGGGCACGCGGTAGCCGTCCTTGACCCCATCCACATAGTAGGTGACCTCACCGCCGCGGCCGCCGCGAATATTCAAGGTGCCGCTGCCTTCCTTGCTGACTACGCCAGCCTGGATTTTGGCGACCTCCGCCGCACCGCGTACCGGCAGATTGACGATTTCTTCGGCATCAACGACTTTCGGCACGCCAAGCGCATCCTGCTGAATCAGCGGGCGCTCGTACTCAATGACAATTTCCTCAAGCTCAACACCGGGTTCAAGCTCAAAGTCAAGCTCCCTGGTGTAACCGGCACTGATGGCCACATTGACGAGCGTGGATGTCTGGAACCCGACAAAGGAGGCCCGTACGGTATACGAGCCCACCGGAACGCCGATCATAAAGTAGTTGCCATCCGAGTCGGCGGCCGCGCCAAGGGTCGTCCCCTCAATGACGACGGTCGCACCCGGCATGGGGTCTCCCGTCGAGGCATCTGTTACCATGCCAGCGATCTTGCCCGTGTTCTGGGCCCACGCCGTGACAGGCAGCAGCAGCGCGACTAATACAAGCACACTCCATCTGCGTAGCATTTTGAACCTCCACTGAATCTGTGTTTTGTGGAAAAAAGTAGACAAGCCGCTCCCGAAACGCCCGCGAGCGACACCCAGTGCGGGGCCACATAACCTCCAGATCCCCGGCAAAGCCGCGTCCGGTCCAGCCCCGTTTCGTGAATTGTAGTAACTGTTTCTAATAGAATACAGCCTTTTTGTGATCAGTTTCAGCACCCATTGCGGGCTGCCTGCCCCCAATATAACAATTGCGCTGACTGTTTTGTCAAGATACGCCGATTTTTTTTGCCCGGCTAATCCGCCTGAGCAGTTCAGCCCGGCCCAGCCCGGTACGCGCCGAAGAGGCCACCACAGGAGTCCCCATTCCCCGCTCACTAAGCAGGCGGCTCACCCTGCGGATGCTCTGCGCCCGGCCATTCCCTGACAGCTTGTCCATTTTGGTCAGCACAATCACCTTCAATATACCACAACTTTCCAACAGGTACATAACGGTCTGATCCAATTCGCCGGGCGGATGGCGCCCGTCAACCAGGTGGAGCACCAGACGGAGCGGACTCCGATCGCGCAGGTAGCGCTCTATCTGCTGTCTCCATTGGTGGCGGGTGGCTTTACTCACCTTCGCGTACCCGAACCCCGGCACATCCACAAAGAATAGCGAATCATCCGCGCCATAGAAGTTGAAGGTACGCGTCCTGCCCGGCTTAGCGCTGATGCGAGCCAGCTTCTTCCGCCTGACCAGCATGTTGAGCAGCGAGCTCTTGCCAACATTGGATCGTCCGATAATGGCCACTTCCGGCCATCCTGTATCGGGCATCTCATCAAGACGGGAGGCACTGGTCACATACCGGATGTCCCGGATCTTCATGACTGCCGCGGCAGGCCCAGGTCCCTGAGCGCCTGTCCGATCATGGCCGGATTGCGGACCGTATGCACTCCCGCAGCCTCCAGCGCCACAAATTTGTCCTCCGCGCTGCCTTTGCCGCCGGCGATTATGGCCCCCGCGTGCCCCATGCGTCGTCCGGGGGGTGCCGTAGCACCGGCAATGAAGCCTACCACCGGCTTTGTCATGTTCCCGCTGACAAATGCGGCGGCATCCTCTTCGTCGGTACCGCCGATTTCGCCGATTAGGACCACCGCTTCGGTTTCAGGATCCGCCTCAAAGAGCTCCAATGCATCCGTAAAGCGCGTACCGATTACGGGATCTCCCCCGATGCCGATCGCGGTGCTCTGCCCGTATCCCTGGCGGGTGATCTGGTCTACAGCCTCATAAGTCAGCGTGCCCGACCGCGAAATCACCCCTACACTGCCCGGCGCGAAAATCATCGGCGGCATAATGCCCACCTTAGCCTGCTCCGGCGTAAGCACACCCGGACAGTTTGGCCCCACCAGTCGGGCCCCGGACATCCGGACATAATGCATGGCCCGGACCATATCCTGCACCGGAATCCCTTCGGTAATGCAGACGATCAGAGTGATCCTGCTGCCAGCAGCCTCCATAATGGCATCCGCGGCAAACCGCGGCGGCACGAAGATGACGGAGGTGTTGGCCCCCTCCTGGTCAACGGCTTCGGCAACTGTGTTGAATACGGGGCGCTCCAGATGCCGCCGGCCGCCCTTGCCCGGCGTGACCCCGCCAATTACGTTCGTGCCGAAGGCCAGCATCTGCTCCGCGTGGAATGTGCCTTCCTTACCGGTGAACCCCTGTACGACCAGTCTTGTCTCGCTGTCAACCAGAATGCTCATGATGTTAGTCTGCGGTCAGAAATATTGGCCTCCGATCAGCGTGCAATATTACGCATTTTCATGATGATCTTCCCAGCCTCAAGCAGCGGGCGCTCCTTGAAGGGTGCGGCCAGCAGCTGCGCTGCGGCAGGCAGCCCACCCGCGTACCAGCCAATCGGAACCGACAGGCCCGGCAGTCCCGCTAGGTTTGCCGTGACCGTATAAATGTCGCTCAGGTACATCTGGAGCGGATCGTCACCCCACGCCCCATTGCGTATCCCGCACACCGGCGTGATGGGAGTCAGCAGCAGGTCTACCTGCTCAAAGGCCCTATCAAAATCCTGCCTCAATAGCGTGCGCACCCGCTGGGCCTTGCCGTAGTACGCCTCGTAATAGCCCGAAGACAGTACGTAGGTACCCAGCATTATTCGTCGCTTAACCTCAAATCCAAACCCCTCACTCCGGGATACCCGGTACAATTCGTCCACCGAAGTGCTTTGGCGCGCGCGCCGGCCATAGCGGACACCATCAAAGCGCGCCAGATTGCTTGATGCCTCGGCGGCCGCGAGAATATAATAGGCGGCCACACCGTAAGCGGTATGCGGGAGCGATACCGGAATCGTGGTCGCTTCCGTCGCGCTGAGGTCATCGGCCAGGCCGCGGACCATACTGCGTACTTCAGGAGCCAGACCTTCGCCGTAGTACTCTTTGGGCAGCCCAATCTTCAGCGGTCGGCCCGTATCGGGTTGACGGATGCCGGGTGCACTGGTGGCATCCCGCACATCTTTGCCGGCCATAACCTTGAGAATTCGTGCCGCATCCTCCATGGATCGGGTGAGGGTGCCGATGCAGTCGAATGAGGACGCATAGGCAATCAGCCCGCTGCGACTCACACGCCCATAAGTGGGCTTGAGCCCGATCACGCCGCAGAATGCCGCCGGCTGCCGGACCGAACCGCCGGTATCCGTCCCTATGGCCGCATGACACATGCCGGCTGCTACCGCCGCTGCTGATCCCCCCGAGGAGCCGCCGGGCACATACCCATCACAGAAGGGATGACGTACCGGTCCGTAGCAGGAGGACTCATTCGTTGACCCCATAGCAAATTCGTCGCAGTTCGCCCGTCCGATAAACACCGCCCCGGCCTTCCGCAATCGGGCTACCGCAGTTGCATCATAGGTGGGCGCATACCCTTCCAGCAATCCTGAAGAGCAGGTAACCGGCCAGTCCCGCGTGCACAGCACATCCTTTAGTGCGACTACCATCCCGGCCAGCGGCAGATCGGCTCCCTGGCCCAGGGCCTCGTCTACGGCAGAGGCCTGATGTCTGACCTGGTCGCAGTCAACATGCGTAAACGCATTAAGGCGGGGGTTTTCCCGGCGAACCACTTCCAGAAATCCGTCGGCAACGCCGACACAGGTGATTTCTCCACGCTTTAGCGCCCGGCGGGTCCGGGCGTATGTCAGCGGGGCCATAAATATGCGCCGGGAGCGTCAGGAACTGCCGGCGGATCCCTGCGGGGCGGCACCTGGCTGGCTGCCCGAGGTATCTGACTGCGGCGGACGGGCATAGGTGGTCTCCTGGGACGGCGGGCGGTACGCGGTGCGGCGCTCTTCCAAGGTGAGTTCGCGGCTGATGTCTGAAGTGGCCGACTTGAACTCGCGAATGCCTTTGCCGAGTCCGCGGGCGATTTCGGGGATACGCTTCGCCCCGAAGAGCAGAAGGATAATCAGCATGATGGCCCCGATTTCCACCGGGCCCAGATTGAAAATCGCAAAATTAAGCATGCTACACCTCCTGTTGAATGCCGGAAAGGATCTTACCGGTGCCTGGCTGCGCGGTTCCAACCGTCCGGCAGCTGATCACGAATGGGTAATTTAGGGCGATTCGCCCACACTATTCTCCTATGGCTCAATCCGTAGCGGCCGCAGCGGGGCTCCGGGGATCCGTGATGCTTCCCGCAGATAAGTCCATAGCGCACCGCGCCGCCATGTTCGCCGCGATTTCAACAGGTTGCAGCACGATCGGGAATTTTCCCGAAAGTGCGGATCCGCAGTCCACGCTTTCCTGCCTGCGGCAGCTGGGCGTGCAAATTAGTACCGCTCCCGGCGGAAAGATTGAGATTGAAGGTGTGGGCAAAGGGGGATTCCAATGCCCGGCAATGCCGCTGGACTGCGGCAATTCCGGCACCACCATGCGCCTCCTATCCGGACTCATGGTCGGAATGCCGTTTGCCACCACCCTGATCGGAGATGCGTCGCTGAGCCGCCGCCCAATGCGGCGCATTGGCCATCCGCTGCGCGCAATGGGGGCTAACCTGGAGTTAACCGACGGGTGCCCGCCAATCCGGATCACGCCGGTTCCCCATCTCCGCGGCATCACCTACACGCTTCCGGTCCCTTCCGCGCAGGTTAAGTCCTGCGTATTGCTCGCAGGCCTTTGGGCCAAAGAGAATACGGTAGTCATAGAGCCCGTTCCGTCGCGGGATCATACCGAGCGTATGCTCAGTCTGCCGATAGTCCACAGGCGGGATGGCCGCCACATTTCCTCAAGCCGGCGGGTGTCTCCGGCAGGTCATACCTACAGCCTCCCGGCGGATTTCTCGGCGGCAGCCTTTTTTCTCGTTGCCGCCTCCATTGTTGGTGGCTCGACCATTGTACTGCCCGGAGTGGGGCTCAATCCTACCAGAACGGGGCTGTTGGACGCACTCCGTACCATGGGTGCCGACATTGATATCGCCGAACGGCGCACGTCCGGTGGCGAACCGGTCGGGCAGCTTACGGTGCGATCCGCCCCCCTGCGGTCCATTCAGGTTGCGGGCAGTCAGATTCCCGGACTCATTGATGAGGTGCCGATCCTTGCCGTGGCCGCGGCATGTGCTGAGGGGCGCACCCTCATTCGGGGGGCTGAAGAGCTGCGCGTCAAGGAGTGCGACCGGATCCATGCCACGGTGCACAACCTGCGTTTAATGGGCGCTGAGGTTGAGGAGTTTGACGATGGCATGGCCATCACCGGCGGTCGGCCGCTGCGAGCCGCCGTGATGGACAGTTTCCATGATCACCGCATAGCGATGGCCATGGCCATCGCGGGTCTGGTTGCGTCGGGTACTTCAACGATTCGCGGATCCGATATCGCTTCTGTCTCCTTTCCCGGATTCTGGGATGCTCTGGCCGCGCTGCGTTGACACACCGCCCGCGCTGCGATTGGGGTGCAGTTGGCATGATTTCCGCCTGTGCAGCGCCTTGAGGAACTGTATTGGAGCGTACGCGACGCTGTTGGCAGAGACTTGAAGTGAGATCGGCAGGTATGAAGCATCACGCAGGCGACGCGGCCGGGGCGCGTGATCCACCCCTGAATCACACTTCAGACGATTGCGGCCAACGCCGGTCGATTTGCATCCTTAGCCTGGGGCAGCGTGCCTCTGCGATTCGGGGCCTGAAATGGTCCGGGACCTGGTTTTCCCGAACTGACCCTGCCCTGCGCATGCCGGATCAGTTGCCAGGCCAATTCAGCATGGCCCTCTACCCGTTCGTACCGTAATCAGATCGCCTCCCACAGCATGCGGATCGGAACGGCATACATCCCGTCTCCGAAACTCCCGCAGATTTCGCCATCGTACAGCACCGCGCCGAACTTGAATCGGTCTCTATGGGCGGCCCTGATTTTGCGCAGTCCCTTGAAATCAGACCCGAAAACTGTTGCGGCGGCCTTGATTTCTATTCCGGCGAGTTCAAAGGCTCCGCGCTCAATGATCAAGTCCACCTCCAGCCCGTCCCGGTCACGAAAATGGTAGAAGTCGAACGGCTCATGGGACGAGCTGGCCTGCCGCTTCAATTCCTGAAAAACAAATGACTCCAGTAGTTGCCCCAGCAGGGCGCGGTTCTGGCGCAGCGAGTCGGCTCCTGCCCGCAGCAGTGCAGCGGCAAGTCCTGTGTCTCCAACATGGATCTTGGGGGTCTTCACCAGCCGGCGCATTCGATTGTTGAACCATGGTGGCAGCAGGTCAATCAGGAACTGACGCTCCAACAGCGTCAGGTAGTCCCGAATGGTGTTGCGGTTCATCTGCAGTTGCGAGGCCAGTTTGGAAGTGTTGAGAAGCTGCCCCGAGAGATTAGTTGCGGCAGACAGTAGTTTGGGCAGTACTTCAAGCGAACGAATTCTGGACAACTCCAACACATCTTTCTGAACGAGACTGCCGGCGTAGTTGCGGAACCAGGATGAGCGCCTGGGACCTGGCGGCAGCGCCAGCGCCGCCGGATATCCGCCGGCGACTATCCGGTCGGCCAGTTCTTCCGCGAACCGGTCCACCCGGCGTGTCTGGAAGTTACCCGCAAACAGCCTGTCCAGGAAGCACACCGAGTCGTTCTGTTCGATTTCCTGCTGCGAAAACGGATGTAGGCGCACAACCTCCATGCGGCCGGTGAGCGCGTCCGCCAGGTTGGGTACAAGAAGCATGTTGGTTGAACCTGTAAGGATGAACCGACCGGGTTTACGGTGGCGGTCCACCGATAGCTTTAGCATCCGAAAAATGTCGGGGACCAACTGGACCTCGTCAAGTATGGCGCGGTCAGGACAATCACTTACGAATCCTACGGGATCAGATTGCGCAGCCGCTCTGGCATCCGGATCGTCAAACGTGTAGTAGGTGTAGCCCAGGGGCGCACCTGCGGTTTGTGCCAGCGTCGTCTTGCCGCACTGGCGCGGTCCGTGAATCAGGGTAACAGGAGTGTCGGCAATAGACTCCGCCAGCCTCCGGGTCGCCCGTCGGGGGATAAATCGGCGGTCCGTCATAGTGCGGCTGATTGCCAGGCTCAGTTACGGCTGATTGTCATGTACGCCTTCGGCTGATTGTCAGTTTCAGTTACGGCTGATTGTCAGGATGAAAAACGCCTGCCCTCCTGTACGATCCGATCGGCAGACCTGCTCCGATGCAGGATCGGGGTAAGTTTCATGAGACGACCTGGGAACCGGCGGGATATGCATGAAGGGCCGTGCCCCAAATGAAATCCCGCGTACAAAAACCGGCACAACCCGATGCTAACGGCGCATACGGTACACCCGAATCTCAACGATAACAGGCCAGCAGCGTCATGTCAAGGCAAAACGTGAATCCGCACCGAGCATGGTTTCCCGCTGTCCACCTGGCAATGCTACGGGGCTGGAGTGCCCGCAATCCCTCGCCGACTACACGGACATTTGAATTTTTCAACACCTATTCAATGTCAGACGCGGCTCTCAATTCGCCTGCTGCCAGCGATACGCCCGGTCTGCGCCAGCGACTGAACTTGGTAGGCTGCAATGGACGTTTCACGGAATCAGCTGAGATTCCTGCACGAAGCGCCGCAAGGATTCCAGCCGCTTCAAGATAAT
>JAPPNA010000024.1 GCA_028873925.1 Bacteroidota bacterium | reverse complement strand
TCTTTTTAACAGTGCGCAAACAGGAACCTAACATGCGGCGCATCGTACGATCCCACCTCCCTACCTCACCATTATCCCAAGGAGGCTCCCTTTGATGAAGAAGACCAACACACAGGCCGCGAAATGACTGCTGGTACATGGTGGATGGCCGCAGGCGTGATCGTTGCGCTCAGCGTGGGGGTTGGCGGGGTGATTGTTGCGGTGCTCGCGCTGCCTGTCAACACCCGCAAGTCCAACCAAGAAGATGGCGAGTGGAAGGGGCGAGTCAATACCTTGCTGGAGCAAATTCGGAATGATCTGGATGAGCTGCGCCATATCATGTTTGACCGTCTCGGCATCCCGCTTATCGTCTCCAAGAGCCCGCTCCGCCTCACCAAGCTCGGAAGGACCGTTTCTGTAGAGGTAGGTGCATCGGCGTGGGTCGCGAGAGTAACGCCCGTCTTGAAGGATCAGATTGAAGGCAAGGATGCCTACGAGATCCAAGACCTCTGTTTCGGATACGTTGAGAACACCAATCAGTACCTTGATGATGAGAGACGAGCAATCCAAAGCACCGCCTATCACCGGGGCTTGGAGGCCAAGGAAATTCGCCGTGTTCTCGCGATAGAACTTCGCGACCAGTTGCTGAAAGAAGCTGGTCTTGAAGCCCCCGTGGCTCCTGACGAGGACTAGTCCGCCACCGCCGACAGCCCGTTGTCAGCCACCAGGTCCCGGTACATCAGCCGCTTCCCGACCAGTCCGGCCACGACATGCTGGATCTGCGCCAGCGTGTCCAGGTCCCGAACGTTCTGCCATCCGGCGGACATGTTCACGTAGGCTTGCAGGTGCTTCGCCGAGAGCCAGTGATAGATACCCTTGTGAGCCCGCGTGAGCATGGACCAGAACGACTCCACCCCGTTCGTGCGGATGGTCGCGCCCGCTAAGTTCCGGACGTATTTGGCGGCGCTGTGTTTGACCATCCCGTGCTCCCGGCCACTGCCCTTGTAGGCGGTCGCGCCATCCGTGTAGAGCGTCGCGTCGGGGCTCGCGGGGTCGTCCACGAAGCTCTGTAGGGTCTCCCGGTCGGTCGCCTATATCACCTTGGCGACCACCTGCTTCGTCTCCCGGTCCTTGGCCGCCACCACGGCGGTTTCCCCCACAGGCCCCCGGCCCACACCTTCCAATTCCTTCCGGCGCTGGTTGCTCATGTTGGCCCGCTTGCCTCCGAAGTACGCCTCGTCCACCGCTCAAAATCCGAGATTCTTGCGAATCGCCTCGCCTTCTTCAGGTTCTCTCCTACGAACACAATATCGCTGTGGACCGGTATTCCGTGAAGGCCATCCTGGGCCAAGATGGAGAGGTAGGAGTGAACTTCATTGAGACAGTCCGTGCAGGGATCAATGGGCGTGATGAAGACTGCGACCAGCTGCCCCAGCTCTGGAAGGGCCGCGTGATGTCATACACCTCCTCTATGGACGCTCCATGCTTGAATGCGTTACGGATCTGCAGCGTGCGGTCCCAGTACGATTTGCGAAGCCGCTCACGCACCTCCGGCCGCTCGGGATCATCCCGGTCCGCACCCAGCCCGCCATATCCGATTTCAAGACTCTGCCACGCCTTCTGGAGGCTTTCTGAAAACGTCCGCCCGATTGCCATTACCTCACCCACCGCCTTCATCTGTGTGGTCAGCTCCTCGTCCACCCCTTCGAATTTTTCAAAATTCCAACGCGGAATCTTGGTCACCACATAATCGATCGCTGGCTCAAAACACGCGCTGGTCGTACCTGTCACATCATTGGGCAGCTCATCCAGCGTATACCCGACCGCGAGCCGCGCGGCCACCTTCGCAATTGGGTACCCGGTGGCCTTGGAAGCTAAGGCGGACGAACGGGACACGCGCGGGTTGATTTCAATGGCAATCATCCGCCCGTCGGCGGGATTGATGCCGAACTGCACATTGCAGCCGCCGGCAAACGTGCCGATGGACCGCATCATCCGGATCGCCGTGTCCCGCATGTGCTGAAACTGCTTGTCCGTCAGAGTCTGAGACGGAGCTACGGTGACGGAATCTCGCGTGTGCACCGCCATGCGTGCGCTCCGCTGAGATGACCAGAACCGGACCTGTCGCGAAAACACAGCCGGTTCATGCGCGCTGCTGCATGCGGGCCAGTCGCATACTTGCTGCGGTCGGTATGTTGAGGCCGGAATGTCCAGCGGTCAGGATTCATGCCGAACCGCGCCGGAAAGGGATTGCCCTTGATCGGCCACCACATCCGATGGCGGCATCAGCTCAGATTGGCTCACACCAGGAATTCTTTACAGCCTCACCGATCCGGCATAATCGCCCGTATATTCATTGCAGCGGCAGCCGGATCAATGAGGCTCACAGTTCAGCGTCCAGGGGCAGGCCGTAAGGGGTCCGGCATCAGGGCAGTCCCGGAGCAGTTGGGCAACCGTAGCCCGATAGTTGCCCCCGATGTAATGATCCGGTGCAAGATTACTCCAGGGCTGCAACACAAACCTGCGAAGAGCCAGCCGGGGATGGGGCAACGTTAGTTGGGGTGTTCGGCTGACCATCCCGTCCATGTCCAGGATATCCATATCCAGCGTGCGCGGTGCATTGCGGCAGGTGCGTATACGCCCGGCCTGCCGTTCAATGCTCAGACATGACTTGAGCAAGGTCCCGGGCGAAAGTGGGGTGAAGATTTCCGCTACGGCATTGAGGTAATCCGGCTGCGCAGGATCCGTCGCCAAAAGATGGGCCCGGCATTCATACACGGGCGACACGCGACAGCCTGCGCTCAGTCTCCGCAGTCCGCCCATGCCAAACTGGAGCCAGTATCTGCGGTCCCCCACATTGGATCCCAAGGCTACAAAGGCTCTGCTCAGCATCGCTGGTACCCCCGCCAGGACTCGAACCCGGACATACGGCTTAGGAGGCCGTCGCTCTATCCTGTTGAGCTACAGGGGCATTACTCATTCCCGCACGCATAGCGGCCACCCGAGCCTGCACCGGGCCCCTAAAGATAGCACTGCCCGCTACAACTACGTCGGCACCGCATGCGAGCGCCCGATGGACGTTGTGAGACTTTATACCCCCGTCTACCTCAAGCAACGTATCGTGCCCTGAATGATCAAGCATCCGGCGAAGCTCAAGGATCCGGCTGTCCGTACCGGGCAGATACACCTGGCCGGCAAATCCCGGATGGACCGACATGATCATCGCTACCTCCACTTGGCCCATCCACTCCGACAGCGATGCCACCGGCGTATCCGGATTCAACGTCAGGCCCGGACGACAACCGCGCTGACGAATGGCATCCAGAACCTTGCCCGTATCGCAGGATGACTCCACATGAACGGTGATGATGTCCGCGCCCGCGTCGGCAAATGCGTCTATGTACAAATCCGGACGCGAAATCATAAGATGTACATCCAGCACCACACCGGTAGTCTGCCTCAGAGACTGCAATGCGTCCACTGCTAAGGACCCAAAGGTGAGATTCGGGACAAAATGCCCGTCCATCACATCAATGTGCAGCCATTCCACTCCCGCGTCCACCGCCTCGCAGGCATGCGCTTCCAGCCGGGCAAAATCGGCAGACAGGATGGAAGCGCTGATGATCATTTCAAACCGACGTAAACAGTACCACCAGCAAGGCGATGGCCAGTGCATTGACCAGCGCGACCGGCAGCAGGATCTTCCAGCCGATATGCATCAGCTGCGTGTACTTGAACCGGGGCAGGGTCCAGCGCACCCAGAGAAACAGAAACACAAAAAAGCTGACCTTTACCATAAGGCTGACAAACTGGAGTACACCCAGCCATACGGAGCCCTCCAGCATGGGCACGGCCGCCAGCAGCTGGGGCTCAAACGGAATCAGATAGCCCCCGAAAAACAGCGTCGCAATCAGGAACGAGGCCAGAAACCAGTTCACATACTCCGCCAAGAAAAACATGCCGAACTTCATGCCGCTGTACTCGGTGTGATACCCGCCCACCAGCTCCTGTTCGGCTTCCGGCAGATCAAACGGAGCACGGTTGGTTTCCGCGAACGCCGTGATCACAAATATGAGGGCCCCGATCGGATTGCGAAACACATTCCATCCCAGTACAGCAGCTCCCGCCGACTGGTGCTCAACAATCTCCACGACACTCAGTGAGCCGGTGATCAGCACCACCGACACCACAGCCAGACCCATTGACAATTCATACGAAATCATCTGAGCACTGGAGCGAAGTCCCCCCAGCAGCGAGAACTTGCTATTGCTGCTCCACCCCGCCAGGGTCACCCCGTACACCGAAATGCTGGTCAGAGCCAGAATTATCAGAACGCCCACGCTGCTGTCAACAATCACCACGCCGCGTGCGAACGGAATCAACGCCGGAACCGTCATGGCAATGACCACCATCAGCACCGGAGCTAGGGAATGCACAAAGCGGCTCGCCCCTTCCGGCACAATATCCTCCTTAAAGACCAGCTTGAACACATCGGCGAACGGCTGCAGAAATCCGCCGGGCCCGACCCGGTTTGGCCCGGGCCTGTTCTGCATGTATCCAGACACCTTGCGCTCGGCATAAACCAGCACCGACGCGGAAATCAGCATGAAGTTGATGATGCCGAAGGCCACCAGGGCCAACAGCCAGAACGGCAGATCCATACTCAGGCGGCTTCCAGTTGAATGGAGGCGGGCAGCGGCATCCCCTCCAGCCCCATAGCCTTATAGCTGACCCCCCGGAATGCGTCACAGCGCTGACTGATCTGCTCCATGATCCTGCGTGGTCCACCGGCCGGAACCTTGGCACCCAGCGCCTCGGCTACGGCAGGCAACAGCTCCCAACTCGGTTTGCAGTTGATATAGTGCGTCTCATTATACCAACGGTCAAAGGGGGTCCCGTGTCGGTCCGCACGGCTCAACCCCATCTGCATCATCAGCGTTCGACTCGCGCCCTGAATCACTTTGGCCGGCCGCACCCGCTGCGCGTACCCATCCAAGTTGACGTAGGTGCCGATGGTTTCGGCGGACATGGCCGCCGGCAGGGCTGCGGCTGCCACCTCCAGCGTCCGGTTGGTGGTGTGATAGTGGTGCACGATCACCGACACCTCCTGCAGATCAGCCGCGCTAAGCAGTCCGATTACGTCATCTTCCAGGACGTACAGGGCGGTTATTGTGCCATCCTCCAGTCGGGCCCTCAGCATTGTGCCATCAACGGGTGTCATTCCCAAACGCCGACATCCCTCACTGTTGGGCGCGCGCTCGTCAGTTCGCAGCCATCCATCCCCATGACCGGCCTCAATATGTTCCATGAATCCGACCACCTGCCCGCCGGTCTGCTCAGCAAGCTGTATCAGCAGCCAGTTATCTTCAACTGTTGCGCGCGCGGAGCCTACAAACGCCGCGCCCGCACCCGCCTTTTCCAGCACCGATGCTGCAGTACTGATCGCCTGCTCCCACGACACCGCCTCCAACGTACCGGCCGCGTTGCGCACCTGCGGACCGGCCGGTCGGTCCTCATTGAACTGCCGGTAACACAGGCGGTCCTCGTCAGCCAGCCAGTACTCGTTCACCTCCGGATTGGGGCGCGGCGTGATCCGCAGCACCAGGTTGTCCCGGACCCAGAGAAAGCAGTTGGACCCTTTCGCATGAGTCGTAGCTATGGACGGGGTTCGGGTCATTTCCCAAATCCGTGCCTGGAACCGGAAATCCACTGATGTCAGTGCCCCGACCGGACACACATCGATGACATTCATGGAATACGGCTCGTCAAATTCCACGCCTGGCGGTGTGATCGGGTAGTTTTTGACCCCCCGCTCGATGATGGTCAGCTGATGGCTCCTGGATATTTCGTCGGTGAAGCGCACGCAGCGGGTGCAGTTGATACAGCGTTCCGCATCCAGCACCACGCGGGGCCCCAGCCGGACACGCTTGGGTTTGTGGACTTTCCTGAATTCAAAGCGGGATCCCTCGGGCCCGTACTTGTAGGCCTGAATCTGAAGTGGACAGTGACCGGCCTGATCACAGATGGGACAGTCAAGCGGATGGTTGATCAGCAGAAACTCCATCGTATCCTGCTGGGCCCGCTCCACTTTTTCACTGGTGCGCGCAGTATGGATTACCTGACCATCCGCGATTACATGGCTGCAGCTGGTCTGAAGCTTCGGGAAATACCGGATGACCGGATTGCCTTCGCCATCAGTACGGACTTCACCCGTAGCGCGATCCCGCATCGGTGCCCCGATGTCCACCAGGCACTGCCGACAGTTGGCCGGCACGGACATGGCCGGGTGATAGCAGAAATGGGGCAGCTCGATCCCGTGATCAAGACAGAACTGGAGCAGGCGCGGCTGACCCTCAAACTCCAGCACCCGGCCATCAATCGTTACCTGCGGCATGAGGCAGTCAGTTCAAATCGCAGTTTCAGGTGCAATCTCAACACCCGCCGCCACCATGTTCAGGATCGGGGCCCGACCGGGCGCGTCCTGCTGATAGTGGTCTTCAGCCTCCGCATCCACAGACCTCACAATGCCGTACGCGACTGCATGGCGGCCACTGACATCCTTCGGCACCGTAAAGGCGTATTCGCCGCTTTCAGTCCGGTCCACATGCACACGCACGCCATCCTGGCCATCCAGTGCTCGCAGCATAAGCCAGCAGCCAGCCATTTGGCACACCTCATGAATGGTGCCGGAAACCGCCACCGTGCGTTCCAGATATGTTTCCTTTTCAGCCACCAGCGCGGCCACCGGCACCGGGGTCATTTCGGTCAGGCCCTCAACCGTGCCGTATACATCATCCTGAATTACTTCCGGGCTCCCGCAGGCCGCCAGGAAGATCAAGCCCCATACCTGTACTGATTTTCTCATGGATCAGGCCGCCCAGACGGCCGGTTTACATCGTTTTTCAAAGTCTTCCCTGAATCTACGGATGGTGTTGCGCACCGGCCAGGCGGCGGCATCTGCAAGCGCACACACCGTGCGTCCTTCCATCTGATCACACAGGTCCAGCAGCAGATCCAGATCGCGCAGGTTGCCCTGACCATCGTCAATTCGGGTGATCAGATTTTCCATCCAGCCGGTACCTTCCCGGCACGGCGTGCACTGACCACAGCTTTCGTGATGGTAAAAGCGGGCCACCCGGCGCAAAAACGCCACCATGTCGGTGTCTTCATCCAAGAACAGCATGCCCGCGGTGCCCATCATGGAACCGGCTTCGCGCAGGCTGTCCGCATCCATGGTCACCCCCTCAATCATGTCCGCACGCAGCACCGGCACGGAAGCTCCGCCAGGCACCAGCGCCTTGAGCCTCTTGCCACCGCGCATTCCGCCGGCAATCTCCAGCAGATCCGTAATGAGCATCCCTGTAGGGTATTCATACACACCGGGCCGGTTTATATGCCCGGAAATCCCGTACAGAACCGGACCCGGATGGGTCCTGGCCCCGGTCTGCGCGAACCATTCGGCCCCCCTGGTCATGATCAGCGGTGCACACGCCAGCGTCTCCACATTGTTGATGGTGGTGGGGTACCCCCAGATACCCTGCTGCGCCGGGAATGGCGGCTTAATGCGCGGATAAGCCCGTTTACCTTCCAGGGACTCCATAAGGCTCGTCTCCTCACCGCATATATAGGCACCGGCACCCTTGTGCATGAAGATGTCCGCGCTGAACCCGGTGCCGAGAATATTGTCTCCGACCAGGTTGGCTTCATAGGCGCGGGCCAGCTCATGCTCCATTAGCTCAATCCAGTCCGCAAATTCACCACGCACATAGAGATAGCCCGCGGTCAGCTGCATCGCGTAACAGGCGATCAGGATGCCTTCAAATATCAGGTGCGGGTTGTACTCCATTAGCTGGCGATCCTTGAACGTGCCCGGTTCGCTCTCATCGGCATTGCAGCACAGGTAACGGGGTACGCCGGGTTTGGGCGGCGGCATGAAGCTCCACTTGAGTCCGGTGGGGAATCCGGCTCCACCCCGACCCCGGAGGCCGCTGCGCTTGAGCTTATCTATCACTTCCGCAGGGGACGTTCCGGTCAGCACATGCCCAAGAGCTTCATAGCCACCCTCGGCCCGATACACATCCAGCCGGTGCAGATCCCGAACCGGCGGCAACAGCACCCGCTGATACGATGGCCAGTCGCCCGCTTTAGTCATCTTCCGGCGGCTTGTGCCCGCAAAGAGATTCTGTCCGCATCACTGGGTGGCCCGGGATGCGGGAGGTGTCTGATACAATTCCGAAGCCTCAGCATCAGTCCGCCGGTTGCCTCCCATTTCGTCCTCATCCTGCGGAAGGGTCAGCGACACAAACGGCAGCTGCTCCCCCTGCTGCAGGGCCTCCAGCATCGCGTCCACCTTGGCCCGCGTCAGATTGTGCACATAGGATCCGTTGGACACCTGGAGCATCGGAGCGGACCCACAGGCACCGAGACATTCAACTTCCTGCACGGTGAAGGTGCCGCAGGGGGTGGTGTGCCCCCGCTGAATGTCCAGCTTTTCTTCCAGATACGCCAGCATATCGTAGCCGCCGCAGAATTGGCAGGTGAAGCAGGTGCACACGTCCAACACGAATTTGCCCTTTTTTCCCTTATAGTACTGCGTGTAAAAGGTGGCAACTCCGTATACCTGGGCGTACGGCAAATCCAACGCTGATGCCACCAGACGCAACACTTCCGGCGGCAGGAATCCGAATTTCTCCTGGGCCAGCCAGAGCACCCACATAACCGCCCCATCCGCTGTGGGATACTGCTTTATACGACGTGCGATTTCGTCCTTTTCCCCGTCGGTGAAGACCAGTTCCACAGCGGAAAAATGCGGCTCGGGATCCGATTCGGGCAGTGCCACTACAGGGTTACGGATGAAATCCGCCATGCTACTTATCAGCCTCCCCCATAACCGGGTCAATTGAGCCGATCAGCACCACCACATCGGCAACCGGATGGCCCTCCATCATGGATTCCAGTCCCTGCAGATTCGTAAAGGAGGGTGCATTTATGCGGGCCCGCCAAGGGTGCCCCGTGCCGTCACTTTCAAGATAAAACCCCAGCTCCCCTTTGGGGGACTCAATGGCATGGTAGGCCGAAGCTCCTTTGGGCGGTGTCACACCGGTTTCGGTATACATGAAGGTATGAATCATGCCCTCCATGGAGTAATAGGTTTCGTTCTTGGACGGATAGGCTTTTTTGGCATCATCTGTTCGGATGGGACCTTCCGGGAGGCGGTCCAGGCACTGACGGATAATGGAGAGGCTTTCCAGCATTTCCTCCACCCGCACGTGGTATCGGGCCAGGCAGTCGCCTTCATCCCGCAACGGAATCACAAAGTCCACCTCGTCATATTTCAGGTAGGGCTCAAAGATGCGGATATCATAGGGTACGCCGCTGCCGCGCAGGTTAGGACCGGTCAGTCCCAGAGCAACAGCCTCATCCGCACTGACTGTGCCCACATTCCGGTTGCGCTCAATCCAGATCCGGTTGCGGTTGAGGAGCTTCTGCCAGCCGCGGACAACCTCCTCGTAGCGGGTCACAAAATCCTTAATCATCTCAACCGACCGCGGACTCAGATCCGTGGCCAGCCCGCCGATTCGGCTGTGGGATACGGTAAAGCGTGCGCCGGAGATCTCATCAAAAATCGCATAGAGATCCTCGCGACCCTGGAAAGTCCACAGAAAAACGCTGACCGCGCCCGCATCCATCAGCCCGACACCAAGCCACAGCATGTGCGAGGAAATCCGTGCCAGCTCACACATAATCATGCGGATCCATTCTGCACGTTCGGGGACCTCTATGTTGGCCAGCTTCTCCACGGCCATACACCAGGCCACATTGTTCGCGTACGGTGCCAGATAGTCCATGCGGTCGGTATACGGCATGAATTCCTGGTACGTCTTGCTTTCGGCCAGCTTTTCCACGCCGCGGTGCAGGTATCCGATATCCAGCACGCATTTCTCAATGGTTTCCCCATCCAGCTGCACCACGCAGCGCAGCACGCCGTGCGTCGCCGGATGCTGCGGGCCGATATTAAGCGTCATCCGGTGGTCAAGCACATCCTCCGAGGCCTCGCGCACGGTGTTGCGTTCTGAGTCAAGCCAGGCATCCTTGCTCTCTACGCGCCGGCGTACCGCCTCGTTGTGCCTTGGCCAGAAGGCGAACACATCCCGGTTAGCTGAAGTCATTCCTCAGGTCCCGTTGTCGGACTTGGGTTCGCGGTAACTCTTCGGCGGCTGCATGCCGTGGGCAGCGGCGAACGGGTCCCGGGTCAGCTTCCCCTCAGGCACCTGGGGAGGCAGCGGCAGCGATCCCGGAATCCCCAGAAGCGGGAATTCCTTGCGCAGCGGATGATACTCAAAATCCTCCGGCATATACATGCGCCGCAGATCCGGGTGTCCGTCAAATCGGATCCCCAGCATGTCATAGCATTCCCGCTCATTCCAGTCGGCCGCCTTGAACAACCCTTCCACAGATGGCAGGACCGCGTCGTCTTCCTCCAGACGCACCTTGAGGCGGATCCGCCGCCCGGCTTCAATATTGACCAGGCTGTAATAGACCTCATACCGCGGGGCATCGTCAGTAAAGCGGTCCACGCCGGCGAGATCGGTCAGATAGGTGAACCCGAACTCCTCCTTGAGCGCACGGCATACCTCCAGCAGGTGGTCCCGCCGCACGAACGCTGTGTATTCGCCGGCATAAGCAAAGACTTCCGTCACGGCCTCAGGCAGCTGCTCGCGCAATGCCTCAATTACATCAGCAACCGCGGTTGAGTCCTTGGCGTGGAGATTACTTTCGCCGCCTTTGGGCGAATCTACCGGTGTGAAGTGAAACTTGAGCGTTTCAGACATTACCGCACGGGGGCGCTTCGACCAGTTTCCGTCAGGGCTGTCGGATGGGCACCGGGTACCTCATCCGGGCGGGTGCCTTCCGCGTAATCCTGCAGAATTGAATAATCATTGCGGATTTTTTCCTGAATATCCATGAGCGCATGAATCACGGCCTCCGGCCTTGGCGGACAGCCCGGGATATACACATCCACCGGCAGGAAATTATCAATGCCCTGAACGACCCCGTAACATCGGTGCATACCGCCGCTGGAGGCACACGCCCCCATGGCAATGCACCATTTGGGATCGGCCATCTGGTCCCAAACACGGCGGATCGCATGGGCCATTTTGTAGCTGCACCATCCGGCCACAATCATGAGGTCCGCCTGACGCGGAGAAAACCGCATGGCTTCACTTCCGAACCGGGCCACATCATACTTCGGCCCCGCAAACGCCATCATTTCAATAGCGCAGCATGCCAGTCCCATAGGCATAGGCATCAGCGAATTTGAGCGCGCCCAGTTGACTACCGCATCAACTGTCGTGGTCAGGTAACCACCCTTTACGTCCATAAGCTGCCGGAAGTGCGCCAATCTAATGCCATGGGCCGCGGTCTGTTTCACTCATTCGAATTCAAGCCCCCCTTTGCGGATGTCATATAGCAGTCCCACGCCCAGCACTACGATAAACAGGGTCGCTACCATCAGCACGCCCATACCGATCCCTTCGGCCAGGAATTCCTGGAAACTCACCGCCCACGGGTACAGGAAGACCACCTCAACATCAAAGATGATGAAGATCATGGCAACCAGGTAAAAATTGATGGAAAAGCGCTGCCTGGCTGTTCCCATCGGATCCATCCCGCTTTCGTAGGCGGACTGTTTTACGCGGTTCGGCCGCCTGGGGCCGAACAGCCGCTGGGCTGCCAGCAGGGTCAGAGCTAATCCGATGGCCAGACCCAGCATCAGAATAAGCGCCAAAGAGGCTTCAGCCATGGTTGCGTGAATCTACCGTCCCCAATCCAGTGCGTACGTCATCCTGGCGATGGCCACCCGACCCAGCTTCGGGGCACCGACAAATTCCCGATGAGAGCTGTCCAGGAGGTTGTTGACGACCAGGTCGGCCCGCAGACCGATGTTGCGGAAGGCGTACCCGCCGCCCAGATCCAACACAAAATGACTCTCCACATCCCCGACATACGGCCCTGCCAGCATCTTGAAGCCCTCGATGTACCGGCCGGAAAGATTGACCGACCACCCGCCGCCGGCTCGGAATTCACCGCCCAGCTTCAACTTAACACGCGGTGAATTCATTGACAGCTCCACATCACGTCCCCCGGTATCGCCTACTTCCGTCGGGTCAAAATAATTGTCACTGAGCCATGACATATTGCCGAATACAGTCAGATTGTCTGAGGCCAATACCTGCAAAGATATATCCGCCCCCAAATAGCTGATATTGCCGAAATTCGGATAGCTCAGCATCAGCTCCGGTGTCTGCCCGATACCGGGATTGTTTTCAATCGGCTGCACGATGGCCACCGGCGTGGTAGCCGATGGAAGACCGCCACCCGCCAGATCGACCAGCAGCTGGGCCGCCTGTTCGGTGGTCAGATTGAACAGAGCCAGTGCCCCGGCAATGGTAGCATTCGCGTCCAATCCCGCTTTGATGTCGCGTACCAGGTCCGTGCCCAGCGAAGGTACCAGTACGAACGGTGTCCGCGTTTGCAGCCCGCCCACGAAATTCTCCCGCGTCGCATAGTAGCCATCAATCGCCAACAGTACTTTCTCACCCAGAATGCCTTTGTACCCCACCTCAAAAGTCCGGGATACCGTCTGCTTAATGGGCGGAATATCCGGCAGATTGCCATCATTGATCTCAATGTCTAGGGTGCTCAGATTCAAGGTACCTAGTACACCTGGACTAAAGCCTGACACCTGCGTATTGTCGGGATGCAGACCCTGCTTGAGCAGGGCAATCAGCGGGGCCGGAATATTGAGACCTGCCGCGGCCAGCATCGCCGCCAGATCGGCATCCGGGATCGCCGCCAGCCCCTGATACAACAGCCCGTAAATGGCACCGGTATCCAGGCCTACCGGTACCGGCGCACCCTCCATACCCGGCAGCAGACTTGAGGCCACGATATCGGTGGTGGCACCCAGACCGAGAAACGCCGGGTTGTGCTCGTACGTAAATCCATCAGCAGCACCGCGACCCCGCACCTTGATGGTGGTTCCGGGTAGTGTGGCGGCGACCAGATCCAGATAATAGGTAGTCGGCGAGGGCGTGGAGAAACTCCTGTTGAACGTCAGCCGCAGGCTGTGACCCGGATTCGGCTTCAGCACGAGGGCCGCCCGCGGAGACCACTGGAGCTTTTCGGCAACCGTGTTGTAATCCCCCCGCATGGCAAGGGTTACATCCAGCCACTGCGCAACGTTGGTAGTGGACTGCAGGTAGGCACCATATTCGTCAATATTGTCGCGGTCCTCATTGCGACCCAGTACGGTCCCACGGGAATCGGGGCGCAGCATCTCCAGGTCCATACCCAGAATAAGCTGCTGCCTTGACCCCAGACCAAGGTCATACTGCGCCTGCATATTGTAGATCTCGGAGTATTCCACCACGGGGTCTCCGCCATAAACGAACGAGTCGCCGGTGTTGTTGCTGTTGACGTACGCCTGGGCAAAAAATCCGCCCCACTGGAGTCTGGCCTGGCCGTACCGGAACCGGGCACCTTGGCCCTGAACGGTACCGACACCGCTCAGTATGGTACCCTGATATCCGCCTAGGCCTGCGCTCAAGTTAAACCGGCCGTTTTGAAGAAAGCGGTACTCCACATTCCCGTTGAGCGTGAACTTTCTGAAGTCCGTGTCACGTACGCCATCCACCAGAATCTGAACTGCATCTTCTGGATCTGGACACTGATCAAAGGCACGCATCTGCAATAGAGCCTGATCACAATTCTCAAGGGCAAAATCATTGGCGGAGGCTACCGAGCCGGTCAGTTTCAGCCCCAGTTTCCGGCCCACTGTGGTCGCCACGCGGCCCTGAAAATCAAACAGGGACTGTTCACCGCCGCTTATGGCAAACGTTGCTCCGGGATACTGGAATGCATCTTTGCTGATATAGTGAATCACCCCGGAGTCCACCCCTGCCCCGTACAATGCCGATCCCGGCCCCCGCACGACTTCTATACGCTCGGTATCCAGGGCCAGATTGGCCATGATACTGTGAACGTTTACGCCGATACTGGCGGCACCCGCATGGCGGTAATCGGTCAGTACGTGGGTTGCCCCGGAAAAAACGTTGTTGAATGCACGCAGGACTACCTCGTAGCGGTCAATGCCGGTCTGCACCATGTTGACACCTGTAACGTTGCGGAGGGCCTTGACCGTGGTGGGATCGACATGCGTTTCCAGGTCTCGGGCCGTCACGACATCAATAGATGCCGGGGCATCCAGCAGTTTTTCCTGTCGCCGGCCCGAGGTGACTTGAATGGGGTCCAGATCAATGCCGGGAGCCAGCGCAAAATTCACTTCCAGATCCGTCCCGCTTTCGATGGTGACTTCAATTTCACCGCTCTGGTAGCCGACGAAACTGGCCCGCAGCGTGTACTGACCCGGGTTCAGATCCAGGATCGTATAACTGCCTTCTCCATCGGTCGCCGCGCCCCTCTGCGAGCCCAAGACAGACACGCTGGCACTGACAAGCACATCCGAAGTGGACTCATCCGTTACCAGACCGAACACCGTTCCGGTCTGGGCGAACAGCTGACCCGCCGGAAGGCACAGCAGAGTCGCCAGCGCAAAACACGAGATTACTTTTGACCATTTCATTTTTTCATTCAATTTAACCCAACAATTTTCACAGATTCATACGAGGAATAAGGTAGCAAATTCGGGCTATTTGGTGGACTCTCAGGCCAATCCGGCCCGCCTGAATAGCGCATCCACATACTGCAGGTAACGTTCCTGATCCATTGCCGCATCAATCTCATCTGCGGTCAGGTGGCTTCTGACTGCGTCTGAGGCTTTCAGCAACGCCTTCAGCGGGCGCTCGTTGCGCCAGCTCTCCATGGCCAGCGGCTGAACCAGATCATAGGCTTCTTCACGCGTAAGCCCCTTGTCAATCAGCCCCAGCAACACGCGCTGACTGTTGAACAGGCCGAAGGTCCGGTCCAGATTGCGGGACATGCGGCCGGCATTTACCACCAGATTGCGGATTATGCTGGCGAACCGGTGCAGCGCGTAATGCACAATCGTGGTGGCATCGGGTAGGATGACCCGTTCCACACTGGAGTGCGAAATGTCCCGCTCATGCCACAGTGCCACATTCTCCAGTGCGGCTAAGGCATAGCCGCGAAGCAGACGTGCGCACCCGGTAATGTTTTCGGAACCGATCGGGTTGCGTTTGTGCGGCATGGCACTGGATCCTTTCTGGCCTTTACGGAAGGCCTCTTCCACCTCCCGTACTTCGCTGCGCTGCAGGTGACGCACTTCTACGGCCATTTTTTCCAGGGTGGCCCCGATTTGAGCCAGTATGCAGACATAGTGCGCGTGCCGGTCCCGGGCCACGACCTGGGTGGCAACGGGTTCGGGCTTGAGGCCCAGCAGGTCGCAGGTGATCTGTTCGACTTCCGGCGGCGAGTGCGCAAAAGTGCCCACGGCTCCAGACAGTTTACCAATGCGCATCTCTTCCATTGCATCGCTGAACCGTGTCTGGTGGCGCTTCATTTCGGCGAAGAACTGGGCCAGTTTCAGCCCGAAGGTCACCGGTTCGGCGTGCACGCCATGCGTGCGACCCATCATGAGGGTGTACTTATGCTCGCGGGCGCGCCGGGACAGTGCGTTCAACAGGAACTCCAATGCTTTTGAGATCAGTTCACTGGCCTCCATCAGGCGGACCGACCAGGCCGTGTCCACCACATCGGCCGAAGTTAGGCCGTAGTGTATCCACTTACGTTCAGGTCCCAGAGATTCACTGACCGCCCGTGTAAAGGCGACCACATCGTGTCGTGTAACGCGCTCCATGGCGCGGATACGGCGTAAGTCAAACGATGCATTGGCGCGCAGAAGGGCCATATCCTCATCCGGAATGACTCCCAGGTCGCACCATGCCTGGCAAACCGCGATTTCAATCTTCAGCCAGGTTTCAAACTGGCGCTGCTCGCTCCAGAGCAGCCGCATTTCCGGGCGCGTATAGCGATCAATCACAGCACTTACATATGGTCAATAACTCAACGAGTCCTCCTTGCCTCGGAGGTACTTGTATAATGCTGATCTCGCGCGAAAGATGTGGGCCTTCACCGTTCCTAACGGTAAATTCAAAGTTTCCGCGATATCGGCATAGGCCATCTCCTTCTGGTGGCGCAGAACGATGACCTGTCGGTACTTTTCGGGCAGACGGTCAATGGCCCGTTGAATCAGGTCACGCTGTTGACTCTCAACGATGTGTCGGTCGGGGCGGTAGGTAACGTCCGGCAGGTCCATCTCCATTTCGCCCTCGCCGGTCTTGACCGGCTGATGAATTGACGAGGTCTGCAGGCGTTTCTTTCGCCGATAGTCAATAGCGTGATTGGTGGCGATTTTGTAAATCCAGGTGGAAAACGCATAGTCCGCCGAGTACGAATCCAGCGCTCCGAAGGCTTTCGCAAACGCTTCCTGGACCAGATCGTCTATCTCGTAATTGTTATGTGCACCTATCGTGCGTCGGATGTGGTAGGTGAGTCTTGCGCGATATTTCCTCACCAAGCGCGAATAGGCGCGCTGGTCCCCTTCAAGGGCGAGAGTCACCAGCTCCCGGTCCTGGATACTGGACTTGGATCGTCCCGGCAGTGTGTCGGAATCAGTCATCCCGGCCGGCTCTCGCTGCGCGAAGTAGCTTACTCATCCGGCCGCAGCGGCAGTTGGCGCGTTTCCTTAAAGGTGCTCAGCACGATGCTGGTGTGCGTGCCGGTGACACCGGGAAATCCCTGGATCCGCGACAGCAGCGCTTCCAGCGTTGAGGTGCTTTCGGTGCGTATTTTGACCATGTGCGATCCTTCGCTGGTAATGGAATGCACCTCCAGCACTTCTTCGCAGGCGCACATGTGCTTGATCATCGGCTCGTACTGACTGGATCGTTCAACAAACACCCGGATGAAAGCCGTGATGTCGAATCCCAGCTGTTTCGCGTCCACCACGGCGTGGTAGCCCTGGATCAGATTGCTCTTGCGCAGTTTGCGCATGCGGTCACTGACGCTGGGTACGCTGAGTCCCACTTCGTCCGCTACTTCAATGCGCTTGATCCGTCCCGAGTGCTGCAGGAGGCGGAGGATCTTGCGGTCAGTATTATCTATTCGCCGATTCACGGCCGCATTCAGGGTATGATGGCCACAATTCGCAAGGGACCGCCGCTTCCTCCGGCGATTTTCATGGGCAGCGCAATCACTGTGAAATCATCCGCAGGCAGCGTATCCAGGTTCGCAACGTTTTCAAATACAGGTATATTGCCGGCGAACAGCTCCTGATGCGCCTCGAAAGTCCGGGACTGTCCGAAGTCAATGCTGGGGGTATCAATGCCTACGGCGTGTACCTGGCGTTCATCCCGCAACCAGCGTGCCGCAGCGGGATCCAGGCCCGGAAAATGCAGTTTTGCCACCGCCTCCGCCCCTCGCTCACTGGTCCCCATATATCTGTCCCGGTTCGGCCAGAACTGTCCGTAACCGGTCCGAAGCAGCACAATCACTCCTTCAGCAAGCTCCCCATTTTGCCGCTCCCAATCCTCAAAGTCCGCTACCGAAACCAGGTAGTCAGGGTCCTGAAGTGCGCTTCCTGACACATCCACCACGACCCCGGGGCCGATCAACCGGTCCAGCGGGATCGCATCTGCTGCCCATTGTCCCTCTGCAAAGTGCACCGGCGCATCCAGGTGCGTACCCCCGTGCTCGGCAGAGCTGAAGGAATTGGCTTCGTAGTAGTATCCCCCGTCCTGCCAGCCTCTGGCATCAATATTGAGCGTAAAGCCGGACGCAGTGGGCCAATAGACGGTAGTGGAATCGTAACTGTAGGTTAAGTCCACTATTGTGCCTCCAAGTTCATAGTCACTCGTTGGGCTGCATCCGGCAATCAGACCCACGATAACGATGAAAACGGTCACATTACGCATGGCTGTGCAACGAAAGTGGAAAGAAGCAAGATACGGTGCCTGTCTTGCCCGAGTCTGATCAAAATGGCCTGTCTGAGTGCAGCCGAGGGTTCGGCTTGTCGGTCCCGTGCGCATTTCCTGGGGTGCCAATCATTAGATTCCGCATAAACCGTACCGCTATGAGATTCCCGCTTCTGTCGATTCTTTTGCTGACGGGGTGCGGCGGCACGGCCGGCCCCTCATCGGGGCCCAATATCGTGCTGATTGTGTCGGATGATCACCACTGGAAGGATCACGGCTTCATGGGGCACCCGGTGGTGCGCACACCGCATCTGGATCGGCTGGCCACAGAGAGTCTGGTCTATACGCGGGGATATACGCCCACTTCGGTCTGCCGCCCGAGTCTGGCCACGATTGTCTCTGGACTGTATCCGCACCAACACGGGATAACGGGCAATGACCCGCCGGGCGGCGCGATCCGTGACCCGGAGGCCCGTGCGGCAATGGAGGGAGTGTTCCACCGTACAGCAACCATCCTGGAGCAGCTCCACCAGTCCGGCTATATGAGTCATCAGTCGGGCAAGTGGTGGGAGGGTAATCCTACCGATCATGGCTTCACCGCTGGCATGACGCATGGTGAAGTGAGGCGTGGAGGGCGGCACGGGGATACGGGGCTCACGATTGGCCGGGAAGGCCTGCAGCCTATTACGGATTTTCTCAGCGAGGCCGGCCGTAATCCGTTCCTGCTCTACTATGCGCCCTTTTTGCCGCATACCCCACACAATCCACCCGACAGCCTGCTTCAAGGGTACCTTGGCGCGGACCGTCCGCTGCCGGAGGCGAAATATTACGCCATGATTGAATGGTTTGACCTGACGGTCGGAACCCTGCTGGACCATTTGGAGGAGGCGGGGCACTACGACAATACGCTGGTGATGTATGTGGTGGATAATGGATGGCTGCCTGCGGGTGAGGGTCAGGGCCGATTTGACAGCCGCGCCAAAATGTCTCCCTACGATGCCGGGATGCGCACGCCGATCATGCTCCGCTGGCCGGGGGTGGTCCGTCCGGGGATGGACCATGAGTCATTGGCGAGTACTATCGATATCGTGCCCACCCTGCTGGCTGCGGCCGGTTCGGCAGCCAGTCCGGATTTGCCGGGGCTGAATCTGTTGGACCGCGATCAGTTGGCGGGTCGGGAGATGATCTTCGGCGCGTTGTTTGCCCACACCTCCGTGGACCTCCATGATCCGGCCGCCAATTTGAAATACCGCTATGGGGTGCGCAAGGATGGATGGAAGCTGATTCTGCCGTTCCCACCCAATCGCGATGTGGAGTTGATGATCAACGGGGACAGGCCCTATTGGATGCGGCTGGATCATGAGCTCTACAACGTTCGCACCGACCCTTACGAGGTTGATGAGCAATCTCTGAATCATCCTGAGCTGGCGGCAGAGCTGGCGGCCGCCCTGGATGCCTGGTGGTCGGTAAGTCCGTAGCAGGGGTCTAGCATCGGCCCTGACGAAACATGCTCGTGCGGCTTAAGGCTGTCTGGCCCGCATACACCCACGTGCCATAACTGCTGAAGATCCGCCCGGGCGCGTTGATTCGGTGTCCCGTCAGTCCGGCGGGGAACCGGCAGTCTGCAGACGACGCGCCCGGATGAACGGAGTCAGTTCGTCCGCTCGCGGATAGTTGCGTTCCGCTGGCGTGGGAGACTCCCACTCGGCATGGCTGGCTTCGATTTCAAGCATACCATCAGCGCGCAGGGTCATAAATGTGTACAGTGCGCGTGAGTAGTGGGCCATCCTCCCGTAGTCGGCTCCCACCCAGTAATAGGAAGCACTGTTGATCCACAGGTAGTGGATGCCGTTTTTGCGCGTGTACCGATCGATGTGGTGATGTCCGCAAAAGCAGGCCACCACCGGAGGTCCTTCACCCCGGCGGTTGTGCTCTTCCAGCACCTCCTCAATGGCCCGGCTGGCTTCCGACATGGAAGTCGGCATACCCAACCCCTGGTGAACAAAGATGATGACCGGCAGGGTGGCAGCGGCCAGGTCCTCACGCAGCCAACTGAGCTGCTGATCATCGGCATATCCGCGCAGCGACGCGTCCACATAGAAATTGGACTCGCTATAGGGCGTAAATCCGTCGTCTGCCTTCAGGTTGTTGCGATCCAGCACTACGGCGTGGTATCCGCCTAGGTCAAATGAGTAATAGGGACCGGGCATCTGCCAGTTGCTCACCATGGCTTCCTTAGTCGCAAAGTCCATATCGTGATTGCCCAGCACATGGTATCGTGGACCCTTGAATGTCCGCCAGAGCTCCATGCATTCTTCGCCGCGGCCCGGACCATAATTGAAGTCGCCCAACTGAATGATCGCGTCCGGTTTGCGTTCACGGACCGCTTGCATGAATTCCTCCAGTCGCTCCGTCGCTCGCGGCTCAAGACCATGATGGAGGTCCGCGATTACCCCAAGGCACACGGATTCCCTGTGGTTGAGCCAATGCCGAATAGGCATAAAAAGGCCGCCTATGCCGAGCTGAAGCAGCGTGCGGCGCGATAAGGTGTGCTTCGGCATGATCCGGTGCGGTATCAGGTGAATTCGCACAATCTACGACATAGGAGCCTCTTGCAAGACTCTGGAGCCGAACATTGTCCGACTCATAAGAGGGCGGGCATACTTTGCCGGGAGATCCCACAATGTCAACCCCAATGACACCATGGCTGCTGCCGGAATATTCGCATCAACCGACACATGGTGCTACCGCACCAGTGAGTACCGAATGCGGGCAGGA
>JAPPNA010000106.1 GCA_028873925.1 Bacteroidota bacterium | reverse complement strand
AGCCGCAAATTGGACCCGAATCCTGCAGATTCCTGCAGAAATCCAGGCCCCTCAGAGTGGCCACCATCAATCTCATTAGGTGGCCACTTTGAATCTGAACAGGTAGCCACTTTCATCTGAATACACAGCGAGTATGCCCGCCCTCTTATGAGTCGGACAATGTTCGTTTCAAGAGTTTTGCAAGAGGCTCGAGCTTCAAAGAATTGCCGGGCACAAACTGCCGGTCCTTCAGGCCGCCTTGCACAAGTGTGTACCAGCGTCGTATAATGGGGAGCCTTGGAGTCAGTCAAGACCGCCCAATTTCAACTCAGAGTGACCCATCCCTCAAAGGGACAGTCCCCATGACCGACAAACCCGCAAGTAAGTCGAGGAATCCCAGCGACATCTTCCCTTTCCTGAGCGAGGACTTCCGCCAGCGTGTGGTGAAAAATGCCCTCAAGCACCGCTCCGAGTCCGATAAACTTCGCCGCCAACGCGCGAGCGCCCTGAACCGCCTTCGCGTAGATGGTTACCGGCATCCCTGCCGCGCACCTTGGACTATGCTCCTCCGGCCCGTTCTCAATGCGATCCAGTGCCAGGATCACGAGCTTACCCGCGCCATTCTCAATTCCTGGATCGACTCGCGCGGCGCACTCCGTGACCGGACAGCGGAGCATCTTGCGAGCCGGGGTTTACCTGTGGCCCAGCCCCCCGACGCACAATTCGATGGTTATTGGACGCGAGAGGAATTGCGCGAGGAGTGCGAGGCTTTTGCCGCGACCGATGACGACGTGGACTGCGACTCAGTGGGTTTGATGCTATGCCTCCTTGCGCGGCGTTTCTGTGGGCTGCCGCCTCTTTCGTCTCCCATGTTCAATGAATGGCTTGATGCCCTGAGAGATCTCCAGCCTGACGCGTCCGAGTGGGCGGAGGCAGATACCTTTGTTGAGTGGGTGGAGGATATCAGGCGGGACAAAGAGCGTGAATTAATCGGCAGGTGCCGGAGGCAGATCTTGAGTGAATGCCGCTCACTTCAGGAGCGGTTTGACGGAGAATTGCGCTACGTTGGAGTCGACCCAAGTCCTTGGCCCGGACTGGTTGAGGACCGGCCCGTCCTGATCAAGCCAGCCCTTCAACTGCTCAAGGTGCTGACACGCACATTTGAGGAGTACGGACCGATTCGTCCCCAAGCCCCCACGCGAGATGAGGAGCTTGAGCGGGCCGTACAGCGTCAAGCATGCGAGGACATCATACTGAAAGATGTCGGTATATGGCAGCAGCGCGTTGCCCGGCATGACGCGCCGGACGAGGACACCACCGGGAAGGAGGTCCCGATGCCTCGGGCGGTGGACCGCGCCTTAGCAGGGCCCCAATCTCTCTCGGTAGCATCCTCAAACGGGGACGATTCCACCGCTAGCAAGATCAAGACCCTTCAAGAGGATCGAGAGCGTCTAGAGGCAGAGAATCGGAGGCTTCGGGAGGTTAATTCATGTGGAGATCAGGAGGCCAAGCGGCTCCAGGAGGAGGTCACGCGAAGCATGAGGATGGAGGAGCATTGGCGACGCGCCTATGTTGAAGAGCGCAGGCGGGTCAGTCCAGACGATTGCGAGCCGGTGGCGGCGGAACCGGTCGAGAGCGTCCGTGAAGCCATCGCCTTAGCACGCAAGCTGTTCCCTGACAGGTTGCTCTTCAAGCTTAACTCCCGGTCAAAAGAAGACACACCATTTGCGAATCCGTCAGAGGTGTTTGACGCGCTCGCGTGGCTTGCAACGGCGTACCGGAACGGCCCGACGCACCGGATCAAGGAGACCTGCCCAGGTTGGTTTCACAAGTCAAAGCAATCCACCACTTCGATGGGACGTTACCCGGAATGGTATGAGACCCGAGTCAACGGGACCATGTGGAAGTTGGGTGCCCATCTCGGCAAGGGAGTCCGTCGCGACCCGCATTGCACGATACGAATTGGTTTCGCGTGGGACGAGCCGAATGAGCGCGTAATTGTCGGATACATCGGCCAGCACCAGAGGAACCAGAGCTCGTAGGCGGAGCCGTGATGCATACTTGAGCCGGAAGTGTGTATTTGTCCCAACCCTCACGGGTGAACAGGTTGAGCATTGAAACCGGGCGTGGGGACTTGGGGTGAAGTACTCAACGTGTCGGCTCCCGCAGCAAGTATGCAGGGCGCATCGGCACCGATGAGCATGGCCGAGCACACGTTCAGCGCACTTGCTTGTATACTGTGGTACGATTCAGCAATTCCACTGCGGAACTATCGTGTCCGATAGAGCAACATACTCCGGCCATCAGACTGACGTTCAGCAGGAAGGGCGCAACACTTTACAAGTTTTGCCCAAAACAAATTGGTGTTGGATGGCCGTAATGCCATGCTCGGCTTTTTTGATACAGGTGCCGGGCAGGTCCTGCGCTTTATGGACAGTGCCGGTCGCACTACAAACGAGGTCAACCTGCCTCCAAGCCCGGCACCAGGCGTTGACTATCGATGGGCAGGGGGAGGCTTAGCAAAGACAGAAAGTCCCATCTATTGCGCGACCCCCTCATCCTCGGCACTCACACAATTGGATCTGGAGGCCGCAAGATCAGGGAATTCAAATCCGGCAATTCCTGGTTCCGCCCGATCACCAGGGATCTGCCGGATCCGCTTGACTCACATTCTGTAGATATACATATGGGCAGGGTCGTGCGCAACAGATCCATGGTTGACAATGTGTTGTTATTGCGTCACGATTTAGTGATGATTCAATACCATAACGGTAACCGGGGAATTGAGTTGCAGGTGTTTGACGAAACTGGTCAACTCATTACGGAAATCCTTGGGCTGACTGACTGTGTTCTCCATGCATACAACGGTTCGGCTTATCGTGTAGTTCAGCCGGATGTGGATGAACATGGCACTTTGCCTAATCCATATATTGCAATCTACAAGCATGTAGCAGAATGAACAGGGCCGTACAGTTTGAGTTGATGTGGATTATTGAGCGCTGGTTCCGCGGTGTTTTCCGTTCTGATTTGTCCATTAGCTATGCCAATATTCCCGCATCGCTTGAGACATTCCATTTGGGCTGAGCCGACTGATAGTGGGGTGCGTGTAACATCTGGAAATCCCGGCACGACCACAGTCATTCGTCCGCGCCTCAGTCAATGTGACCGTATTGGCCCGCGTGGTTGGAAGTGTATACGATCCCTACAAGGGTCAGTGAAACATAAGTTGCCTGTGGTGGTTTATTCACTCGGTCTATTCGCTATGGTTGCACATGAGTCCAGGACGAATCCTGGTCGGAATTGATGTCGGCGGCACGTTTACGGATTTTGTGCTGTTCCGTGATGGTCAGGTACGGATTCACAAAACGGCAACTACCATCGGTGACCAGAGCCAGGCCATCATCGAGGGGCTGGAACTGCTGCAGACAGCTGCCGCGGATGCCATCATCCATGGAACAACGGTAGCCACCAACGCGCTGTTGGAGCGCCGCGGTGCCCGCACCGCCCTCATAACCACCGAAGGGTTTGCGGATGTTCTGTCCATCGGACGACAGAATCGGCCCCAACTTTATGCGCTCGCACAACCGCCACGCAGCCATCTCATCCCGCGTCAACACCGCTTTGAGGTGACCGAACGTCTCAACAGTGCCGGTAAGGTACTCACGCCGCTGAATGAACAGGAATTGGAGAACATTGCGGTCCAAATCGCCGAGGCAGACATTGAAAGTATCGCCCTCTGCCTGCTGTTTTCCTTCCTGAATGATACCCACGAGCGTCAGATCAGTCAGTGGTTCGCAAAACGTATGCCCGAGGTGCACCAGACGTTGAGCGTGGATGTGCTGCCGGAATACAGAGAATTCGAACGGACCGCCACCACGGTCATCAACGCGTATGTGCAACCGCTGGTCAGCCGCTATCTGGTCACTTTGTCGCGTGCACTGTCTGGACAAACCCTATGGATCATGCAATCCAATGGCGGCACCCTGGCCGCCGAACAGGCGGCCAGGCTGGGTGCGCGCATGGTCCTGAGCGGCCCTGCAGGTGGCGTGGTGGGGGCCATGGGTCTTGCCAGGCAGAGCGAAATTTCAGAGGCACCCCACCTGATTACCCTTGACATGGGCGGCACCAGCACCGATGTGGCCCTCTGCCCCGGACACATTCCGCAAACCTCCGAAAGCACCATCTGCGACCTGCCGCTCCGACTGCCCTCCATTCAGATCCAAACGGTCGGGGCTGGCGGCGGCAGTATGGCCCACGTGAATAGGGCAGGGGTGCTGCGGGTGGGCCCCGAAAGCGCAGGTGCCGATCCGGGACCGGTCTGCTACAACCAAGGCGGCATCTCACCTACCGTAACTGACGCGAATCTTGTTCTGGGACGGCTTCGCCCGGACTATTTTCTGGGGGGATCACGGTCAAGGCCGCTGGATGAAGCGGCAGCGCATTCCGCCTTGGCAAACCTGGGGTGCCGGCTATCGCTCAGTGCTGAGGAAACAGCCTTGGGGATAATTCGCATTGCTAACGCTACCATGGAACGGGCACTTCGGCGCGTCTCTGTTGAGCAGGGGTACGATCCGCGCAGCTATACACTGGTCCCGTTCGGCGGGGCAGGTCCGCTGCACGCCTGCGATCTCTCAGAGGCCTTGGATATCCGCAGCATTCTCGTGCCGCGCCATCCCGGCATACTCAGCGCCATGGGTCTGCTGATGGCGGATGTCAGCACGGATACCTCTCAGGCCATCATTCGGCCACTGGCGGAAATTATCCGGCAGCCTGATCTGCTTGGTGAGCGAGTACAAGAACTCAAGCGCCAGGTGGCTGCGCGGCTGCCGACCCGCCGAACTGACTGTCGGATCGCAGCCAGTCTGGACCTGCGATACACCGGGCAGAGCTATGAGATCACCTCGCCCATGCCGCTTCCTGTTACGGCAACCGGGCTGGAGCAGACGCTTCGGGGATTTCATGAAGCCCACCACCTGCGATACGGCCATTCCAATGCGGAGCTGCCGGTAGAATGCGTGACCCTGCGCATTCAGGCCAGCCATCCGGGTGCCCGGTTTGCGCAGCCCGCTGCGGACGCGAATCCCACAGACCTGGCTGATGCACAAGTGTACACCCAATCCATATGGCTGGCAGACGAGGGGGCGCTGGAGGTGCCGTGTTACGACCGCGGCCGGCTGCAGGCCGGGCACAGCTTTGTCGGACCTGCGCTCGTTGTCCAGTATGATACTACCGTTGCGGTAAATCCCCGATGGCAGGCGCGCATAGACCCTTGGGGTAATATCCTGTTGGATTACGGTGCCGATCATGCCGCGTGATGCCATATTGCTGGAAGTTTACCGCCACCGGTTTGCCGGCGTGGCGGAGGAAATGGGCATCACCCTGCAACGCACCGGGTATTCTCCGAATATCAAGGAACGGCTTGATTTCTCCTGCGCCGTATTTGATGCTCGCGGGAGAATGATCGCGCAGGCGGCGCACATCCCGGTGCACTTGGGAGCCATGCCGGCGAGTTGCGCCGCAGCCTTATCCTCGGTAAGGAAGTGGTCACAGGGCGATGTGGTCATCGTTAATGATCCCTTCGATGGCGGCAACCATCTCCCGGATATCACTATGGTATCGCCGGTCTTTGCTGGAAAACTCCCTGTGTTTTTTGTCGCCAGCCGAGCGCACCATGCAGATGTGGGTGGCATGACACCAGGCTCGCTGCCGCTCTCCACCGAACTGTACCAGGAGGGTATTATCATCCCGCCTGTACGTCTGTACCGTGATGGCATGTTGTGCGAGGATCTGCTTGAACTGATCCTGCGCAATGTGCGCACGCCCGATGAACGGCGGGGCGATTTGGCTGCCCAGCGCGCAGCTCATGCCATTGGTGAACGTCGACTGCTGGCCTGTATGCAGACGCACGGCACTGACGAGGTCCTGGCATATGCGGACCACCTCTGCCGTTACAGCGAGCAGCTTACCCGCGCGGAAATCTTCCAGTGGCCGGACGGAGTGTTCAAATTTACCGATGCCATGGAGTTACCGGATGGCGAAGATGCCCTTATCCGGGTCGCAGCCCGCATTGCCGGCAGCAGCATCATGTTTGACTTCGCGGGCACCGATCCTGTGGTTCATGCACCACTCAATACGGTCCATGCCGTTACAGCCTCGGCCTGCTACTATGCGGTCCGCTGCCTGATGCGGGAGGATATTCCGGTCAACGCGGGCTGCTTTGCGCCGGTAACCGTGCGGGCTCCGGCCAACTGCCTGATCAATGCCCGGCGGCCCGCCGCCGTCGCCGGGGGCAATGTTGAGACTTCCCAGCGCATTACCGATGCCGTACTGGGGGCACTCGCCCAGGCGGTGCCGGATCGCGTGGGTGCCGCCGGTCAAGGCACCATGAACAACCTCACCATCGGCGGCACGCTGGACGACGGATGTCCGTTCGCCTACTACGAAACCATTGGCGGAGGTATGGGGGCAGCGCCGGGGGCAGATGGACTCAGTGGCGTTCATGTACACATGAGTAACACGCTCAACACCCCGATTGAAGCACTGGAATTGCAGTTTCCATTCCGGATCACCCGGTATGCTCTGATTGATAATTCCGGCGGAGCCGGGCGATTCCAAGGCGGCCGCGGCATCGTGCGGGAGTACGCCATGCTGGACTCGGTCACCGTAACCATGCTGAGTGAGCGAAGGCGCTATGCCCCCTGGGGGCTGGCCGGCGGCGCACCCGGACGAAAAGGGCGCAATATGCTGATTGATGCCCTTGGTAAGGAAACTGAACTGCCCGGCAAGTTCACGCGGCACCTGCAGACTGGCGACCGCCTGCGTATTGAAACGCCGGGAGGCGGCGGCTATGCCGACAGAAACTCCCGAAGCACATAGTGGAGAATCCCGCCGTTGCGGAAATATTCCACCTCGACCGGTGTATCCAGCCGAGACCGGGTGGCAAACGTAACGGACTCTCTGGATGCGCGACGGGCAGTAACCTGTACGCGGGCACGCGGCTCCAGGTTTGGTGCGATATCAAACGTTTCGGTACCGTCCAGACCCAGGGAAGCCGCCGATTCACCCGGTAGGTACTCCAGGGGGAGCACGCCCATTCCGATCAGATTGGACCGGTGGATTCGCTCAAAGCTCTCTACAATAACCGCTCGGACACCCAGCAGGATCGTGCCCTTTGCAGCCCAATCGCGACTTGATCCCATACCATAATCCTTGCCGCCCAAGACCACCAGCGGTACGTTTGCCTGCCGGTACAACATAGCGGCATCGTAAATGGGCATCACTTCGCCATCCTGTACAAAACAGCGGGTAATGCCGCCCTCGGTGCCGGGAACCAGCTGATTCTTGATGCGGATATTGGCGAATGTGCCGCGCATCATGACCTCGTGATTCCCGCGCCGTGACCCGAACGAATTGAAATCACGCAGGTGTACATTGCGCCCTATCAGATAGACACCCGCCGGAGAATCCTTCGGTATCGCACCTGCGGGGGATATATGGTCCGTCGTCGTGGAATCTCCGGCCTTCACCAGCACGCGGGCCCCCGTTACGGGCTCTGCGTCCGGTACTTCGGGGGTAAGTCCGGCGAAGAATGGCGGCTCTTGTATATAAGTGGACGATGCATCCCACGCATACTGCGATCCCTCTGGAATCTCAATTGCATTCCAGGTTTCATTGGAAGTTTCAATGCCGCCGTATTCCTCCGTAAACATTTTCGGCGTAATTGACGCATTGATGGCAGTTTTGATTTCTTCGGCACTGGGCCAAATATCACGCAGGAAAACATCCCGGCCGCGCTGATCCCGCCCTACAGGCGAACAGGTCAGATCTATGTCCACCGTACCTGCCAACGCATAAGCCACCACTAGGGGCGGGGAGGCCAGGTAGTTTGCCTGCACGAGCGCATGAATGCGACCCTCAAAATTGCGATTGCCGCTAAGCACCCCGGCTACGACCAAATCCCCGGTCCGTATAGCAGCTGTTTCGCGCTCCGCCAGCGGTCCGGAGTTACCAATACAGGTCGTGCAACCGTATCCGACCACATCAAAGCCCAACTCGGCCAGGAACGGCAGCAGCCCAGCCTCCCGCAGGTACTCGGTAACCACCCTTGAGCCGGGGGCCAGGCTCGTCTTAACATGGGGGGCAACCGAAAGGCCTTTTTCCACCGCCTTCTTAGCTACCAGACCCGCCCCAATCATGACGCTTGGGTTGCTGGTGTTGGTGCAACTGGTAATGGCTGCTATGGCTACATCGCCATGACCCATCGTCTGATCCTGTCCGTTTGTCGGCACCCGACGTTGGAGCTCCGCAGCGGAGCGACCGAATCCCCGGGGCCCGGCGGGCGCGGTGAATGAGTCCCGGAATGATTCCTTAAGGCCCGGTACGGCGATCCGATCCTGCGGACGCTTCGGTCCGGCCACGCTGGGCACCACATCGCTTAAGTCCAGCTCCAGCACATCCAGGTACTCCGCCTCTTCGTCGTCCAAAAACAGGCCCTGCTCTTTGGCATACCGCTCCACCAGCTGCACCAGCGATTCGTCGCGCCCGGTGCGCCGGAGGAAAGAGAGTGTTTCGTCATCCACAGGAAAGAACCCCATCGTAGCTCCGTATTCCGGCGACATATTGCTGATGGTTGCGCGATCCGGAATACTCAGGTTAGCTACGCCGGGCCCAAAGAATTCCACGAACCGGCCTACCACCCCGTAGCTTCTGAGTATTTGCGTGACCGTTAGCACCAGATCTGTCGCGGTTGCGCCCTGCGGGAGCCGCCCGGTGATCCGAAAACCCACCACTTCGGGCATGAGCATATAGACAGGCTGCCCCAGCATCACCGCCTCAGCCTCAATACCGCCTACGCCCCAGCCCACAACGCCCAGCCCGTTGATCATGGTCGTATGGGAATCGGTGCCGACCAATGAATCCGGGTAGGCTACCGTATGACCCGCCTGGCTGCGCGTCCATACGCATCTCGCCACATATTCCAGGTTCACCTGATGACAGATACCGCTTGCCGGCGGAACGACATAGAAATTGTCAAACGCCTGCTGACCCCAGCGCAGAAATTCGTACCGTTCCCGGTTGCGCCGGAACTCAAAGTCCGAATTCAGCCGTAATGCCTCTGGAATACCATGGTAATCCACCTGCACACTGTGGTCAATGATCAGATGCACCGGCACCCGCGGATTGATGGTGGACGGATCGCCTCCGGCCCGTGCCATCGCGCTGCGCATGGCTGCCAGGTCAACCACCGCGGGCACGCCTGTAAAGTCCTGCAGCAGCACGCGTGCCGGAGAGAAGGGAATTTCCACGCGGGCGGGTGCCTTAGGGTCGTAGGAAGCCAGCGTGGTCACATCTTCCGGCATTACGGTGAATCCATCGCAGCCGCGCAGCAGTGCCTCCAGCATGATGCGTATGGAATAGGGCAGCCTCCCAATATTGAATCCGGCCACGGCGAGCCGATCCAGCCGGTACATCCAGACCGGACCATTGCCGGAATCCAGCTGGGCGCGCGCGCCAAAGTGATCTGTTTTGGGAGCGGGCCGGGATGCGGACATGCGGCAATTGCTGTGATTTAACGTAGGCGGCATTAAGAACGGCATCACGCCGCTAATTGTTCGTATGGCGGGACCCACAACCGGTGAGACAGCGTTTAAGTCTCAACTGCTGACGGGGCTATAGCTCAGATGGTAGAGCGCCTGAATCGCACTCAGGAGGCCAGCGGTTCGAGTCCGCTTAGCTCCACCCTATCCGCCGACTGGAGGCTGGTCCTTCGCAGCCATCCGGTTCATGGAAGGCCGAAGTAACCACTATGCGGAGGACCTCTATTGTGATGTTGCCCTCGAATGCCGCGCCCGCCATTTACGACACTGGGCGGCCTCGTTGACCTATTGGGCGGGCCAGGCGTTGCAGAGCGTAAGTAGTGCATCCCGGCGGCCATGTGGCACAGCAATATTGTGAGGGCTATCGGCAATACGCCGCTCGTGCGGCTCAACAGGATCGCGCGGGACTTACCGTGCACAGTCCTGGCTAAACTTGAGTCGATGAATCCCGGCGGATCCACGAAGGATCGGATCGCGGCCTTCATGGTGGCGGAAGCGGAGCGGGAGGGCCGCCTGAAGCCGGATGGCGTAGTCGTAGAGGCCACGAGCGGCAATACCGGCGTTGGCGTAGCAATGGTAGCGCGGGCCAAGGGGTACCGCTGCCTGTTGGCCGTAACGGACAAACTCAGCCGGGAAAAGCTGGATCTGTTGCGTGCATTCGGGGCTGAAGTCACCGTGTGTCCTAAAGAGGCCGCCCCGGATGATCCCGAATCCTACTACAGTACGGCCCGCCGACTCTCCGATGAAACACTCGGCGGCGTGTACCTGAATCAGTATTTCAACCGGGCAAACCGGCAGGCACACTACCATACCACAGGCCCGGAAATCTGGAATCAGACGCAGGGAATGGTCTCACATGTATTTGCGACGGCCAGTACCGGAGGGACTATCAGCGGCGTAGCCAGCTACCTTAAGGAGCAGAATCCGCCAGTTCAGGTGGTGGGTGTTGACCCGTACGGCTCAATCTATCACCGATATTTTCACGAAGGCCAGGTGGACTTGGAAGATGTGCAGTCCTATCAGATTGAAGGGGCCGGCAAGGGGTTCGTCGCAGGCAACTTTGATGCGGATGTGATTGACGACTATGTGCGGGTAGAGGATCAGTGCAGCATGCGTTATGCGCGAATGCTGGTGGCCGAGGAGGGCATACTGGCCGGTCAGTCCGGCGGGCTGGCCACGGCCGGAGCGCTCCTGTGGTTACGATCACATGCGTCCGCACTCCGATCCGACCATGTGGTCGTGATCATTCTGGCAGATTCCGGCAACCGGTATCTGACCAAGACCTTCAACGACGACTGGATGCGTGCGCAGGACCTGCTATGATGCTAAACGTGTGAAGGGGAAGCTGGCGGCCCCGATTGGGCCGGATCATTGCCCAATCAAGCCGGGGCACCTCCTACCCTTGCCATCCTCTGGGCGCAGACCCGGACGATGACGCAGTCGCAATGGTTGAATCAGTAGCGCCGCCAATGCAGAATCTTGGACTCATCAATAGGTACTCGCGTCCTACAAACCGGTGCCGATAATTGGGGCGACCCTCTTCATCGGGTGGCAGCGTGATTGAATCAGTCACTGTCCAGCTGCCAGCCCGTTAACTTGAAACCGTCAAATGTGCAGCGCATAAACCCTGACCCGCTTGCACCAAACAGGTCCGTCAGCACGGAGTAAAAGTCGTAATCGTTATAGTATGTATGGAACCCATCGACGACCGGCATCCAGTCCACGAATATCTCCAGCAGCCTGTCCGCATTGACCACCGCACCGGGAGTATATTCACCGTTCGACTCCAAAAAATCAAGGACTTCAAAAAAGAGATACTGGCGACACAGCCCATACCCTATGAGATCGTTGATGATTTCGCCCCGATCGTCTCCATACTCCCTCGCAATTTCAAGGATAAGTCTCATAAACTCTGGCTTGATTTCCGACGTATCCTTTCTGGGCCGACGACCGAGAGACTTTATTCGTTTCGGAGATTTCATGGCTTGATCAGTCAATTAGCTGATAGATAGCGCCCCCTTGTTGACCCGACCCGTGTCCACCAGGGGTATTGAACCGGGCGACCTGCCTCAAGTGCAGATCTCACTTGATCCTGAGGAATCCGCTCCGATGCACCGATAGCGGCATCAGCACCACGACCCGTATGCCCCGAATCGGATCCCCTCAATTGGTGCCAGCCAGGATCATTCCCACGCACCCGCATCACCCCACCAACCCGGCCGGCGGGACCGTTAGCGCGGTCGTCATGCAAGATTCGGGGCACATCCATTTTTGCGCTGCATTTGTCTTGACGCGAGCCTATCTCACCGGACCCGAATATCAAACGCCTCATCGCCTCCCGATTGAACCGGGGTACCGTGACCCGGTCGTGTGTGGACAGCCGCAGAGTAGTTCCCGGAAGCTCTCTCCTTACTAGGCACTGAGAATGATGAATTGAAACGGTCCCGGAATCAGGGTGACTGGTCACTGAGAATGAAAGTGCTTAGGGTTTGAATTAACGGGACACCCTCCCTTGAAATGCGGCACCTCGTTGAAGTGTTTCCGCGGGATCGTGACGTAGCGGTGACTCTGCGGGGGCTGGTGGAGATGGTGAAGGGCCCCGCCGGGACACACCTCGGCCCTATTGTGCTGTCCGCACGCTTCCTTACTGATAACTTCAGCGGACTGCAGTCAATTCAGGTGCTGGGGCATGTGGACAAAGGCCGACCCGGAGCCATCGCGACATCCGGTTCCCGTGCAACAGTGGCCAGATGTATCACGGCCAAACCCAGCGCGGGATGCCCATCAATAGCATCGGTTTCGCTCAGTCCTCTCATGGAGCCACGCATTTACAGGAGGGGTGAGGGCCGATCCCTCTATTTGGCGACGAGGGCCTACTTGAATGTCTGTCATGAATCGCATGTGGCTCATGGATCCAATTAGGCGCGATATACTCGCTGAGGCCAGCCAATCTGATCGCCTCCCTTTTTCCGGGCTACAATGTCGTCTGCAAAGGGATGGGGATGGTGAACTCTCCGGCAGATTTGGGTATGACTTGACCCGTGCTCCCGCCTCAACGATCTGCCGACAGGTCAGCATTTTCCATCCCGTGTATCCGTCGTGAATCGGCGACGCAGCCACTTCCGAGTGCTTGTTCATAAGGCTCGTCCAAGCGTGATCCAAGCGATCTGCCGCGAGCATAGATTGCCCTCTGCCATAAAGAGGCCCAAGAGTGAGCTTGCCTTAACTCAAAGGATGGCTGCTGTGCAATCGGTGTCCAGTGCTCTCTTCGGTGCCAGTTCCGTCGGGTTGCTAAGGGGGATTTCAGCCGCTTACCCCCACAGAATCGTAAGTGAGACTCCGGCCTCATGCGGCTCTTCTCGGTCTTTCCAGTCTTAGACCAGACACTCGCGTTGTGAATTGTGAAACGTAATGGTCCAGAATTTTGGCTAAGAGGACGAAAGGTTGGACTGCTTCCAATTGCGCCCGTCAGTTCAGCATTGTGCCGGTAGTAGGGGCGGGTGCATACTGCGTGCGCTCACATACGGATTCAGCGTGTGCAGTCAGGCACGCTTCCCGTTCAACTTCCACGAAAGCGGCGAACAGCCTGTTGTGTTCAATTCCGTACTCCGGCTCCCGAACTGATCGCCTGTTGGTGACGGACCCTCCAAAGATGCCCAGTGGCACATGGCCTTACCAGGTTGACCAACCGCGCACCAACATGATGGGGTATACCAGCCCCGAACAAGCCATAGCACCTTAATTCAATTCGGCGGGGAATGTCCATTGAAGAGATACTTCGCCATCAGAAAATAGGGGGCCAACATGTTCACTGTGGTCGTCCCTAGCAGAATCCCCAGAGTCGTCTTATCCAAGGCAAACGGCACAGCCTCAATCCCGTGGGCGACTATGACCAAGCCGACGAAGATTAAGCAGCCAATTGAGGTCCGTACGAAAACCCTGCCCTGCCTAAATCGCTCGTCGTTTTTCTGACGCTCTTTGCGCGCAAGCTGTTCCACGAAATCCTGGTAAGCATCCGCGATGTCGTCAACCCACTCGCCACCCTGATCCGGATTGGTCCGTGACCGCGAGACTTCGTCAAAGGACACCCGTAAGACCTCTGAAAGGCGTTCAGCTTTCGGCATCCACCGGCGAATCCTTCTTCCCCGCACGATCCAAATACTCCGCGGCGATGTCCTTCTTCGGAATGACTCTACCTTTTTCTCCACGCTTGTAATGCTTGGCCCAAGCCCCTTTAGGCCAGTGCGAAATCAGAATCAGCTCCCCAACAGATTTATCCCCCAGCGATTCCAATGCCTGATCCAGAATCGCTCTGTGGAGATCTGGAAGGAATTGTCCTGCCACAGGGTGCAGGGTTTCTACAGGGCGCGATCCAAAGAACTTCGCCTCATGATACAGGGCCTCATTGACGGGCCCGAGCGCCCACGCCTGAAAGTCTTCCTTCAAGATTTCTTCCCCAAAGCGCCCAAGCGCCACCATTTGGGCAAAATAGAGCAGTTTCTGCAGCTTCAGGTTGGACAGCTGCCAGCCTGACTGCCTACAGAGGTAATGCGCAGCCGTAAATATTCCCGTGCCCATGACCAATAGTATTGATCTGTACCATGAAATATTACGCAAGTTTAGCCAAATGATCCCGCCACTCTACCATCCCCGTCCCAGTTTTTACCAAACCGTAACAAAATAACCGGCTCTGACCCCTCCTTTCATCCGATTCGGAAGAACCCACCCGCCTGATTCTTACCACCATATAGTGTCCGCTGATACGTTCGTCTTCGTCGCCAGCGCAGCTAAAGTTCAGGCTACTTGTTGGCCTCAATCCACACTCGGGGTTGGGCCCAAGACTCTTGGACCATCGAGGAAAGCTCAATTGTGAGGATATTGCGGAACAAGGAAGCGGGTTCCGGCTAATTGTGGCAACCGTTGTCCTTCATGGGCAGATCAATAGCCCCTCCCGGACAGAGATCGTTCATCTCGCAACGCGTCAGCGTGAGTCGGCGTGGCAGGAGACGATTTCGCGAAATACCGTGCGCCTCTCGGCGATTTCAGACTATCCGCAGTCCCATGAGTCAGTTGAGCACATCGGCCATCACAGGCAGCCGCGCATCCATTGTGATTTTGCACGCTGAATTGAAGCGAGAATATACACCTATCTTTTTCGCCTTCCGAATAAACCCTTCCAAAGTGAACGCGGCCTCAGGCGTTCAACCGTGCGGCGCTCGGTATCTTTCACAGCACCGCGGATATCCTTTAGCTCGGCATCAACATGGTCGCGCAGATTCGTGATCTCACCTGCAATCCGAATGGTACTCCGGTTAATCGAATCCAGGCTTGACTGAAGGGCGGCCGGATCCAAGATGTCACCTGCTCTCTGGAGCACCAATACGGCTTGCTGGAATTCATCCGTTGCCCGCTTAGCCTCCCGCGCGAGATCAACGATTGCCGAACTTACCTCAAGTAGCGCCTCGCTGGCTCCCACAAGGGAGTCCTTAACTGATTTCTGCCGATCAAGTGCGGCGACGATAGCGGCCGCACGCTGTTCGGTTTGTTGTAGCCGGCTCGCGACTTCGCTCATGACAGTTTGCGTACCTTGCATTTTGGAATCGTTCATGGTCGGTTAGGTTTGGGGCCGTCCGCCTGTTTTCGGCTGCAGAGTTATTGGAAATGTCCAAGATCTTGGACCGCGGTATTGACAGCATCTTCCAACTGCTTCACCAGCTGCTCGGTACGGTGCCATTGAAGGATTGAGAGAGCTTCCCAGTTGCCACATTGATCACTTCGGCGCTTCACGATCGCCTCAACAAATCGATGCTCGCGGACCTCGAGCAAGTCAACAAGCGCCATCGTTAAGGCAGACTCAAGCCGAACCGCCTCAGCCGGTCGAGATGGGCCTGCCGACGATAAGCCAAACAACCGTTCGATCACGCCCTCAAAATGCTCAGCGGCTATGTCATACTTTTCAATCCCCACTATGATTGACCTAGCAATGTTCGTTGAGGCTACATTCCAATAGTAGTCGGACGCAAGGGCCTCAACCACTCCCCTGGTCAGCAGGAGCCCCGGGTGGTCGGGCGATGACTCAAGCGCACGGATGCAAAGCCCTCGGAGTTCCCCCGCTTCAATCGGATTGCCGATCTTATCCACAAGGTCGATCCACAATTGGAGATCAACCTGCTCACGCCGCACAAGCTCGCCTATCTGTTCATGACCGACACCTTCCTGGAGATAGTCGAGTAGTCGCTTCCTAACTTCTGCATCGGATTCTGACTGCCGCGCAAGCAAAATCGCCTCTTGGATCGCGCGATGCCGTGCACGCTCAATTTCGTCGTAGGTAAACTCAACATGGACCGCAGCCAGACCAAGTAGGGCGCGGTGATGGTCTGCCGGATCTATCTGTCAATCCTACGCCGGATGGACGCAAGCTTGCCCGGAGCGACATTTCTGACATAGTTGAGGAGGCGATTCCGAAACCGCCGGAAATCGAACCCGGCCCTTCTGATTTCAAACTCCCTTGTGCCGCTGTCCACCGTGTAGTCCTTCACGAATCCAAGCTTGTAAAGGCGATAAATGGCCTTTTCCTTGCGTTTCTTATCGTTATCCGTGCTGAATTCAAGCTTGATGGGTACAAGGGCTGGCTTATCCATGACCTTTCCGATGAGACACCACACATCCTCTACTTCTTCCTTCGTGCCTCGAAAACTGCTCAGGTGGAAAAACAGTGCACGGGTTATGTCATCCCGTGCGCCGTAATCGCTGGTTGCGTCGCGGTGCAGGTGCCTTAATTCTTCAATCTCCAGATCTGGATGCAAGAGATCATCAGACCGGGTCTCGCTGAGTTCTCCCAAGATCAGCGTCGAATACGCTTGCTGTCGGTCACGCCCCGCCCGGCCGGCTTCCTGGTAATACTGTTCAAGCGAACTCGGCACACCAAAGTGAATGGTATAGCGAATGTTGGGTTTATCAATTCCCATTCCGAACGCTTTGGTGGCGACAAGCACTGGAGCCTCGTTCCGCTTAAACGTTTGAGCGTTATGGCGTTTGGTCTTATTCCAGGTTGAACGATCATCATCATGAGGTGCCTTACCGGAATAAGAGGTCACCTTTGCGGAGGTTACCCTCGTTACGTGATCCAGCACCTCGTAGATTCCCGTCTTGCCACGTACAGTGGGTACGAAGACGATCCCGGAATTCGTATTCCTCAGACGGGGCTTGTAATACTCGGTCACCGGCAGCCCGCGCTCCGCAGCCAGCCTCCTCAATTCTGCCCTCAGGCGCGCGGCGGCAAAAGCGGGCGTTGTCCGTATGATCCTGAACTTAATTTCCTTGCGGTCAAACGACTCCGGGCGAATGAGCGCATCCGAGTTGTTCCGGTCAATTTCAAGGTCGTCTACCATGTCCCGCAGCACCGCGCGCGATGCGGTGCCCGTCAGGGCCAGCAGCGGCGGCGTTGTGCCATCGTCCGAAGATGTGAAGATTCTGAGCGAGTTGGCAAGACTCAAGTATGCCGGTCGAAAGTCATGCCCCCACTCCGAAACACAGTGAGCTTCGTCAATCACCGCCAGGTTGATGGGGTAATTCGCCGCGAGCCCATGTACGGCTTTGCGAAATGCCACATTCTGCAGACGTTCAGGCGACACCAAGACAAATTGAAACTGCCCCACCTCCATGAGCCGGATCTTGCGCGTTTGAGCGGCACGATCGCCCGCCCAGAAGATAGCGGCGGTTCTGTCAATCCCATACGCTTGGAGACCCTCAACCTGATCTTCCATGAGCGCTATCAGCGGATCCACAACCAGGGTTACGCCCGGCATCAGCAGGCCAGCGAGTTGGTAAACAATGCTCTTTCCCCCTCCAGTGGGTAGAAGGACTATGGTATCAATGTGCCGCAGTGCATTCAGGATCGCCCTGGCCTGGCCTTCCAGGAATTCGCGTTTTCTGTATAGATGTCGCAGAAAGAGACGCAATGCTCGGTGGATTGCAGACCCTTCCTGATAGTCGCGCATTACTGCTGGACGGCGCAGATCCCCCGGGAGCTTTGGGGAGATGGCCAGATCGACGGGCAGGTATGCCGACCTGATGATACAGTCTGGAATGTCACTGCGGCAAATCATGTGAGAGAGCCCACATAGGGTTTCCGCTGCGATCACAAGTTGATCGCAGTCGCCGCTGTTAGTTTTGCCTGTCTGCGAGTCCGCTTTACCGGATTCCGCCCGGGGCCATTCCAGGGCATGGTCACTATCTGCCAACTCGACCAAGCATTGCGTGGGCGTTACCGGAATACCGTAAATGGCTTCAATCGCCTGGAGCATGTCCAGCAGGTCGAACACGCCAAATGCCGATGGAGATCGGGTCCCCGCGATCCGTACCTTCCAGCATCGGCCCGGGCGCAGCCAGCCGCGCCACAATGCTCCTGCCAAGGCGAATTGAACCTTGGACGCAACTGTGCAGTCAGCAATCAACCTGGCATATCGTCGGTGGATTTCCGACAGCTCCTGATGTACGAACAGTTTTGATAACCGGTCGCGTATTCCTGCAAGGTTAGGTCCGGATTCCCTTATCAATTCTTCAGTAGGGACACGGACAAAATCAATGCGATCGGGAATCGATTGGCCGCGGTTGCTACCTGCTCCATTTCGATGGCCAATCTCAATGGCGAGGGGGCGAAACAGCATCGGGTGACAGAACAGGAAGTCAATTCGCCGCGAGTCGTTTGCCGAAACGGAAACGCCCTCAGACTCAAGCAGCATGCGCAGCGATACCTGTGGAATGAACCAGTGACCGGCGGTCGGTCCCAACTCCTTCGGCACCCAATGGTTGAGAAATCTCTCTTTTTCCAGGCACCCCGCAGGCGGGGCGGGGCTGCCTGATGCGTAATTGATTTCCGGATCAGCTGCGAAGTTGGCTCGCTCAATCACTCCTGACACAACAGTAGAGTGGTCGGCAATCAAATCGCTGTCCCACCCCAATTCTGGATCGTCGGCCCCCAGTTCACTTACAGAATCTTCCAGGTCGTTCAGCTTAAGCGCTTCTCGTTCAACTCCGAGGCTGGGCAACGGAGTGCTACCGCGCGTCAGGAGTTTCTCAATGAGGCTGGCAGCGAAGCGGGTTGTATCCGAAGATTTGCCGATTCGGTCCCGCCTAATCAGAAAGGCTGTCTGGGACAGAGCTTTGTTCAGCGACTCTGCCTGAGCGTTTACCTTCCCGTCCGCAACCTGGCCCGCGTTCCATTCCGACAAACTATTAATCAGAACTCCCGGAATGGCACCGATAGCAACGTATTCGGCGTAGAATTCGGACCGATCTCCAGAATCCTGCCACGCGACCGGCATCGGGGTAGGTCCAGTGCCGTGCGCGACAGCTTTCCTGTGGTTATCCGGCTCCTGAGCGACACCCAATGCCGCCTTTAGCGCGGCCAAAACCGGAGCACCGATTTTGCCTGGATTGTCGGTCGTAAACCACCAGCGGACGTAGCCGGGGTCTTGGCGAACGACTTCGGCCCAAGTCTTGCCTTTGTACTTGCCAAATCCAACCCGTGTGCGTTCAATGATGTCTGGATGCATAGAATTTTGGTCGAACTCCTGACGATTGGGATTGCGCCCCTCCATTTGTGAAGGGCCATTCCTCCTTTGACTCCAAGTCTGCCCCGTTGGCACTTGTACCCTCTCGTCAATCCGCTGCAGTATTTCATGACAATCCTGGATACTCTGGGCGCTCTGAATCTCCGTGCATGCATCAACGGTTTGAAGCAGATTCTGCGCAAATCGACCCGCTCCCAGCTTCTCGGCCTTAGGCATGGGATCCAGTCCACCCTGCATTGTCTGATGTGCCCTGCGCTGCACAGGCAGTGGGTTTGGCGGGTGGAACGGAGGAGCTCCTCCAGCCACCATGCGCCACATTACGGCACCTACCCCGTAGACATCGGTCCACGGGCCGATCTGACCTTCGCCGACTTGCTCCCAGGCCGCATATCCATCCGTGTACGGTGCCATGGACTTGGTTAATCCTGCCGTCTCCTGCTTTGCTGCGCCAAAGTCGATCAGTATCGGCAGGCCATCTGAGCGGCGAATCAGGATGTTTGAAGGCTTGATATCGCGATGATACACGCCAGATCTGTGAATTACCTGCAATCCGGCAAGAAGTGGCCTAATCACACCAACCAAGTCCCGCTCCGTGAATGGCTGTCCATGGGTTTCCCGCTGCCCTAACAGTCTTGACAGCGGGAGTCCCTCCACAAAGTCCATCACCATGTACGCCGTTCCGTTAGCCCGAAACAGGTCGCGGCAGGACACTATGCCTGGGCAATCACGAAAATCCTCCAGTCGTTTGGCTTCCTCCAGGAATCGTCCCAAACCATCTTGGAAGTAATACTCGCTTTCAGGGCGATTGGGTTGAACACTTGGGCCAAGTCGAACGGCTAAGTCGGTCGGGAAAAATTCCTTAACAGCCACGTCAATCCCGAGCTCCAGATGATGAGCCCTGTAAACCAAGCCAAATCCACCGCACCCAAGCAAAGCGCGAATCCTATACGCTCCAAGGACAGAGCCGCGCGGTAGCGCATCACCGGGATCCGTGCCTGGAGAGGCCATGCTGCCTGCATTCAGTTGTCATAGCCGCAAACATACGGGGTCGCTTTGTGCAGGTTTCTTCATCCGGTAGGCGGCGGAACCTGATACGCAAAGTGAGGATAGAGGAGTGCGTCACATAAGCGCACGATGGTGGATCAGGTACGTCCCCGTGTGGTGGCAGCATCGATGGACTGTGCCGAACCGGTCCAGAGCTATTACGGCCGAATTGTACTCGGATTGCAGCCTTGCAACTAACTGGATTGGCCGCCTTTGAGGGTATATCCGATCCTGATTTCATATGCTCATTTTTCGGCAATGTCTAGTCTACCCATGGCCACGCGGATGGTAACATCGGCCTTGCACAGTGGCGGCTACAGATCGCCCATGCCTGCAGGCAGGTCAAGCGTGCGTGCAATTGCATGCAGGCAGACTTCGCGATGTAGAGAATCGGACCAGCGCACATTGTTTGCACGCACCCGCGCCATGGCTCTGACCGAAGCTGCCGGGCCACCCTGACGCGCCTGTTGCTACAGCATAATCTGCCCCATGAGACTCAACATTCCACACCCACCCGCGCATCATACGCTATGTCGATCTCCAAGCAGATCACTCCATGGGATGGGATGGGTTGGTTGCCCTGCAGCACGAATGACTGACTCGGACAATAGGAGCCTCTTGCAAAACTATGGAATCGAACATTGATCCGACTCATAAGAGGGCGGGCATGCTCCGCCGGGAGATCCCACAATGTCAACCCCAATGACACCATGGCTGCTGCCGGAATAAACGCATC
>JAPPNA010000101.1 GCA_028873925.1 Bacteroidota bacterium | reverse complement strand
CTATCGCCAAGAGCGGCTTGGCAGGCCACAAATGTAGTGTTCAGTCCGCCCAGGATAGCCATCAGAAATGGGCCTAAGTCCAATAAAAATGGGCATGTTGTATAACTCACTGCAATTGTAAACCGCCGAAGTCAGGAGTGCTTCCTGGTCGCACCCGCCGCCAATTCCCTGTACTACGCGCGCATTGCGTACCCGACCCTCCGTGTCAACGATAAATTTCAGATGCACATAACCTTCCACACCGGCGCGCTGTGCCTCCTCCGGGTAGTTGATCCGTGACAGCAAATCACGCATATCGCCGATCAGGACCGGGTCCACCGTAACCCTGTCGTGTACCAGCCCGATAAATTCTGCTGCTGAATCCCGAGCTATACGCAGCTGCCCCGATTCCTCCAACACGGGGGCAGGTGGAGGCCGCCTGGATTCAGGAGACTGCGTCATCAGGATCCCGCTGCAGGCTGACAGCGCCAGCAAGGCAAAAACAGCAGGTATCGTACGGAGACTCATGAAAAAACCGACTCACAATCAAAGATACGAACGCCCAAGGCCCGTTGCTTAGGCACCCTAACGGGGGAGGCAGTCTGCGGTCGCCCACTGAACGACATGCTACAAGCGTACAACAGCCGGTGCTCTGGGGTTCCGAATTGCCGGGCATGGTTTGCTGATGCTTTCCCGGTGCGCGACTGAACTGTGCAGTCAGGGATAACCCGGAGTGTCGCAGCCGACCTCAATTGCTGACTGATTCAGTCCAGATCCCGCAGGGGCAGGATGCGCCCAAGCACCAGAGGCAGTACCTGATGCATGTCCATGGCCATCATTGATACTTCCGGGTACTGCTTGGAATACGCGTCCGCCGCCGCTCCGCCCAGGTGGATGGCACACACGGCCGCGTCCATCGGACTGCAGCCCTGTGCGACCAGGCCCGCGCAGAGACCTGCCAAAATATCGCCGGTGCCTGCCGTGGCCAGCGCGCTACTGCCGGACCCGCAGATCAGCCCATCGTAATCGGGCGAGGCGATGGTACTGGGCATGCCCTTGAGAATCAGGGTGCTGTCCCACTTGCGTGACCACTCGTGTGCCAGGTTAAGTGCGTTTACGGGATCAACGGGTTGTGGTACCAGGGCACCAAACTCTCCCCAGTGGGGGGTCAGGATCCACCGTTTGCAGGAGTGCGCGGCAATCCGGTCCGGGTCCAGGGCCCGTAATCCATCTGCATCAATCACAACGGGAAGATCCACCGAGGCGACCAGCTGTCTGACGAAGGTCCGCGTGCGGGGATGACACCCGAGTCCAGGCCCGATCAATAGGCATCCCGCCCTGGTCAGCCATGGCTGTAAGTCGCTTATGGCTGCACTGATGTTCAAGCCTCCCTGTGGATGTTCCGGCAGCCCGATAGCCGCGATTTCCGTGAGCTTTTCGGCCATGATGGGTTGAATAGAAGCGGGTGTGGCGCAGGCCACATAACCGGCACCAACCCGGGCGGCTGCGGTTGAGGCCATTACGGGTGCCCCGGTGAGTCCTGGGGACCCGCCCACCACGAGCACCATTCCCGCGCTGTACTTGTGAGCGCGGGAATGTCGTTGTGGAAGCAGCTGCGCAACCCCGCGATCAGTGGTCAGCCAATAGCGGCGATGGACTGAGTCTGCAAAGATCAGGTGCCGGGGGATTCCAATTTCGGCGCGGCGGTATTCCGGCGAATACTGCGGACCTTCATTGATCAGCAGCCCCGGCTTGAGAGCTCCCATGGTTACGGTCATGTCAGCGCGTACGGCAGCACCGAGTGGCGCGCCCGTATCGGCATGCAATCCTGTCGGGACATCAAGTGCTGCGATGGGTTTGCCGGAGCTGTTGAGCTGTTCCACTGCGCCGGCCGCCAGGCCGCGAAGGGTACGTGTCAGGCCGGTGCCCAGGATGGCATCCACATACAGATCCGCGTCGGGCAGGGATGTGGTCGCCGGATCCCAGTCAGTAATGGTGAGCCTTATTGTCTTGTCCGCTTCCCGAAGTTTTCGGAGCAGCTCAAGGTTGAGCGCGGCTTCGGGCGTGGCAGGCGATCCCAGCAACAGGACATGCACTGGGGCACCTTGGCCGCACAGCACCCGGGCTACGACCAGCCCGTCGCCGCCGTTATTGCCCTTGCCGCAGACGATCCCCACCTTACAGGACACCATCGGGCCGTACTGCCGGTTGATGTGTGCTGCGGCCGCCCTTCCGGCATTCTCCATCAGTGTGAACGGGGGCAGTCCGAATTCATCCATGGTCAGCCGGTCCACCTTGCGCTGATCAGCGCCAGACAGCACCAGCTCCATGTACTTTCGGCGGGAAGGTTGCCGCGCCGGGCTCTTGATGGACAAAACAGTTATCGTGCTTGGTGTAGCAGTTGGACCTGGTCCCGGTTCAACGAATCATGCACCCACCAGGGAAAGGCACCAGGCTTCTCAAAAAATAGGTACTGTTCGGGTATTGGGATGAGGTGGGTGGCCTGAACGGGTCGAGCAAAGACCTGCACGGTGGGGCAAGATCCGTGCGCGAATTGGTTTGAAGTTCCTCTTGCCGGAAAATGCTACCCGCCGAGTTGCTATATTCCGCTTTCGCTATGCCCGTACGACCAGACGACAGTCAAAATTCAGCCGACCGCCCAAACAGCGCTCAGGCTGGAAGGAGCATTCCCTGCGTCTGACTTATCCGGATCCAAGCCTAATCCAGCAAATGCCGCAAATCAACACGATCCTAAACCAGATTGACCTTGGGCAGATCGCCCTGCCACAGTTTCAGCGGGGGTTTGTGTGGAAGCGGCCTCAGATCCGGGCACTTTTTCGGTCGCTCTACCGTCAGCGACCCGTAGGCGGGCTGCTGATCTGGCAGACGAGCGCTCAGAATGCTGAAACGCGGGGAGGAGGTGCGGTCACGGGTGGTCCGATTCAGTTATTGTTGGATGGGCAGCAGCGCCTTACCACCATTTACGGGGTGGTCCATGGTCGGCCTCCTGAGTTTTCTGACGAAGATGCCAAGATCTTCACAGGCCTGCGATTTAATGTCAAGACCGAGGAGTTTGAATTCTTCAGTCCCAAGATGAAGGAAGATCCACACTGGGTTGATGTAACATGGGTGATGCAGACCGCTAACCTGGTTGAAGCGATCACCAGCCAGCCCGTATTGGTGGAGCATACGGCTCTCTATGTGCAGAGGCTGTTGGACCTCAGAAATGTTCTTAATCGCAATTTGCCGCAGGAATTGATTTCCGGAAAGAACATCCGCCCCGATGAGGTGGTGGAGATTTTCAACCAGGTCAACAGCGGAGGGACCAAACTCTCGCACGGCGACTTGGCGCTGGCCAAAGTGTCAGTTGATTGGCCGGAAGCACGCGACACCATGAGCCAAAAACTTGAGGAGTGGAAGAAGGTAGGTTATAAATTCTCCCATGACTGGCTCCTCCGTTGCGTAAATGTGCTGATCACCGGAGAAGCCAAGTTTTCGCACCTGCATGATGTGGATGGCAGGAGCTTTCAAAGAGGACTCAAACAGGCAGGCATATACATTGATCAGCTGCTGACTTTGATCAATGTTTATCTGGGTCTTGATCATAACCAGGCGCTGCTTCCTGTTTCGGGATTCCCGGTCCTGGTACGCTACCTCAAACGATGCAAAGGTAAGCTCAGCGCACAGCAGCAGTATAAGCTCCTGTACTGGTATATCCAGGCTGGTATGTGGGGGCGCTATGCGAGTGCGCCCGAGACCGCGCTAAATCAGGATATAGACTTGCTGGATCGGGGCAGTCTGGATGATCTGGTTGAGCGACTCAGATTGCAGCGGGCAAGTCTGGATGTGAAGCCCGAGCATTTCGCTGCTTGGAGCCGGGGCGCACGCTTCTACCCCATACTCTATATGCTCACCTATCGGGCATCAGCGCGAGATTTCTGCTTTGGACATCCCCTTCTGGGTGGAGCAATCGGCCACCGGATGAAGAACCTGGAAATGCATCACATTTTCCCCAAGGCTCAGCTGTACAAGCATAGGTACAACAGATTCCAAGTGAACGCGCTGGCCAACTTCTGCTTCCTGACCGGCCCATGCAACAAGCAAATCAGCGCACGGCTTCCAGAAGAATACCTTCCGGAAATCAGACGGAATCACCCGGGAGCCCTGGAATCCCAGTGGATCCCGATGGATGAGGAACTCTGGAAGATTGAGAATTACGAGAGGTTCCTTGTGGCGAGAAGGCGCTTGCTGGCCGAGGAAACCAACCGGCAGCTGGAGGAGCTGCGACGCGGCAAGGCGTACCAGCCAGTCCTGCACAAGATTGCTGCGTCATCGTTTTCGCCGGCAGAAGCCCCTGTTAAACAAGTTTCCGGAGGGGTGGCAGATGACGAGGAACAGGAGCAGATTGACGATCTGCGAGACTGGATGGATTCCCACGGACTCTCCAGGGGACAACTGTCCTACGAACTTGCCGACAGCGCAACAGGTGATCAGTTGGCGGTTCTGGATCTTGCTTGGCCATCCGGCATTCAGCCGGGCCTCACCGAGCCGGTTGCAGTGTTGCTTGATGAACCCATGGAAGTACACGCCATCGCCAATCGGGCCGGTTTTCGATTCTTTACTGCGGCTGAGAAATTCAAGGACTATGTCCGTTATAGGTCCCTCCAATAATCCGGAAGAGATGCATGTCTCAATACGGCCGCCGCATTGGGTTGACCGTGTTACCATACTGAGGCGTGGCGACTGACCGGTGATAGGCAGTCAGTTGCGATAGTATGGCGAATCCGGGGGGATCAGGCGAAGGGTGTCGGCAGCTGCGGTGTCCCAGCGGGGGCGGACCGACAGGGGTTCACTGAGCCAGGCGATGGGCTCAGCGGCCACGAACGGTGATATCGCGCCCGCATCCCACCGGCCATTCCCATTGCGGTCGTGGAAGGCCCGGATCATGAAGGACTCCGCCGGCAGCTGGTCAAACAGGAACATGCCCGCATCATCGGCGCGGGTTTGTGCATAGGGACGATTGCCGTGCTCCGGGAACAACTCAACCATGATTTGGGTGCCTCCCGGTACAGCCACGCCGCTGAGACTGCCCAGGTCGCGCGCCGTCAGGCGGCGATACCCTTGCGAAATATCGGCCTTCGGAAGATGCACCGTTACCCGTGCGTAATCGCCGTGGTCAATGGTCAGCCGGTACACAGAACCACTCATGGTGGATGTGCTGAACGGAATGTCCTGGCCCAATGAATCGCTCACCTGGACCATCCGCGCAATCGTAGAGTCCGCCACAGGCTGGTTGAACTCCAAGGAGGGATAGTCCCGCGGACTCAGCGGAATCTCCGCAGCCGGGGCCTCCGGCAGAAAACCCAAAAACCGCACCCGAGTCGTATCCTCCCGGACACGACCGGTGAAGAAAGCCCGCTCAATCGCAACGCCGTTCCCGGTGGAGTCCGTTAGCGTGACATCCGGCGACAGCGACCAAGTGCGATCATCCAATGAATCAGTTAGGAGGAACAACATCAGCGGATCATTGAGCCGCCCGTAAACCTGCTGTACATTGCGCGCTACGCCCGTTGCGGAATCTGCCAGTGTCCACTGGTCCGCCCGGCGCTGTGACATCATGATGGCCTCGGTGAACCTCACCGACAGCCGCACAGCTGACATGGCACGCACGCGGTCAATGGCGGGAGCCAGCGTGTCAAGCCGCCCGATAACCCACGCAGCGCGCGGGGCCGTGGTGTCCGCCGAGGCGCGTATCCAGGGCTGGGGAGGCACGGCGAATCGCTCCGTGGGATCGGGCCTGCGGTTGCGGTTCGCGTCGTCAAGTACGATCACAAAGTACTCGGCTTCGCGCACATAACTCAAGTCAAACTGCCCGTCTTCACCGGTGCTGGTCACATAGGAGGGCTCAGCCTCAAGGTCCTGCGAATCCAAGGCGAAGACGCTCAGTCCTTCTGCCGCACCACCTCGCAGCGGTTCAACCGCCCGTCCGCGAAGATGCCCCTGATCAATAACCGGCCCGGTAGCAAAAGCCACAATGATAGGTCGGAGCAGCCCCACACCACGCCAGCTGCGCAGTCGCGTGTCCAGCGTAATCACATAGGTGGTGGAGTCGCGCCATTCATCGTCAAAGCGAACCGTTACCGAGCGTCCACGCCAGCTAAGTCTGCGCTGACCGGACGGGATGGGCGTTATTGAAAAGGCCTGAGTGAAGGAGGCCTCATCCAGATAATCGGTGAACGTTAGCCGAATGAATTCGGGATTTACCTCCACCGATTCATTCATCGGCGTTGACTCCGTCAGTGCCGGAGGGGTCTTGTCTGCCGGACCCCCCATCGGAGGGCGGGGCTCAGCACAGGAACTGATAATAATCAAGAGAATGCCTACACTGCTAACGGTCCGCACGGTTACTGCGAAGATTGAAAAACAGGAAGGCCGCCAGCCCGGTGGCCACCGCCAGCACCACAGGCTCCACATAGCGCCGGATCCAACGAACCTTCGGAGGTTCGGCTTGCGTTTCCGGGTACGCGGCGGTCTCAAGCGCGGATAACTCGTTGCGCGGTACCTCATCGGTTAACGACTGCCCGCACGGACCACTTCCGAGTACTCGGCCATCCGGCCCTACAAACAGGTACTGCAGCTCAAGCCGCACCGTTCGCTCAACAGTCCCCGAACCGGCACGCACATAGGTTACGCCAGCTATGTCCACAATCCAGGACAGAACCGGCCGCGCGGAATGCGCCTCTTCACCCAGATATACGATAAGCCCGCGACGCTGGAAAGAGCCGACTACGGCGCTGGCCAGATACGGCATGGCCTCCGGGGCACTCACTACAAGGGTGTCCGTATGCGTAGGGACCTCCGACAGACAATCTACCGCGATATGCTGCAGCATCGCCATATTGGTGGGCACCGACTGTGTCCACCCCGCCGGGACTGGCAGTACGGCAACTACGGTCAGCAGGGCCAGCATCCTCCACGCAAACAGGCAGCGACTCATATCCGGTGCTTCTTGAGCTCTGCGGCCAAGTGAGAAACCTGCGGCAGGATCAGTTTGTCAAGTGCCAGGCGCACGGCATGAGGGGATCCCGGAAGGGAAAAAACGATCGTATTTCCGCAGATTCCCCCCACAGCCCGGGAAAGCATGGCGGCCGCGCCGATCTCCTCGTAGGATAGGATGCGGAAGAGTTCTCCAAAGCCGGACAGCATCTTGTCCAGCACCGCCGCAACAGCCTCGTATGAGCGGTCTCTGTGGCTGATTCCGGTCCCTCCGGATAAACAGATCACATCGGCGCTGCCGGTGAGCTGGAAAACGAGCGCGGTGATCTGATCAGGCTCATCCGGTAGGAGGGTCCGATGTACCACCTGGTGACCATCGCCGCACACGAGTTCCTCCATCACATCGCCGCTCTTGTCGGTCTCCAGCGTGCGCGTGTCGCTGATGGTGATCAGGGCGAAGCGCAATGGGGTGCGATCATGCTTATGAACCATCGTGCTGCAGGCTGTTGTCGGCCGGTTCGCCAAACCAGCGGGGCGGGTCGTAACCGTGAGCCCCCCAGGGATTGCAGCGCAGAATGCGCCAGGCGGTCAGAATGCCACCGCGGAAGACACCGTACTTTTGAATGGCCTCCATACCGTAATTTGAGCAACTTGGCGTAAAACGGCATACCGTGGAGAAGTGAGGAGATATCATCAGCTGATAGCCGCGTATCAGACCGATAAACGCCTTTCGTAGCATGCTCAGGTTTTCTTCCGGCAACTTAAATCGTACCCTCAGGCGGTGCAATTGTCCCCATCAACGATGCCCATGACGCAATCCTTGCCCCCGATCAGGTTTGACGCGCAGGGCCTGGTGGCCGCCGTAGTGCAGGAGTTCAACACCCGAGAAATCCTGATGGTCGCCTATATGACGCAGGCCACACTGGATCAGACGCTCAGCACGCGTCTGATGACGTACTGGAGCCGCTCACGACGGTGCGTCTGGGTCAAAGGGGCTACCAGCGGTCAGTTTCAGGAGGTACAGCGCGCACACCTGGATTGCGATGGGGACGCGCTCCTCTTTGAAGTGGTTCAGCGCGGAAGCGGAGCGTGTCATACCGGCGCACGAACATGCTTCCATCAGCCCCTGCAACTGTCCGACGAACACAAATGATACGGCCGGCCTGCCTGGGTCTGCTGCTTTTGGCCGCCTGTGAGGCGCACGAGCCGGTACTGTCCCCGGATTGGATTGTGGACAGTGCTGATCTGCTGACTGCAGAGCAGGAGTCTGAGCTGATTGCGCTGCTGCTGAACTTCCATGAGCAGACGCAGGTGGAACTCGCCGCGGTAACAGTGGCTGGCCTGCCCGGCCGCACCATTGAAGCGTACGCGGCCGAGCTGTTTGACAACTGGGAGTTGGGGACGCTGCAGACCAACAACGGCATCCTGGTAATGCTGGCCCTGGAAGAACGTCAGGTCTACATTGCCCGCGGAATGGGAATCAACTGGCAGATACCCCAGCCGGTGGTGGATTCGCTGATAACGGTCATGGCATCGGAGTTTGGAGAGGCCCGGTATGCTGCGGGATTTGAAGCGGGTTTGCGTCGCATTATGGAAATAGCCGGCAGTGTACCATGGACAACTGACTACCTGTCTGTCGCGGAAATCCGTGCGGATGGTAAGGCTGCCCTTGCGGGAATTGCCTCCTTGGAGGTGGAAATTACTGGCTTTGACGATGACCGCGTGATCACAGCCGACCCGGAGGGGCAGACCGTATGGCTGCAGATGCCGGTAAGTGTCCCGCTGTTATCGGTGGACGACCTGTTGGGGCTTCACGGTCGCGTGGTAAGCATCAGTCCGCTTGAACTTCAGGTGCTGGGCCTGGAAGTGGACGAACCTCTGTAAGCGGATGCTGCCTGCTGTCTTGCGGCGCGGACCCCACCCCGCGGCACTTAAACCCCTTACCTGCCGTAACCGCGGTGATGGGTTCTGAACTATATGTGTATGCCTGAGCCCTCCCGATCCCTGCGGCAGGAGATGGTGGCTGTCCTGCGGGGCGAAATGCGCGACTACACGCGCGGCAGCATTCTGCGGGCTATCCTGCTGCTGGCTGTCCCGATGGTCATGGAAATGCTTATGCAGTCCATATTTGAACTGGTGGACGCGTACTTCGTGGGCAAGCTCGGCGCGGCGGCCCTGAATGCGGTAGGTGCCGGCGCGTCCCTGATCATCATCGTGCTGGCCATAGCGTTCGGCATGACCATGGGAGTTACAGCCATGGTGGCACGCCGGATCGGGGAAAAGGACCCGGAAGGGGCCGGCAATGTGGCGTTCCAGTCCATTATGGCCGCGATCGGGATTTCGGTCCCGATTGCCCTTATCGGGGTATTCCTGGCCCCCCAGCTGCTGCGGACAATCGCGACCCCGGAGCCAGTGGTGGCTATCGGCTCCACCTACTGTGCCATCCTGTTCGGCTCCAACACGGCCATCGTGCTGCTGTTTGTGATTAATGCCATCTTTCGCGGCGCTGGCGACGCGGTCCTGGCCCTCAAGGCCCTAGCATTGGCGAACCTGCTCAATATCATTCTTGATCCAATCCTGATCTTCGGATTCGGGCCGATTCCGGCTATGGGGCTCACCGGTGCGGCCGTGGCGACAACCATTGGGCGAAGTGTGGGTGTCGCGTACCAGCTCTCTCTTCTGCTGCGGCGCAAGACCCGCGTTCGGATCCGCCGGCCCCGCTTGGACCTGCCGGTCATGGGGCGTTTTCTTGGGATTTCCGCGCCGGCGGTCTTCCAGATGTTCATCGCCACCGCCTGCTACCTGCTGCTGTTCGCCCTGATCAACTCATTCGGCGAGAACACCGCCGCTGCCTATACGGTCTCGGTGCGTATCATTGTGTTCGCCCTATTTCCCGCTTGGGGAATGGGCAACGCAGCCGCCACACTGGTGGGTCAGAATCTGGGGGCCCGGCAGCCGGGTCGAGCAGAACGAAGCGTCTGGATCACCTGCTTTATCAATAGCGGTTTTCTCGGACTGGTGGCCCTCGGGATGCACGCGTTTGCGCTGCCTCTCATGGAGATATTCACGCAGGTGCCCGAAGTCATCAGCATTGGGAAGGACTGCATCCGCATCGTCAGTTACACCTATATCCTCTTCGCCTTCGGCATGGTGACCACACAGGCGTTCAATGGCGCAGGTGACACCTGGACCCCGACCTGGGTCTCATTCGGCTGCTACTGGTGTCTTCAGCTGCCGCTGGCCTGGGTACTGGCCTATCCGGGTGAGTGGGGCGCACATGGAATCTTTGCCAGTATAGCCATCGCACAGGCAGTTCTGGCCATTGTCGGGGTCATATTATTCAGGATGGGCCGATGGAAGCACAAAACCGTGTAGCCGCGTCGTGGCAGAAGGGATCAAATTGATAACTGAGGGCTACGAATACCTTTAATTCTGACACGGGATTCACATGAGGAGATCTATTACGAGTTTGCTACTGCTGGGCGCGCTTAGCTTCGGCCAGGTGCTGGCGCAAGGCACCGCCACCTATGAACTGACTTTTACGGCGACCTGGAGCGCGGCTACGCACCCGCAGGATTTTCCGCCGAATCCGCATTTCAGCGGTCTGATAGGGGCTACGCATAATTCGAATGTGTATTTCTGGGCGACCGGCGAGCCAGCCTCCCAGGGGATTCGGTTTATGGCGGAGCTGGGCACTAAGGGAGCACTTACCGCCGAGGTAAATGAGGCCTTGGATCAGGGCACCGCATTCGCCCTGTTGGATGGCGGGAGTATTCCGGTCTCACCGGGCGTGCGCAAGATGACCTTTGAGATCATCCCGCATTATCCGCTGGTGACGGTTACCGCCATGCTGGCACCAAGTCCAGACTGGTTTGTCGGTACGCGGGGCCTGGCACTGCTGGACAATGACCGGTGGGTGGACAGCCTTATTGTGGATCTCTTCGTCTACGATGCGGGCACCGACAGCGGCCCCAGGTACACTTCGGCGAATCAGGCGACCAATCCGCCGGAGAATATTGAGCGTATTCAGACCGATCCGTTCCTGGTCGATGGCAGCGTCAGGCCGGTGGGCACCTTCCGGTTTGACCTCAAGAGCATCGACCTGAGCCGCGAAGGCTACCACACAACCAACGAGTTGGAAATCCTGGACCCGTCGGGACAGCCGGCCGTCCAAAAAGGCATCGGTCTCGGCGGCTGGCTCATGCCGGAAGGCTACATGCTGCACATGAACGCCCCCCGCGGTGGCGGACCTACGGCTCTGTTTGAGCAGATGGTGGATCTGATCGGGCAGGAGGATACGGAGGAATTCTGGGCGCTGTACCGGGCCAATTATTTGCACGAGAAAGACATCGCCAGGATCGCGGAATGGGGTTTTGATCATGTTCGACTGCCGTTCCATTACAACCTCTTCTGGAATGAGGAAGATCAGCGGTTTGACGATGCGGGCTTTGCTCTGCTGGATGAATTCCTTGAATGGTGTCAGCGGCATCAGTTGGGCGTGATTCTTGACATGCATGCAGCTCCCGGGGCCCAAAGTGATGGCGGCATCGCCGACAGCGATGGCGTGGCCCGCCTGTGGACCGAACCCGAAAAGTACTGGCCGCTGACAATCCGCATCTGGCGCGAAATCGCCCGGCGCTACAATGATAACAAGGTCATCATCGGCTATGATCTCATCAATGAGCCGGTGATTCCCGATGGTGTTGAGACCTCCGAATTGCGCAGGCTGTACGCTGAAATCATTGCGGCTGTCCGGCCCGTTGATCCGCACCACATCATCTTTCTTGAGGGCAACTATTTTGCCACCACATTCGGCGACCTGGAGCCGCCCTTGGCGGACAACACCGTCTATGCTTTCCACAAATACTGGAATGCTCCAACCATCGGCACCATCCAGTATCTGCTGGATCTGCGGAGACGCACCGGAACGCCGCTATGGCTTGGAGAAACAGGCGAAAACCAGAACGGCTGGGCGCACGCGGTGGCGCAACTGTCGGCCGACAACAACTTCGGCTACAACTGGTGGACCCACAAGAAAATCCAGACCACGACCAGCCCGCTGAGTGTTCCGTTTGCGCCCGGATATCAGGCGGTTGTGGACTTCTGGCGGGGCGAGGGACCGAAACCGACCGAGGAAGAAGCCGAGAATGCGCTGTTTGCCATGGCGCGCGGCCTGCATATTGACTCAGCACGGGTAAACCGCGGCTTGCTGCTGGCGCTGCATGATCCTGATTTCACCCGGCTGCGGATGCCCTACCGGGAGCACAAGATTCCGGGTTATGTGAACGCTGCGGACTATGACTACGGGTTTCACGGGGTGACCTACAGTGACACGGACCTTATGGCGACCGACGGGAACGCCGGAAGTCAGGGCAACAGGGGATGGAGCTACCGCAATGATGGCGTAGACATCGCCCCAACCCACGACCCGGAAGGGTACAACTACTATGTCGGCTGGACGCAGCGGCTGGAGTGGCTGACCTATACGGTAAGTGTGGAGACCGAAGGTGTGTACGATGTGGACTTTCGGGTAGCCAGTGCGACCGGCAACGGTGAATTCAGACTGCTGGTCAACGATGTACAGGTAGGCGAGGATGTGGAAGTGGCATCCACGGGCGGCCATGAAAGATGGGAGACATTGATCCTTGAAGGCATTGAGCTGACTGCCGGCGAGCATATTCTGAAACTGCTGTTTACCGAACCGTTTGTCAATATCAACCGGATGACGTTCAGGCAGGCTACGGCGACCACCGTGACCGGGCAGGAAGAAGTGCCCGCTGAAGCGTCCATCCTTTCCACCTACCCGAATCCGTTCCCGGATCAGGTGCATGTCCGTTTCGTGGTACCCGAGCCTACGCGCGTCAGCGCGCAGTTCTATGACATTCTGGGGCGGCGCATATTTGAAACGCAGCAGCAGATGTACGAGGCCGGTAAACACACGCTGAAGATAAGCCCTGAGTTGACCCCCGGCGTGTACATGTTCCGGCTTATGCTGGAGGATTCCGGCGGTTCGGTCCGGCCGATTACGCGCTCCATTGTGCGCCGGTAAGCGCGCTCAGAACTGCAGCGTATGCGTGTACTTCAAGAGCACCGTGTGGGTGGCAAACAGCGGCAGGTGGGGCAGAATCCGGTCCAGGTCGGTGTTCATGTTGGTATTGTAAACCAGCCAGAGGTCATTGCCTTCACGGAAGTTGTAGCGCACGCGGACGTTGCCTGAAACCACATGCTGGATGCTGTTGAGCTGGATGAAGGCGTTGGCGCTGAATCTGGCATTCAGGGCGGTGCCGATCCGTAGCCGTGCCAGGTGCGCAATGTACGTGTCGTCCCGCGATGGGAAGCGGATCCGGGTCATCCGGTAGGAGCCCGCGAGTTCCAGATGCTTGGAAACATACCAGATCGGGCGGGCACCGATGGAGAACTGCCAGCCATCATAAAAGGTGCCCGATGCCAGATTCGGCCTCAGCTGAAATAAACGGGTGTGCGAGACGCTGTATTCCGCACCCGCGCCCACGAACTGGAATCGGCCCTTGGGTATGACAATATCCTCCGACAGGTCAAAGGGCTCGGTCAAAAGCTCGTTCTGCAGCTTTATCTCAACACTGCCGCCAGCCCCGCTCTTGGCTGAGAACTCCCATTCCGGGCCGATTTCCGCCGACTCGATCGCCCGCCGGTGGTTGTCCAGGAACGCGAAGCCGCGCAGGGCCAGCCGGTGGAAGATCAACGGCGAGTCGGCATCGCCGATCCAAGTGTAATCGGAGGTGTGATCGACCAGCGTGAAGTCGGTGCGCTGAAAGAATCCGATGCCCGGATAGTAGGCCTCTCCAGCCCACTCAACAATGGAGTTGTACCCGAAGCCCCGTCTGCGCCGCCGCTCGGCGGCGATGGCCAATCGTCCGCTGTCAAAGGGGCGTTCGCTCAGAAGCGCGTCATCAAAGGACTGCGACCATTGGAGGATCAGAAAATCTTCGCCGCCCAGATGCAGCACGCCATCCAGTCCGTAGGCCAGATTGTAGGTGCCGCCGCGCCCGGCGCGGCTGGTGAACATGCCGCCCACGCGGCTCTTACCATCCCTAAGCTGATGCCTGAGTCGCAGTACCCCGAAATTCTCCGGGTCCAGCTGCCCGCTGCGTCCGGTCTGCAGGCTCAGCAGCCCGAAATCCCAGCCGCCGACCCGGCCCACCACGCGGCCGCCGCCCAAAATGCGTACGGTCTCGCCGAAAGCATCCAGCCCGATCCGGCGGCTGTGAAAAAGTCGGCTCTGGCTGCCCACCCTGAAGTCAAAGAGACCGGCCCGCTCCTGAAAAAACTGGCGTTTTTCTGGATAGAACAGCGAAAACCGCGTCAGATTGATCTGCTGGTCGTCGGCTTCCACCTGTGCAAAGTCCGTATTGAGCGTCAGGTCGGCGGTCACATTGTTGGAGATCCCGTACTTGAGATCCAGCCCGATCTCAGTGCGGCGGGTATTCGCGTCATGTTCAGACGGACGCGCGGCCGCCTCCTGCTGCATCCCTCCCAACCCATACGCGGTAACGTACACCGGACGCTCCGACCTGAGACCCTGGAACGCGATTTTGCGGGCCAGAGACGGCTTCAGGAATGCCCAGTTGGCGATGGAGGGCACCGGCGGAAAAACCACCCGCTCGGTCTTGCGGGCGATCTTGCGCTGCAGGGTGATACCCATTACCACCTGCCCATCCGCCTCCTGAAAGCGCAGACTGCTCACCGGAACGCGGATTTCGGCAAACCAGCCCTGAGTGTTTACCTCGGTGGCGACATCCCAGTAGGTGTTGAAGTCCCCGTTGATCCATCCGCCCGTCGCAAGACCGCCCCCGCTGGCATCATTGGAAATGGCCGCATCCTTACGTATACCCGCCGGCGTGGTTGTAAAGAGCAAAGCGGTTTCATCATCGTTGAATGTATCCAGGAGAATCTCAAAGTGGTCATCCCCGCTCAGCCGGTCGCGGTAGAGGGTGTTGGCCCGTATACCGTTTTCATCGCGATCAAATGCGCGGAGCGCGAAATACACATAGTCATCATCGTAGGCTACCAGGAACTCCGTGTGTTCGGTGGCGGGCTGCCCGTTATCCGGCTCGTACTGCAGCGGAATCCAGGGCTCAACCCCGGACCAGGCCCGCTCACTGCTGGGTCCGTCCAGGACCACCGGCTCCAGCACCCGTGGCACGACTATGGGCAGCTGCGCGGCCGCAGCCCAAGGCCAGGCTAAGGTCAGCAGGATCACAAGTCGGCGGTGCATCCGGTTCGGCTGCGGGTCCAGCCTAATAATACCGAATAGAATTCTGCTGGCAAACATCCGATGCACAGCAATCTTACCCCCATAGTGGCTCAGCTGCCGGTGTACGATATGGTACGCACCGTTGGTGACGAGGCCAAGGACCTGGGCATTGCGGCCTACGCGGTCGGCGGATTTGTGCGTGACGCACTGCTGGGCCGGCCAACGGCGGATGTTGACTTTCTGACCCTGGGTCCGGGCAGCGGCATCAGGCTGGCCCGGCGGGTCGGCCGGCGGCTGGGCGGCAGAATGGTCCATGTCTACGAGAATTTCGGAACGGCAGCCGTACGGCTGGACGGGAGCGTGTTTGAATTTGTGGCCGCACGGCGGGAAAGCTACCGGCGCCAGTCCCGCAAGCCGCTCGTGGAGGACGGCTCGCTGAAAGACGACCTCCTGCGGCGGGATTTTACGATCAACGCGATGGCCATGCACCTGCTGCCGGACCTGTTTGGCGGTGTGATTGACATCTTTGAGGGCCAGGCGGACCTGCGTGCGCGCCGGATCAGGACTCCTCGTTTGCCGGATCGCACGTTTACCGATGATCCGCTGCGGATGATGCGGGCGGCACGATTTGCGGCGCAACTGGATTTCCGAATTGCCGCCGATGCGCTGCGGGCCATGCGCAGGGAGGCCCGCCGGCTTCGGATCGTCAGCCAGGAACGGATCACGGCGGAGCTGGAGAAAATCATGGCCTGCCCGGTGCCCTCCGTCGGGCTGCACCTGCTGCATCAGACCGGCCTGCTGGAACAGTTCTTTTCCGAACTGACCGCACTGCAGGGAATTGACACGGTGGACGGGCAGCGTCATAAGGATAACTTTTACCACACGCTCCAGGTGCTAGACAACACGGCCCGGGCCGCGCCGGACAGGTACTGGCTGCGATGGGCTGCGTTACTGCATGACATAGCTAAGCCGGTGACCAAGCGGTACGTGTCAGGGACCGGCTGGACGTTTCACGGGCATGAGCATCGCGGGTCAAGGATGGTGCCGAAGCTGTTTCGGAAACTGAAGCTGCCGACCGATGAACGCATGAGCTATGTACGGAAGCTCGTAATGCTGCATCACCGGCCGGTAGCCCTGGTGGATGCGGAGGTGACCGATTCCGCCGTGCGGCGGCTGCTGTTTGAGGCCGGAGACGATCTGGAGGATCTCATGGTGTTGGTGCGGGCCGACATCACCTCAAAGAATCCGCGACGGGTGCAGCGCTATCTGAATGCCTTTGACCGGGTAGAGAAAAAATTCGCCCAGGTGGAGGCTAAGGATCACCTGCGAAATTTTCAGCCCCCGGTTGATGGCCGTGAAATCATGGAGGTCGTGGGCCTGCGGGAAGGCATTGCCGTAGGCATCATCAAGGAGCGGATTCGGGAGGCGATCCTGGATGGCCACATTCCCAATCGCCATGATGCGGCCTTCGCGCTGATGATGGAGATTAAGGATGACGCGGTGCGGCGTGCGCGGCTGTTTGAGGCTATGATCATCCCGCTCAAGGGAGCTGAGCGAAGGGTCGCCCAGAAACTCAAGCAGACCATCACTGCCGAAGAGCTGCCTGACGACTATGAAGCGGCCCTGGTGCACCTGCAGGCGCTCAAGGCCGGGCTGCTGGCCTCCGCGGGTCCGCCGGGCATTCAGTCGTAGTCCAATTCAGGACGGACATCCCAGAGGAGCATCTGATCAATGTCCGCGAAGTCCTCTTCGCCGTGATCGTCAATGAACCGGTAATCTCCCATCTGCAGATCCCCGCCGGTGGCCCGCTCCCAGCGGGTGCCCTCCTGGTCGGTGAACGCGTCCGGGAACGGACTTGGAATCACATAGGCGGCATGGTAGGCTCGGTAGGTCTTGTGGGCCTGGTGCAGGGCAGCGCGCCGTGCGCCCGGTCGTGTGGTGCTGACACCGGTCACCGTATAGGGGGAAACCGTAATGCTGGCCTGTACCGTACCGTCCTCCTGATCCTCGTATTCCGGGCGCATGACCGAAAAACTGGTCGGCCGCGGATAGGCGCTCCTGTCGTCTGAATCAAACATTAATGATCAATTGCCTTGGGTTACCGCGCTTCAACGAACACGCGGCCGGGTGGATTCAGCGGGGGCCGCGCCGTATTGGTGGAGAACTTGTGAGCAGTCGGGCCGTTTCAGTGCACAACCTGTGAAATAACGGAAAAGACTAAATTCGTCAGCAGACCCGGCCGAGGGCCCGATTTTGCGGATGGCCCCGTAAAGCGGCCTTTTTGGGCATGGGAGGCCCTTTTTCTGGAATTCAACGGAATTTTTGCTATATTCGTTACAGATCTTGCCATTTAATTGTGGTTCCGGCACCCGTTATTTTCTGGTAGGATTAACGGAATCTCAAAATAATTTCAACAGGGAGATGACTTCAGAGCAACTGGAGCTTAACGAGCGCAGCACCGATAACCTGCAGGCTGGCCTGACGGTGGATCGGGTATTCTCAACCCGCGGCACCAACCCGTTCGACTCGGTTGAGTGGGAGCGCAGGGATGCGGCTATCAGGAATCCGGCCGGCGAGGCTGTTTTTGAGCAGCGGAATGTGGAGTTCCCCAGGAGCTGGAGTCCTTTGGCGAGCAATGTGGTGGCCTCCAAGTATTTCTACGGGGATCAGAATCTCCAGCATCTGGATCCGGACGAGGGCGGCCGGGAATTCTCCCTGCGTCAGCTGATTCACCGGGTCACCCGCACGATTGCTGACTGGGGCTATGAGCAGAAATACTTCTTCTCCAAAGCCGAAGCCGATGCCTTCTATGACGAGCTCACCTGGCTCTGTGTCAACCAGTACGGATCGTTCAATTCACCGGTCTGGTTCAATGTGGGGCTGCATCAGCGGTACGGGATTCAGGATACCGGCGGCCGCGTGATACACGGGTGGGATTTTGAAGAGAAGAAGGTGACACAAGTGGATCCGTACCGGCGTCCGCAGGGGTCAGCCTGCTTCATTATTTCAATTGACGACTCGATTGACGACATCTGGCGGCTCATGAGCGAGAGCGCGCGCCTGTTCAAATTCGGCTCCGGGGTCGGGGCGGACTGGTCGACGCTGCGATCCACCAGGGAAAAGCTGTCGGGAGGGGGCATCCCCAGCGGTCCGGTCAGCTTCATGCACGTACAGGATGCCACCGGCGGCACGATCAAAAGCGGCGGCAAGACCCGCCGGGCCGCCATCATGCAGACGCTCAAGGTCTGGCACCCGGACATTTTGGAGTTTGTGGATGCTAAGAAGGAGGAGGAACGGAAAGCGTGGGCGCTGATTGAGCAGGGATACGATGGCTCCTTCAACGGTCCGGCGTACGGGTCGGTGGCTTTCCAGAACGTCAATCAGTCCGTACGTGTGACCGATGAATTCATGCGTGCGGTCGATCAGGGGGGCAGTTTCGGCCTTCGAATGGTCAGGTCGGGAGCCGTCATTGAGCAGGTGGACGCGGCCTCTCTCCTGGACCGGGTATCGGATGGCACCCATGTTTGCGGCGATCCGGGACTCCAGTACGAGGATACTATCCAGCGCTGGCACACCTGCAGCGCTTCCGGCCCGATCAACTCGAGCAATCCCTGCTCGGAGTACATGTTTCTTGATGATTCGGCCTGCAACCTGGCCAGCCTGAATCTGCGCAAGTTCCAGCAGGATGGAGTCTTTGATGTGGAACGCTTCCGGGCGGCCACCCGCATCTTCATTACCGCGATGGAAATCATCGTGGACAATGCCGGGTACCCCAGTAAGGCGATTGCGGAAAACAGCCACAGCTACCGTCCGCTCGGATTGGGCTTTGCCAATCTGGGTGCGCTGATTATGGCGATGGGGTTGCCGTATGACAGCGAGCAGGGGCGTGCGGTGGCCGGGGCTATCATGGCCATTGAGCATGCGGAAGCCTATGCCAGAAGCGCGGAAATCGCCGCCAACTCCAGTATTGGTCCGTTTGAGGGATTTGCCGCCAATCGGGAGTCCATGCTGAATGTAATGCGAATGCATCAGGCGGCCGCGGACGAAATTCCGGCATCGTGTCCCAAGTACCTTCTGAGGGGTGCCAAAGAGTCCCTTGCCAAGATGGTGGAGTTGGGGGAGCGCTTCGGCTATCGGAATGCGCAGGCTACGGTGCTTGCACCGACCGGTACCATTGCCTTTATGATGGACTGTGATACCACCGGGATTGAGCCGGATATCGCACTGGTCAAGTACAAACTGCTGGCTGGCAAGGGGGATGGCGTTCTGAAAATCGTCAACCGCACGGTACCGGAGGCGCTGCAGCGCCTGGGCTACAGTCAGGAGGCGATGAGTGCCATCATCGGGTATGTGGACACAAACGACACGATTGAGGGGGCACCGGGTCTGAGCGCGGAGCACCTGCCCGTGTTTGATTGTGCCTTCAAGCCCATGAACGGAAAGCGGAGCATTCATTCGATGGGGCATGTGCGCATGATGGCGGCCTGTCAGCCGTTCGTGTCGGGTGCCATATCCAAGACGGTCAATATGCCCGAGGAGGTGACGACCCAGGAGATTTCTGAAGCTTACATGGAAGGCTGGCGGCTGGGGCTGAAAGCCCTGGCGATCTATAGGGAGAACTCAAAGCGGAGTCAGCCGCTTTCAACATCGGAGGGAGGCAATACGAAGCAGAGTGCCGAGTCTGCGTCATCCGGCGATGGCGTGGCCATTGAGAGCGGTTCGCCTGCCGCATCCACGCCGCCGGAGGTAGTCTACGGACCCCCACGCAAGCGTCTGCCGGATGAGCGCCCGGCATTCGCCCACAAATTCAGCCTGTCCGGGCATGAAGGCTATCTGCATGTGGGACTGTATCCGGATTCGGGACTGCCGGGAGAGATATTCATCACAATGGCTAAACAGGGATCAACGATTTCCGGGCTGATGGACGCTTTCGCCACCAGTGTTTCCATTGCTCTGCAGTACGGTGTGCCGCTGGAGGACTTGTGTCACAAGTTTGCACACATGCGTTTTGAGCCGGCCGGCTTTACGAATAATCGCCGGATTCCGCAGGCGAGCTCGGTGATGGACTACATTTTCCGCTATCTGTCCCAGAAATTCCTGCGCGATCCCTCGGAGTCGGAATCGACGACGGACGGAGTCAGGGATGAAGTGGAGAGGGCGGGCCCTGCGGAGGATCAAACGCAGATGCAGTTGCCTTTCTATGATGGTCACCAGATCAAGGTTGGCCCGGTCAGCATTGCGTATGAGCCGAAAAAAGCCGCTGAGAAGGTCACTGAACCGGCTCCGGCAATGGCTACCGCGGAGCACGGCGTGTATCAGGGTCAGGGAGACGCGCCGCCCTGTTCCAACTGCGGGGCCATAACGGTACGCAGTGGAGCCTGCTTCGTCTGCCTTCAGTGCGGCAGTACGTCCGGTTGTGGCTGATTGCTTGGGGACTGCGGATCCGGCAGGGTAAACCGCAGGTGGAATGGCCGGGCAGGCCCCGGCGGTTTGCGGCACGGTATGCCCCGGCCAGGCGTTGTTTGCTTGAGGCCTGCCGATCTAACTGGGGCCTCCCCGGCACGGATCTGCCTGTTACCGCAATGGGTTCGCCATCATACCGATAAGCAGCAGTTCGGCTCTTGCTGACGGCCGTCGTGCGCCCTTTCTGTAGCGGATCGGATGTTTGGCGACAATTATAACTGGGGGGGGGGGGGCAACGAGGCCATATGGTGCGTGCACGGCCTTTTATACG
>JAPPNA010000129.1 GCA_028873925.1 Bacteroidota bacterium | reverse complement strand
TAATGGCCTCGGAAGCTGGGGCATCTGCATGTGGAGGTTGCGGGGTTGCCCGGCCGGCGAAACGTGAAATAGGCAAAACCCCGTGATTCACGCGTTTGCAAGAGCTTCAGGTACTCCGTGTTGTCCTTGGTTCCTCCGCTGATGCCAGGTGCGTCCCTGGCGATTGTGGCCCCGGCCAGCGCGCCGAGGAACCCGGACCGAATGACACGGGGACTGGCTGCACTTCGCGCCGACGGACTGGACGCAGTCTGGGAGCCTGATAGGCTCACGCCGTCCGGCTATCTGGCGGGATCCGACGCGGAGCGGGCCCAATCGGTGGGCCTGGCCCTGAGGCGGTTCAGCCACATCATGTGTGTGCGCGGCGGATACGGATGCCTGCGTCTGCTGGATGTCATCGATTATTCGGCGCTGCAGCACACCCGGGCCTTGGTCATCGGCTTCAGTGATGTGACCGCCCTGCAGTTGGCCCTCTATAAAAAATGCGGATGGCGCTCGCTATCCGGCCCGGTTGTCGTAGAATGGGGCGAAATCCCTGACTCCATGAAACAGGAGTGTCTGGCGCTGCTGCGCGGAGCCATCGCGGATCCGGTGACAGATCTCGCGCCGCTCCAGACCGGCACGGGGACCGGTCCGCTGATCGGCGGCAATCTGGCCACCCTGGCGCGACTGGTGGGGACCCCTTACCTGCCTCCGATGGATCAGGCGATCCTGTTTGTTGAGGATGTCAATGAACCGCCCTACCGTGTGGATGCACTGTTTGCGCAGCTTCACCTGGCTGGCGTGCTTGCCCGGCTTGGCGGCCTTGTGGCAGGCCGATTTACCGGCCGGTACGATCAGGATGCCTACCGGCCGATCCTTCGCCATTACAGCCGGATGTACTCGTGGCCGATGGCGGGCGGGCTGAAATACGGGCACTTCCACCCGCGGCGCATCCTGCCAATCGGTGTGATGTCCCGACTCGCAGTTCAAAGAGATCAGGCCCGACTTGACATCCTGGAGCCGGTAACCGCCGCTACCTGAATCCCTTATGCAGCTTAAGATTGCGGTGTTTGCTTCCGGCGGAGGATCAAATTTCAGGGCCATTGTAGAAAACGCGCATGCCTATAAGGTCGCGCTGCTGGTCAGCAACCGCAGCCGCATCGGTGCGCTGGAGATTGCCCGGCACTACAGCATCCCGCAATTCATCCTCAATCCGGCGGCCTTTGCTGTCCAGGATGCCTATGTGGAACGACTCCTTGAGGCCCTGCGTGAATATCAGGTGAATTTCATCGCACTGGCGGGCTATCTGCGCAAAATTCCGGCACCCGTGGTACGGGCTTTTCGGGGACGAATGGTTAATATTCACCCGGCAATGCTGCCTGCCTTCGGGGGCAAAGGGTATTACGGTATGCGTGTTCATGAAGCGGTGCTGAAATCCGGTGTGCAAACCACCGGGGCTACCGTGCACTTTGTAGACGAGGAGTATGACCGGGGTCCGATTATCCTGCAGCGGCCTGTGCCGGTCACTGCGGGTGACACGCCGGCGACGCTGGCCCGACGCGTGCTTGAAATGGAACACCAGCTCTACCCCGAAACCCTGCACCTGATTGCCACCGGACGGGTCCACCTGTCCGGTCGCACTATCACTCTCAAGAATTCCGATTGATCTGCCATGCCGATTGAGGTGTCCGATGTCCCCCCTGCGCCGCCGTTTGCCCCTGTTCGCCGCGCGCTGCTCTCTGTGTACGACAAGACCGGCCTTGTGCCGTTTGCCCGTATGCTGGCAAGCCGGGGTATTGAGCTGGTATCTTCAGGCGGCACGGCGCACCATCTTCGTCAGCACAGCCTTAACCCCATTGAAGTCGGCTCCTTGACGGAACATCCGGAAATTCTTGGCGGCCGGGTCAAAACGCTGCACCCGACCATTCATGGGGCCATCCTGGCTCGGCGTGGCCTGATGGGCGATGACGCGGATCTGGATGCGCTGGGCATTAAGCCCATTGATCTGGTGGTGGTCAATCTATATCCGTTTGAAGAGGCGATTGCCCAGCCGGATGTGACTGATCCGGTGGCCGCGGAAAATATTGATATCGGCGGTCCGGCCCTGCTGCGGGCGGCCGCCAAGAATTTCGCCCATGTAACAGTGATCAGTGCACCCTCAGAATACCCGCGGCTGGAACCGCTGCTTGAGGCCCACCGGAATTCGGTGCCGCTGGAGGATCGGCGAGTCTTGGCCGGGCGGGCGTTTGAACGAACGGCAGCTTACGACAGAGCCATTGGCGAATACTTCCGGGCATCCGATGAACTACGGCTCCGGCTGCCACACGGCCAGGCCTTGCGCTACGGTGAGAATCCCCACCAGAAGAGCACCTACTACGGTGACCTTGCCGGTCAGATTGAACACCTGCACGGCAAACCGCTTTCCTTCAACAATCTGATCGACCTTGATGCCGCGCTGGGCTTAATCGATGAATTCAAGGCGGATGACCCAACTGTAGCGATTCTAAAGCACACCAATCCCTGTGGTGCGGCTACCGCGGCTACGCTGGTTGAGGCTTGGGAGCGGGCATTCGCCACCGACACGCAGTCCCCGTTTGGCGGAATCGTCGTCATGAACCGGGCCTGTACACAGACCGTAGCGGAAGCGGTGGATGCGATCTTTACTGAGCTCATCATCGCGCCGCGCTTTGAGCCGGGCGTGCTTGATTTTCTGCGGCGCAAGAAAAACCGTCGGCTGATCCTGACGAAGCCCTATGCGCGCCCAACCACGGATATGCGGTCAGTACTGGGGGGCATTTTGTGTCAGGACGCGGATTCTCCCGCGGCTGATGATCAAATGCGCACCGTCACCCGACGCAGCCCGACCGATCAGGAGACCGCAGATCTCTCCTTCGCCTGGCGCATCTGCAAACATGTCAAGAGCAATGCCATTGTTTATGTGCGTAATCGGTGCACCCTTGGGATAGGTGCGGGTCAGATGAGCCGTATTGATGCCTCGGAAATCGCCATTGCCAAAGGGCGCAAGTCGGGCCTGGACCTCACCGGATGCGTGGTTGCCTCGGATGCATTCTTCCCGTTTGCCGATGGTCTGATTGCTGCGGCCGAATGCGGAGCCCGGGCGGCCGTACAGCCGGGCGGCTCAATTCGGGATCAGGAAGTGATTGATGCGGCCGATGCCCGTGGCATAGCCATGGTCTTTACGGGAAAACGGCATTTTCGCCACTGATTACAGTATTTTACAAGTTGCTGGTTGCGCAGAAGCCTATGGCTATTTTTGATTTCAGAACTGATGTGGCGATTGATCTCGGCACGGCTAACACGCTGATATATGTGCGTGGTCAGGGCGTTGTGCTCAATGAGCCCAGTATTGTGGCGGTTGACAGCGCGACGCGCAAGATGATTGCCGTCGGCAAGGAGGCGCTGCAGATGCACGAGCGCACACACAAGCGGATTGAAACCATCTGGCCGCTGCAGGATGGGGTCATTGCCGATTTTGAGGTGGCCGAACAGCTTATACGGGGGCTTATCGCCAAGCTCAGGAAGGGGTGGCTTTCCTCCATACGCCAGATGGTCATCTGCATCCCCAGCGGCATAACCCCGGTTGAGCGGCGTGCGGTACATGACAGCGCGGAGCACGCAGGTGCCAAGAAAGTCTACCTGATCGCCGAGCCTATGGCAGCGGCCATCGGCATCGGGCTCAATATTGTTGAGCCTCAGGGCAATATGATTGTGGACATCGGCGGCGGCACCACGGAGATTGCGGTGATCGCCCTGAGCGGCATCTGCGTGGATGAATCCATCCGTGTCGCCGGCAATGAGCTGGATAACGCCATACTGTCCTATTTCAAGCGGTACCACAATCTGATGATCGGGCAGCGTACCGCCGAGCGCATCAAACGCGAAGTCGGGAGCGCTGTACCACGCGAACAGGAGCTGGAAGCTGAGGTTAAGGGGCGTGATATGTCCACAGGGATTCCGCAGATCAAGTCGATCACTTCCGAGGATGTGCGGGCGGCTATCCGGGAGGTCGTTGAGCAAATCATTACCGCGGTGTGGCGCTGCCTTGAACGTACACCGCCCGAACTGGGGGCGGACGTATTGGAGCGGGGCATCATGCTCACCGGCGGAGGTGCCCAGCTAAACGGCATGGATGTCGTTATCAAGAATCGCGTCAATATCCCGGTCCACAAGGTAGACAACCCGCTGGAAGCCGTGGTTCAGGGCACCGGTATCGTCCTTGAGAACATCAACAAGTACAACAACATCTTCCTGTAGACCATGATCGCGCTGTGGACTCGGCTGCGGGATTATGTGATCTTCGGGATGCTGCTGATGGTCGGAATCCTGTTCATGCTCAGCATGAATGATTCCATGACGCGCGGCCTACGGATCGTTGCGTTGGAGATTTCCGGCACCGTGGAGTCGCGACTGGCCTGGCTGGGCACATTGTCATTTGCTCTGGCCGACAATGAGCGTCTGCGTCGGGAGAATGCCCGGCTTACCAGTCAACTGGGCCAGACTCGCGTGGCCATGCTGGAAAATGAACGCCTGAAGGAGGCGTTGGGGTTTAAGCAGGACGAGGCGGTGCAACTGGTGGCCGGTCGTGTAGTCGCGCGCGACCGGTTTGGTCAGAGTAATTTCTTTACGCTGGATGTCGGGGGGTCCGATGGCGTGGAAATTGACATGGCCGTGATTGATGTGCGGGGCATTCTGGGGCGCGTCGTGCAGGTCAGCTCGGGGTACAGCCGCGTGATGTCGTACCTGAACACCGATTTTCATGTGCCGGCCATGATAGAGTCAACTCTTGCGGTGGGCATGATTTCGTGGTCTGGAGTTCGGCGTGACGTTCTGCTGCTTGAAAATGTTGTTAACACCGAAACTGTCGTGCCGGGTCAGCGCGTCATTACGCACCAGGCCAGTGAAGTTTTCCCGCCGTTTCTGACGGTTGGCACCATCAGCGAGGTCAATCCGAAACCCAGCCTCAACTCATGGGCCATTGAGGTTGAGCCCGCCGCCAAACTACACACCGCCCAGTTTGCCTTTGTCGTCTTCAAATTTGAGGACCCGGAACGCCTGCGTCTGGAGCAGGAACCCATCCCCTAACATGATCTGATGCAGAAGCTGATTCTGGCCTTTTTGGCCACCCTGGTGCTGCCTTCGGCGCAGGCACAGCCTGACTTCCCCGCGACGGACACCCTCAGCCGGGTCCTGGATGTGCAGCCAATGGCCTGGTGGGGCGTGATGATTGCGGATGCTGCTACCGGAGAGATCCTCTATCAGCACAATCCAGACCGCAGCTTCATGCCGGCATCCGTTACGAAGCTGTTCACGACCGCAGCTGCGCTGGAGCAGTTGGGACCTGATTTTCGCTATGAAACACGCCTGTATTTGGACGGCACCCTCCGCGAGGGCCTGCTTGAGGGCGACCTGATTGTACGTGGGGCCGGAGATCCGTCAATCGGTACTCCCGGCCCTGACCACATGGCACTCTTTGACACGTGGGCAGACTCCCTTGCCGCCCTGGGGGTGAAACAAATCCGCGGTAACATCATCGGCGATGACCAGATTTTCGATGATCCGCCCCTGGGAGCAGACTGGGGCTGGGACGATCTGGTGTACGGCTATGCCGCCCCGATCAGCGGCCTGACCTTTCATGAAAATGTGGTGGAGCTCACGCTGCAGCCGACATCCATTGGCAGCCCGGGCGCGATGGCCTTAAGTCCGATGGCCGGCACCCTCCATCGATTCGTAAACCGTTCCGAAACTGTTGCGGCCGGTACCCGGCTGCGCGAAAAATACACGCGCTCCCTCTATGACACAGCGATGATCGTGGAAACGCAGGTCCCCATGGGTCGCACGGAGCGGGAATTCATCAGTGTGACCCACCCGACGCTGTTTTTTGCGGAAGTTTTCCGGCAGCATCTGGCCGCTCGCGGCATCCCGGTGCACGGGGCTGCCCGGGACCTGGATGACTTCGCCGATGGCTATGTATATGACTCGCTGCTTGTGGTGGCGCGCCACATTTCCGAATCCCTTGCTGACCTAGCTGCGGTGACCAACAAAGACAGTAACAACCTGTATGCGGAACACCTGCTCCGCACACTGGGCGTACACCGCCCGGTACCCGAAGCCGCATCCACGGACATGGGCCATAAGGCTGCCCTGCGCACATTTGCCGCCGCCGGATTGGATACCCTGCGTTTGCAGCTGGCGGACGGGTCCGGTCTGTCCCGCCGCAACTTGGTCAGCCCGCGGATGGCCCTTGCGCTGTTGCAGTACATGGCCGCCCATCCGGACGCGGACGTTCGGCAGGCGTTCAGCGCGTCACTGGCTGTGGGCGGAGTTGATGGTACGCTCGAATACCGATTCCCGGCAGGTACTGCGGCTTACGGGAAAGTACGTGCAAAGACGGGGACCATCGGCAATGTCAGTGCGCTGGCCGGATACGTGGAATCTGCGGGAGGCCGGCAGTACGCATTCGCCATCTTCTGCAACCACTTTATTGCGCCCTACGATGTGATACGCGGCATACAGGACCGCGTGGTCAATCATATCGCCCGATTATAACGGTGCAACCAACAGCGCCGATTGCCATATGAGTTGTACGGATTGTTGTCCACCTGCGGGTTTTCGGTGCACAGCGTGTTGCCTTGTTTCCTTGATTCTACCGATAAATGGGCCACTCCACTGAGCTTCACAGTACCACGGTCATTGGGGTTCGCCGGGGCGGAAAGGTGGCTGTCGGATCGGACGGACAGGCCACCTTGGGCGATACGGTGGTCAAGCATTCCGCGCAGAAGGTTCGCAAACTCTTCAACGGCACCATCCTGGCTGGCTTTGCGGGATCCACCGCTGATGCCTTCACGCTGTTTGAACGATTTGAGGAAAAGCTGCAGCAGTACGGAGGAAATGTCACGCGCGCGGCCGTTGAATTGGCCAAGGACTGGCGAACGGATCGATTTCTTCGTCGCTTGGAGGCGCTCCTGATTGTAGGAGCTTCGGACCGGCTGCTGCTGGTCAGTGGCAGCGGCGACATAATTGAACCCGACGACCAGATTGTCGCCATCGGATCCGGCGGTGTCTACGCACTGGCCGCGGCAAGAGCGCTGATGAAGCATGCCCCGGAGCTGACGGCCCGTGAAACCGTGGCCCGCGCCCTGAACATTGCAGCGGACATCTGCATTTATACCAATCACCACACGACGATTCTTGAAATTGATGCCGCATGCGCGGCTGTGAAGGAATAAATCGGTTCTCTTTTGAGAAGCCCACCATGAATAAAGACCTCCAGAACAGTAATCCCGGCCTTAGTATTGAGTCGGCCCCTGCTGATCAGGCCGCAATTCTGATTGATTACGAGAATCTATACACGTATTTCGCGGAGAAAAGCGGGCTGCGCCGCCCGCCTGACGAGGCGATCAATGACCTCACGGTGGCCTCAAAGAAATTCCTCCGTGCAAAGCGGAATGTGAAGTCGACCTCCTTTGCCGCCATCGCGGATTTCTCCCTGCTGCCCAGTCAGGGTCGTGAAATCCAGCGCAGACTCTACCTCAACGGAGTAGAGCCCCATTACGTACCCGGCGGCATTCAGAAGAACGCAGCGGAAATCCAGCTTTGCGTGGAGGCGGTAGATATCATTCAGTCACAGGACCCTGTGGATCTCTTGGTGGTCCTGACTGCCGACCGCGCGTACCTGCCGCTGGCCACCTACGCCCAGCATAAGGGCATAGAGGTGGTGATTCTGGCGTTTCGGCTTCCCGAATTTGCGGAGCCCCACGCACTCAATCGGTGCTACGTCAGCGGTCACGATGTTCTGCGCACCTATGCTAAGAGCGGTTATGGTGCCATGCGCCCCCCTGCTTCCGAACCTGTACCCGGTCTGCCTGCCGACCGGTCAGAACCCGTTGAATACAAGCTGATCACCGACCCGGTCCTGCTCCAGGCGCTTGAGATGACGGAAGAGCACTTCGGTCAGTACAATGACATCTTTCTGACCCCCCTGCTGCGGAAGCTCTCCGAGGTCATGGGTGACCGGCACGATCCGAAACAGCTCATTAACGGACTGGAGGAGGCCGGGGCGGTCTGGCTCGAAAGGCGCAGCGGCTATCCCTATGATTTCACGGTCATGATCCTGGATTCCGACCACCCGAATGTGGCTGAGATTCAATCCGACGAGCCCGAAAGCGGTCGTGAGGGGTATCATGAAGGCCGGGTGCCTCACGGAGCCGCATCATCCCCGACCTATGGTCCTCCCGATGCGGCCCGGGAGCATGTCATCCGCAGGTTGGGCCATCAGCACTGATCCGGAGTATGCGTAATGATCTGACGCCGCCCGAAATTGTCTCGGAGCTGGACAATTACGTAATCGGGCAGCGGGATGCGAAACGTACCGTAGCGATTGCGTTGCGTAACCGCTGGCGCCGCCAGCAGGCACCGCCGGAGATGCAGGAGGAGATTCTCCCCAGCAACATCATCCTGATCGGGCCGACCGGGGTTGGCAAAACGGAGATTGCCCGTCGTCTGGCCCGTCTGGCCGGTGCCCCGTTCATAAAGGTTGAGGCCACCAAATTCACGGAGGTCGGCTATGTCGGGCGTGATGTGGAAAGCATGATCCGCGACCTGGCTGATCGCGCCGTCAACATCGTGCGTGAGGAATATGAGTCCGAAGTGCACCAACGGGCGCGCGAGCATGCCAATGAGCGGATACTGGACATCCTGCTGCCGCGGCCTCCCCAACCACCCGATTTGCTGCCGGGGGACGAGCAGCCCGAAAGCCCTTCCCGCAAATCCTTTCGGGAGCGCCTAAGCACGGGGGCCCTGGACGAGCGGGAAGTTGACATTGAAGTGTCGTCGGACCACTCCCCCATGCTCCAGGTGTTCGGACCGATGGGGCTGGAGGAAATGGGAATGAACCTGCAGGATATGCTGGGCAATATCGGCGGCCCGAAGCGCCGAAAGCGGCGGCTCCCGATCAAGGAGGCCCGGGAGCTGCTCACCAAGGAGGAAACGGGCAAACTGATTGACATGGATCGCGTTACCCGGGAGGCTGTCCGCCGGGTTGAAGAATCCGGGATCGTGTTTATTGACGAAATTGACAAAGTGGTCAGCCGCAGTACGCATGGCAGTCATGGGGCGGATGTCTCGCGTGAGGGCGTGCAGCGGGACCTGCTGCCGATTGTTGAAGGTGCCACGGTTACAACCAAGTACGGGATGGTGCGCACCGACCATATTCTATTTATGGCCAGCGGCGCGTTTCATCTTTCCAAGCCGAGTGACTTTATTCCGGAGCTCCAGGGGCGATTCCCGATCCGGGTGGAATTACGGAGCCTCACAGAGGAGGACTTCTATCTGATTCTGATCCGGCCCCGCAATGCGCTGCTGAAGCAGTATCAGGCTCTTTTGATGGCCGAGGGGGTAACGCTTACCTTCACGGACGCGGCTGTGCGGGCCATTGCCCGATGCGCCGCTCGAGTCAATGCTGACGTGGAAAACATTGGGGCGCGACGCCTGCATACGATCATGACCACCCTGCTGGATGATCTGCTTTTTGAAGCCGGCACGAGCGATGTAAGGGCAGTCAACATGGATGCCGATGCGATTGATGCCAGACTCAGCAGCATCGTTGAGAATCGGGACCTGAGTCAGTACATCCTTTAGGCAATTCAAGTTGGCGGGCATTTACGATCTCAGCGACCCCGGCGCGCGATCCCGGTATGCCGCGCTTCACCGGTCTGCCGGCCGGGCCACCCCTTTTTCGTCGCTAACCTTCGCGGATGCCGCGGCACACGCTTACCGGCTGCGCGGGCGGATTCATCTCCCCATACCCGATGCAGGGGCACTGATTCTTGAGCGGGGCCGCGGGCTGCTCAGGCGGGCCGTACTGCCGCCGTTTACCCAGTACTCCGCCCTGATTCTGCCCGACTTTGTCGCTGAAAGCGACGTTCACGCGCGCACCGGTCCGCTGGAGAAGATCCTTGAATCCATTGAGCGGGCCTACAGGCGCGCGGACCTGCTATGCCGCCTGGAGGATCCGCGGCCGGCAGGATGGCGCAACTGGCAGGTATCCCCGTTGTACACCTACCTGCTGCCTGCTGCACTGGCTCCTGACACCTGGTCAACCGCTGCGCGCCGCCTGTACCGAACCCGGAAGTCCCGATATGAGTGTCGGGAATCTGCGGATCTGGCCAGGGAGGTGATCGTCTTATGTGAACAGAGCTACGCCCGTCACGGCCGCAGGCTTCCGGGCGGCCCCGCGGCCCTGCTGCAGATGGTCCGGCAGCTTAAGTCCATGACGCGGATTTTTGTGGCGCTTGAGGAGGGTGCACCTAAGGCGGGCATTGTGGTCCTGTGCGGGGGCAGCGCAGCGCATTACTGGATCAGCGGCAGCCAGCCGGGAGCGGCCATGACGGTCCTTATCGGGCATGTACTTGGGGTGCTACAGTCGTCCGGCTTTGACCAATTTGATCTGGTTGGGGCAAACACGCCCTCCATAGCCGAGTTTAAGCGCCGATTCGGGCCACAACTGGCACTGTACTTCCATTTGCGGCACCACCCGCTGACAGGACTGATCTCCTAGTCTGAAGCGGCGGTGTCGAGTCGGCGTTGAAGAGGGTCAACCTCTCAAGATGATCGGACAGTTAAACGACCTGGAAGTTGGCCGCAGCGGCCTGAACTGTGTGGACTTCATCTATGGGCATGTTCGGGAGTATGATTTCCACGGCAGTTTATTGTCGGTCATTTGGTAGAAGAGGACAGGGGCCGGGTGAATTTCCTGCTGCCGATAAGGTCGCCATCAGTGAGACTGATTGGGAGTCCACGCTCGTCGTGGCGGGATTACCCCTTCATATTTTGGTCTTCCGCCAGGAGGAGGGTGCTTGGACTCACAAAAGGACTATCACGATTCCACGGATTCTTAATGGTGATCTGTGCGCCATGCGCGGTCATGTGTACACGGTAGGGTATTCTGAGGGGCTGCGGGCGTTATTCACAAATTCACGCTGACAGGCGAGCATATCCTGTCAATTGGCGATCCCTACCGTGATCCTGATCCATTCATCCGAAGTGCTCTCTCTGAAAGAGGCAGCCTGACCTGTAATTCAACGCATAACACCATTGCCTATCGGCATGCCTTAAGCCCGATAATTGCCGGTTATTCGGATTCGGGCATTGAGCGTTGGCGCGTTAAACTCGCCGATGCTGATATAGGGCCTGTAGACCAGACATTCACCGACGAGGACAGTCCGTCAATTGGGTTGTTAGGCGCGCCAAGCAGAACCGGCCCCCCGAGGTTCCTTTCAACTCCCGATCCCAAGTCCTTCCTGGTGACCTACGGTGCAGTGGGTGGCGAACGTCGGCTGGAGTACCCACACCTTAATCGGATCCATGCCGATTCCGGTGCTGGAGCCTACGCCGGAGGGTATTCCTCCAGGATTTCAGAACCGCTTATGATGGGGCTGGTTGGCCAGAATATGGTTGCGTCAATTCAGACCTCGTTCACCCAGCTGGGAATTTATCCCTATATTTAGCCCCCATAATGCAAGGATTACGGAAAAATCTGCGCAAACGAATCATTAGACACGCGCCAATGGCTCTGGTCCTGATCGCGGCCGGGATTGCGGGCTATTTCGGAGTTGTACCTGTGCCAACAATTAGCGTTTCACTCCCTTCCCGCTCAACACCCGATCTGTACCGGCCAACTTTCATTTCTCCCAGTGAACACGAGTTCATCTATATCGGATCATCTACCTGTGGATTTACCAATGATCCTGAGCTGCCCGATGTCATAGAGCGTGCTAAGCTGGCATCGCAGCATCGCGCTGCAGAAATAGGGGCCTCGTTTTCTGCTGTTTGGGTGTCAATCGACCGGGATCCATCACGCGGCCACGCTCATTTGGCCAGAGTTTTGATGAAACCATGACCGGGCGTAGACTGTGGGGGTTGGGTACCGGAATGTGGAATGAATATATCGCGGGTACATCGCAAGTCCTGGTGGTTACCTATGTGTCAGAAGGCCAGCAATTGCCCGAAACCACAGGCACTGTGATTATTCAGAAGTCGGGGCTGACTCCGATTGCTGATTGGGTTTGCGCAGGGGTCCCCCTGCCCCTTGACCCCGTCCGTCCCGTAATGCAGTAAAGGCAATTCTGGCAAATACTGCCACAGTATGCGGCATTTAGCCAGGAATTGGCCGCGCCAGCTTACGGGCATGGGGATGCGCCCACCGCTGTTCTTGACGCTGCTGACCTTAACGATCTACCTGGTTTGGCGCGGTTACGACTTCGCTGTCAGCGATCAGGAAGAAGTCGTGCCCTATCTGCTCCATTTGTTGGACCCGACCCTGTTTGCCAACGACTGGCTGGTCGGCATTCAGACTGCCCAGTTCGGTCCGCGCACGCTGTTTGTGTGGATGACTTGGCTGCCTGCGCGGCTTATTGGGCCGGAAGCTACGTTTGCCATCCTGTACTGTCTTTCCTGGTGGGGTACCGCCAGTGCACTGTATTCACTGAGCCTGCAGCTGACCCGGGAACGCCTAGCCGCTGCCGTTGCCGTGCTGCTGGCCCTGATCTTCTCACCTAAGTTCACGCTTGGCGGCAACGATTTGGTCACTTGGATACTCACCCCCAGCGTGGCCGCCTGGCCGTTCGCGTTGTGGGGACTTATCTTTTTTGTGCGCGGCCGCATGCTGCAATGTGCGGTTTGCCTAGGAGCAGCAACTTGGATGCAGGCACTCGTCGGACTGCAGCCTGCGCTGCTTCTGGGTCTACTGCTTATGTGGCGCCGCGGGATCATCAATCGCCGACTATGGACCCTGGTCGGCGTGTACACCGCCTGCGCGTTACCTGCACTCGGCCCCCTGGTATGGCTGCAGCTCACCGGCAACACGCCCGCAGACGGGTATTCGCTCTTCTATGTACTGGCGGAATTCCGGGCCCCTCACCACTACCTGTTCACCTCATTTACGGTCATTTCGGCGCTGGGATTTATGCTGCTGCTCGCGGTGGGGCTGGTGTACTTCAGTCAGCTGCCCGAAGCCCATAAACCCATGGTGAAACGACTGCTGCTGCTGATTGCTGGCCTCTGCCTGGCAAGTCTGCTGCTGACGGAAGTGTGGCCGGTCGATTTTGTGATGAAGCTGCAGCTGTTCAAACTCACGGTAATCGCCAAGGTGCTGCTGATTATCTGCGTGGCGAACGGAGCGGCGGCACTGATTCTTGCCGCAGCCCGGCACCATGTGGAGGCCTTCTTCAATCACGGACATTATGTCCTGGGCGCGACGCTGCTGCTGGTGGCCACACTAGTGCTCGTCAGCCCCGATGCCCTGGGGCTGCGACCTGGCCCGGTAACCGGAGACAGCCCGGCCGAAGAGCAGATTGCCGACTGGGCCCGCACCTCCACGGATAAGGATGCGCTGTTTGCGGTCCTGCCCCAGTGGGCGGGTTTTCGGTCCAAGTCGCACCGGGCCATCGTCGTCAATTTCAAGGCCATCCCGTTCCATCCACCGGAAATGGCCGAGTGGTTCCGCCGGCTGCTTGACGTGGCACCCATAGACCCGCCGAAGCGCGGGGGGCTGGCGATCATGCCGGTGCTGGACGGGGGTTTCCTGGCGCTAACGGATGATGAGGTGCACAGGCTGGCCGAGCGGTACGATTTTCAGTATATCGTCCGCCCGCATAAAGAGGCTCCAGATGGCTTTGAAATGGTATACGCGGCCGGAGATCTGGCTGTTTGGGCTGTGGTACCGCGCCAATGAAATTCCTTGACCGGGTGTTTTCCAATACTGGATTCCGAGGACCGCTACTAACATTGCTGTCGGGAGCGGGAGTTGTCTTTATCATAGCGTATTTCGCGCAGGGCGTGATCACGCGGTTGTACCTGCCGGAGGAAATCGGTATCGGGAAGTACTTTGTCCAAGTCGTTGCCGCCGTGGCTGCGGTAGCCTCCCTGCGCTACGAGGATGCGCTGATGCTGCCGGAAAAGGACAAAGATGCGGCCGTATTGGTTTGGGTGTCAATGTTGGTGCTGGTCTGTACGGTCCTGCTGACGGCAATAGGCGCACTCTGGCGCCATGAAATTGCCGCATTTATCCGACTTCCGGGGATTGCCCCCTATCTGGTATGGGTGCCGGTTGCCCTGCTTCTGATGAGGACCGGGAAGGTGGCGGAATTCTGGCTGGTCCGAAAGCGGGCCTTTCGCAGAATATCCGCCGTTCATATCACATTGACATCCGCCATGACGGGGACGCGTGTCCTGGTAGGTGCACCTCCTTTCAATGCAAATGAAGCTGGACATATCGGCGGCTTTGTGTTAGGCCATCTGGTCGCCACAACCGCTGCGGTTACCATAGTGTTCCGGCGACATTTGCGTGTGATGGTGCAGTCTTGCCGGTGGCACCGGATAAAGGCAGCTGCCCGTCGCTACCGCAGGTTTGCGCTGTATTCAACACCGGCGGCCGCAATCTCCACCTTGGTTGCCACCCTGCCGCTCTTCCTGATCCCCGTATTTATAGTCCTGGACACGAAGGTACAACTTGGATTATACGCCCAAGCGTTTGCTGCCATCACTGTTCCCATGGGCTTTATAAGCCGCTCCGTAGCCCATGCGTTTTTTGTAAACGCGGCTGAGGCCCATCTTAAGGGTAACCTTGGTCAGGTAACCACGATGGTTCATCGACACCTGATCATGGTCATAACGTTCCCGCTCCTTGCCCTGCTGCTCGGGGGGCCGGACTGTTTTGAGATCTGGCTGGGTTCCGAGTTTCGCGCGTCCGGCCAGTATGTCCGTTATATCGGCGGCTGGCTCTTTCTGAGCGCCGTGGTTTCACCGCTAACCCGTGTTTTTGATGTCACCGAAAATCAGCGCCTGGATTTTGCGTTGGGCCTTCTGATGCTCATAGCACTTTCAACAGCGCTGATACTGGGAGGCCGGAGCGGCAATATGGACACCATGCTGGTGGCCACCGGTCTGACCGGCCTAGGCGCGAGGGTCGTGCAACTGGTAACGCTGCTCTACCTGGCGCGCGTTCGGGCCACAGGCGCGCTTCGCGCTTATTGGGATTTTGTGATTCTGAGCCTGCCTGGACTCGGGCTTATCGGCGTTGCTCTCATTTGGCAGCAGCCTTGGGTGACGACTATCGCAATGATCTGCGGCGGGACCCTTTACGCTGCCCTGGTGATCTGGCGCGAAAAGTTCTACCGTTTCTGACCGTCAAGACCACCAACGGGTGGACGGTACGCCTAAGTCTTCAGGGCTTTCCGGGCCATCTGACAACTCCACGTCGGTGCCGCAATAGCGGTCAAATGCCTGCACCAGATTCATTGCAATGGCGGATGCGGACCTGCCTTCAATATGGCGGCGTTCGATGACATAGACCACATCTCCGCCCCGGATCAGCGCCATAAACGGCGACGAAGGAGGAATGCCGGCCATGAATTCGCGTGCCCGGGCCGTGGCTTCAAGGTCCTGCCCGGCAAACACGGTGGTCGCGCTGTCGGGCCGGGTTTCGTGCTGCAGGGCCAGGCTTACCGCCGGTCGGGCCATGCCGGCTGCACAGCCGCACACGGAATTGACCACCAGCAGCATCGTCTCGTCGGCAGTCATGTCAAATGCCGCGTCCACATCTTCTGCTTTGCGCAGCTCCTGAACACCAAGGCGGGTCAATTCCTCCCGCATCGGCTGGACCATCTGTTCCGGGTAAGGCATGGCTATTAGCTCGGTTATTTGCCCCTTTATACCCGGCAGTCCGACCCATGGATCCGATAGTCGGCCCTAACTTGTTTAATGCGTAACTTACCTGCTGCGTGTGAGCCGATACCCATGAGGATTCTTGGTGCTGCCCTGCTGTTGCTATCCGGCTGTTCGGCCGGACAATCACTCAGCACGGGGAATAGCCAAATGGCCGTCGAGTCCGGCTCATCCGTGGCACGGGCGGCCGATCTTGAGCCCCTCCTGCGCAGCCGGGCCCAGGAGTGGGTAGGGGTGCCGTACCTCGAGGGTGGTGATTCGCGTGCGGGTGTGGATGCTCCGGCTCTGGTGCAGATTCTGGCCGGAGATGTGCTGGGGGTGGAATTGCCCCGCAGCACCACACGGCAACTTGGGGTCGGAGAGGAGATCCGGCAGCAGGATCTTCTTGCCGGAGATATTGTGTTCTTTAGACCGACCAACAGGCCGCGCCATGTCGGGATATATTTGGGCAGCCGCGAATTCATTCATTCCTGGCCGGAATCGGATGTATCGATCGTGCGGCTGGACGACAGCTACTGGAGCGGTGCCTTTTGGGCTGGTCGAAGGATTGTAGCAGACACGGTCAGCACCCAGCCAATCCAGGCGCAAGAGGAGCGCACCCCGCGGCACCGGACCCGCCGGGTAGGCTGGTAGATTTGCGTACACACATGCACTCCACCTGCCGGAATGGCCAGTCTGCCAACATCATGACTGCTTCGGCTTGGGAATCAGCCACCACCGCATAAGCCGCAATCATCAGATTTAAGAATGACCCTACACAATTCGATCGGTAGCGCGTCTTCAACTTCGCAGCTTCCGGTGGCGTGCTCGCGCCTGGCACCGGGGCCCGGGTGCGGTAGAACAGTCAACGTTTCGCGTTACGAGTCAGCGGCGTTTGCCCTCACTTTCCGGATAGCTTGTCAACCGGGTATTCTCCCACCCACGAATGTCACCTGGAGCGCTTGCGGCCTGGCGACATAGGGCACGCCCCCATCTGCACACAACCATTCCGTTGCAAAGGCGGGCTGCCTGCTCGGATGAAGCGGCCCGGTACCAGCTTCACAATTCAAATTGCCATCTGAATGACTTGCGATGGACCATCTGTGTGGTACACATTCACTAGGTCCTCATCCGCCTGGGAGGTCCTATCCGCACCCTTCGGGGACTACATCCGTCTACTCTGATCATCAACTTACACGAACATGCCTGTTTACATGACACCCGAAGCGATTAAGAAGCTCCGGGAAGATCTACATCACGCGCGGACTGTACAACGCCCGAAGATTTCGCAGGATATAGCCGACGCGAGAGCGCACGGTGATCTGTCTGAGAACGCCGAATACGATGCGGCCAAAGACGCGCAGGGCAAGTTGGAGGCCCGAATTGCCCAGATGGAAGCCACCCTAGGCGATGCCCGCGTCCTGGATGAGCAAAAGGTGGATCACACCAAGGCTTACATTCTGTCAACCGTGCGGGTACGCAACCTCAAGACTGATTCCGAACACTTCTTCAAGCTGGTTTCCGCCCCGGAGGCCGATCTGTCGCGGGGCCTGATTTCCATCACGAGCCCCATTGGTAAGGGGCTGCTGGGACGAAGTGTGGGGGAACAGGCCGTAATTGACGCTCCGGCGGGACAGATCTTCATGGAGATACTTGAGATCAGTCGAGAGGGTGCATAGGGCGGCCCGACAGCTTTTCGCGGACGACCGCCATGGACTGCTCAGACCTCGGAAAATGGTCGAACAACATTCAGACACTGCGAATCATTCCGCGGGTAGGGCTCTGCCCGCTGCCGTTGCGTCGCGCGTCACAACACACCCGGCCTTGTCCGAATGCCAGGACTCGCATCAGAACCTGTAGCCTGGGGAATCCGTCATGATTGACCTGCGCAGCGACACCGTCACACGTCCCGACGAAGGCATGCGCCGCGCGATGTATAACGCCGAGGTCGGAGACGATGTGTTTGGAGAAGATCCAACAGTTACTCGTCTGCAGGAGGAAGTAGCCGGGATCCTGGGCATGGAATCCGCCCTGTATATCCCGTCAGGCATGATGGGCAACCAACTGGGCATTCATGTTCACACCCGGCCTGGAGATGAGGTCATTGTTGAGCGGTCCTGCCACATTTTTAATTATGAATCCGGCGCGGCAGGAAGCCTCAGCGGGGTCGTACTGCACGTCTTGGATGGTGAGCGCGGACTGATCACCTGCGAGCAACTAGCCGGTGCCGTCCGGCACGGATACTACTGGGAATCCGCTTCGCGCCTGTTGTGCCTGGAGAATACGCTCAACAAGGCAGGTGGCGTGGTATATCCGCTGGATCGCCTGCAGGAACTGACAAGTACGGCCCGCGCACACGGCTTAGCACTTCATCTGGATGGCGCGCGTCTGTGGAATGCAACGGCCGCGTCCGGGATTCCTGAGCGACAGTATGCCGAGTTGTTTGACACGGTTACGGTATGTTTGTCCAAGGGCTTGGGGGCTCCTGTGGGATCTGTCTTTGCCGGATCCAAGGAGGCGGTGGAGGCGGCGCACCATCGCCGAAAGGTACTCGGAGGCGGAATGCGACAGGTAGGACTTCTCGCAGCGGCAGGCCTGTATGCGCTTCGGCATCACCGCAATAATCTGGGCGAAGACCACAAGAAAGCCCGGCAACTCGCTGAAGGGCTGCGCGCCATCAAGGGTCTCCGCACAGATCCGCCGGAAAGCAATATCGTGCTGATCGATATTGCCCCCTTGGATGCCCTGCCACTGCTGGAATCTTTACGCAGCGATGGGGTCGCCATGGTGCCGCTTGGCCCGCACACTCTTCGGGCCGTAACGCACCGCGACATTGCAATTACCGACATTGACCGGGCGCTGAGGATTATGCAACGAGTCGTGCGCCCCCAATTCCGTACCCGGTGAATCGGGTTCACCGGTTGGTGGGCCACCGCAGTTGGCACCTAATGCCCCAGGAGAAATCGCAGGATTTAGTATCAGTCAGAACAGGCTGCCGGCCTTTGCCCGGCGAAGAATACGCGGCCTGTCCAGATCGACCAGCCCAATCCTGATTCCCTTACCGACTGTTCTTGGGCGATACCTTCGTTCCAGAGAATTCCACCCCGCTCGAAGTGCCCCCTTACGCAGACTATGGCCGAGTTAACGCGGGAAAATCAGGCAAAATTTCAAGCACTTAGGTGATCACCCCAAACTCAACCCGAACTGCCTGCGACGCAGAAGCGCCCATCGCACGCGGACTTAAAGAGTAATCAGCGGACACTAGGAACGGGATTGCCGCCTGACTTACTCTCCTGAGGACCAACGATTCATGCGAGGCAGCTGCTCTGCTCATTATATCGCCAGTATAAATGGTCAGCACGGGAATACGAGTTTGCCGTGACCAGTGTTGAAGCATGTGCATTTGGTTACCTGCACAACCGATGGCCCCCATCAGCACTACCACCGCCGTTTCCGGTAGCACAATGCCCTGCTTCACAATCGGTGCCCGACTCTGAGCTTCCACCAAAGATACCTCCGATATCGTGCACTCCACCAGCCGCGATTCAGCATGCTGATCCGTCTCATGGCGCGCCACTTCCGGCGATCCACACCCCGGCAGGAAGTTCAACGCCAGGAGCCGTGTCACCGCAAACGGCTCCGCGACTCACGACATGGTACGAACGGAATTAATCATCAACAGGAGCCTTGAATCTGTGTCGTATCACAACCGGGTTGCCCACCTCTCCGTTATCCATTGGCGCATGATCGCCTAGGAAATACACATAGCCGTGCCGCGCTGTCTTAGGAGCCCGATAAGGCACAGTACTTATGCTCCTGAACCTGCCGCTGTTGCTGACAATACTCAGTCCGACTGGGTATCTCCCTTCCATGTTCTCCAGGCGAAACTCATCGCTAATGGGGGAGAAGGTCCCCATGCGAGAATCCTTGTCCAGCGCATAAAGCCCCCCAGGCGTTGGAAAGGCGTTTAACACTCTACTCCTATCGCGGAATTCTATATCCGCACGCAGATCCTCGTCCCGCTGAACGAAAAAATCAGGCAGCGCCTTGGTCACTCGACCCCGCACATAGACCGGTCTGGCATCCATCTCTTCGTGGTATTTGTACCATGGCCCGCGGTCAAAACAAGCCAGGTCCCGCCCCGCAACCCCGTGGTAGTTTAGATTGAGTCGGGTAAGCTCCGGGAGTGCCAGGTTTATCTCCCGCCCAAATCCCAAGCCCAATGAATAGACATCCATTACGGATTTTGTCAATCCCTTAAGTCCCCGGAATACAAAGACGGAATCACCCGCCGTGCAAAACGACAGGAACTTCGCGGCCAGCCGCTTGGCCGCCAGGCATTCACCCGAGCGATCAAACAATACCACGGCATCGCCCAGTTCGGCCAGTATGACCCGATTATCGCCAGCAAACTGCGCTGTCCATACATCAAGCCCCGTATCAGTGGGAAAGCATGCGTCCATGCTGAAGGAAGCCGTATGGTCACCGGCGGGCGTGAACAGGTGAGCCAGATCCGTTATCAGCAGGTTTCCAGCCGTGTCCGTATCCATAAACCAGATCCGTCCCACGATTACAGACGGATCCAGTACGAGCGAATCCTCAAACTTAAACAGCTCTTCAAACGGAACCAGCTCGGATGATTGAACGACCACTTCGGTCTCCTCAACGGAACGCGGCCCGCGGCCCGCATCCCAGCAGGATCCCGGACACCACAAGGCAGACCAGCAGGCCCAACCATCCCGCGCCCTGTACGCTTGTAGCCGTAGCCGCGCACGCATCCGACATTAGGCCGGACATGCTGTTGCCCACAGACCATGCGGAATGCGGAGCGTCCAGACTAGAGCTACGGATCAACACCCCCATAGTCGCAAGTCAGATCCGTCGCCTCTGCTACGGTATAAGGGTGGCCATCGTTTCCTCTCCACATTCGTTCTCACGCACAAACGCATGAATGTGCCTCTTGGTCATAATTGTATACATCAAACCAGTCTTCCCACAATTCGCCATCCGGGACCGCTTCAGATCCGTCGGTGTGGGCCAATCCGGCCAAAACCGCCGTCCTTCCCCCACCCCTGCTACACAAACTAGTGTCTAACCGTGTCTCACGTCTTGTGGGCACACAGGCGACCTGCATTAGAAACTCTCATCAGTTCACGCGATGTGGTGAGAAAACTGCGAACCGCTCCATCACCAAACACCGCAATCGCCAGTCCTACGTCACTTTAAAAGAATAAAGCGTACTTCGCACCTCTACTCAAATTTTTTCCCGAGATCTCATTATCACTGCCTCGGGTCTGTGCATATGCGGACGGCCAGCCGAGGAATTCGTATGGTCCGGTCCAATACGGGGGCTGGACGGGGTATTCGGCCGTTGGCAGGACCAGCCTCCTTTCATGTTTGGCAGCGGTGCGCACTGCTTCAGGTAGTTACCCATTCCTGACTGAAGATTTGCATTTTTCAGCGCACCGACTGGTCTCATGACTTAGTGCTTGCCAGAAAAATAGGTACTGGGCCGGATAGGGGCGGCATTCAGG
>JAPPNA010000022.1 GCA_028873925.1 Bacteroidota bacterium | reverse complement strand
CCGAACGCCACCCCTTCACGAATTCTTTATCCGTCGGCACCCCAAATGCCAGTTTCAGGGGTGTTGCGTTTCGCACTTCACAAGACGACAAACCTACTTCACAAAGTTGACGGAGTTAGCGAAGGACTAATTGAATTGTGACGCGTTGCCGTGGGGCAAGTACGAGGACTGTCACTTATAGACAAATAAGGTGGATTCGGACCATGTACACCCGACACGCTTGCGCCTATCTCATTGGCCTCCTCCCGATCTTCAATGCCAGTGCCCAGCACCCGTGGCCGACAGCGCCTGACGAAATAGTGAGGCATTTGACCAGTGCCGATCAGTCCACGAGTTTTCTCGGTTTGGAGGGCTACATTCGGCTGCCGGAGGATCAGCGTACATCAGATGTAAAGGCCGCACTCATTGAGGCTCTGGCAAACGAAAACGAACGGGCCCGGCAGCGGCTCCTGGGTGGGGCCCTGTTTGCCTATCAAACTCACGGGAGCGCCGAGTATGCATTGCATATGGCCCGGCAGGTACGGCAATTGAATGATCCGGTTGGGGTGCTGCTGCCGTAGCTTTGCTGCGGAAACCGGTGGCGGGAACTCATGATTAACTTTAGCCGAGCGACCGTTAAGCCTGTCATGGCTTTTGCCGCAACACCGCAATCGGGCATTACGGCAGATGCACTCGCAGGTGCCTTGAAGACATTCCGCCTGATGGTGGACAATTGGGGGCTGAATTCATTCAGCAAATCAGAGATAGAGCAACTGAAGCAAATGGCTGCTAAGTACATCCAGGGAATTGAGCTGGAACCCTCGCACGAATTAGCACACACAATGAAAGCAGCCATAGAGCTGGCCGCGTCGCTCCACGATGAGGAACTGCTCCAGATGGCGCAGGAATCTGTCGGAAGCGAAGACGATCTAACCAGGCGGGATATAGCGTATGGCCAGAGCTGGCTGCAGGAAATCCTGGCTGATGCGCTGGCGGGTACGCTGGACACATATCAATATGTGCCTCCTGAGCATCGGGAGAGACAGCGGTGAGCTGGCGTGACAGGATCGTGAGTCCATGCGGGTATCATCTGCGGCGGTGTAACTGTGCTGCTGCTGCCGTGTGCGGGGTTAAAGAGGCAGGCAAGATGTCGTGATTCCACGATAATCTGGATCGTGTTGAATTAGTCACGCGGGGATTTCGTCAGGACTGCATCCAGCTCAGAAGCCACCCCATAATCCGAATCGGATGTGGGCGTTTGATCGTTCACAGCTGACAGAATTTCCGCGGGAGCCTGTCCCCCGCTCGGGATGATCTCCACAAAGGCCTCCTCAGCGCGATATCGATCTGGCACTTGGACTGCATCCGGTCCCACCTGAACCCCAATATTTCACCCGGATTCTGGTCAGAGAATCTGTTGTGACCAAATAGGCCCTTAACGGCCCATTTATCCCCAAGAATGGGTCGCAAATGCCGAATCCCGTCAAAGTTGGTCGACGCGGACTGCATCCGGTTCGCGTACAACTTGAGCAGCAGACACATCCCGGCCCCCGTAAATCCCGGCGTGCTCAACTACGCAGGAAAAAACCGATCTCCTGAGATTCCCGCCAAGATGAACTTCACCATACGCTTACGAAACTGGCGAATGCGACACGGTGAGGGCCGCATTCGCCGCCCGGGTGGCCACTTTGAATCTCATCAGGTGGCCACTATCCATCTGAACATCCAGCACACCAACACCATAGGATGTCCACGGACACAGCTGCCTGCTTCCAGCAATCAGTGCCTGCACGAAGCTAAGGTAAACTACCGTACCACCGCGCCCGACTCGCTGTCAGCTGTAACCAACGCTAACTGTCCGGCACGATCCTCAGCCATCAACAGCATGCCCTGGCTTTCCAGACCCATCATCTTGCGGGGGGCCAGATTGGCTACCACCACCACCCGGCAACCCACAAGGGTACATGGCTCAAAATGCTCCGCCACACCAGCCAGGATCTGACGCGTTTCAGATCCGATATCTACCCGCAGACGAAGCAGCTTGCGGGACTTGGTGATTCGTTCCGCACTCAGTACATGCCCGGTGCGCAGATCCAAGCGGGCGAAGTCATCATACTGAATGGTCTTCTTGAGCTCAGCATACGGCAGCTCAGCCTCCTGCCCGGCAGACTCAAGCCGGGTAACCTGTTTTTGAATCATTTGATTGCTGATCTTGGAAAACAGAATCTCCCGCCTGCCCAACGCATGCCCCGCGGTGAGCAGACTGCTGCCAGCCTCGTCCCAACCCACTGCTGACGAATCCGATGGGCCGGGCGTACTTGGGCGCACACCGGTCAGCCGGAGCATGGCCCGCAGGCGGGCGGCCGTGAACGGAAGCACCGGCTCCATCAGCACGGACAGACCGGCACAAATCTGCAGACTGACATGAACAGTGTTGCCGCACGCGATGCGGTCGGATTTACGCGTCTTCCACGGTGCGGTGTCATTGAAGTACTTATTGCCGAGACGGGCCAGATTCATCGTCTCCGCTACGGCCTCCCGGAATCGGAATCGCTCGTAGGACCTTGCGATCCGGTCCGGGAATCCTGCCAGCGTTTCAAGCGCGGCACGATCTTCGGCGGAAGGATCCGTCAGCTCCGGGACAGCCCCGTCAAACTCACGCTCCGCAAATGTCAGTGCTCTATTGACAAAATTGCCCAGTATATCGGCCAGTTCACTGTTTACGCGCGTCTGGAATTCATTCCAGCTGAAATCGGCATCCTTGGTCTCCGGGAAGGTCGTGCCCAACACATACCGCAGCAGATCCGGCTCAAATTCATCCAGATATTCATGCAGCCAGACCGCCCAACCCCGGCTTGTGGAGAGCTTCCGACCCTCAATCGTCAGAAATTCATTGGCCGGCACGCTGTCGGGCACCACATACTCGTCGTAGGCCATCAGCATGGCCGGAAACATCAGCGTGTGAAAGACAATGTTATCTTTGCCGATAAAGTGGATCAGTCGCGTTTCGTCGTCTTTCCAATAGATCTCCCACCTTTCGGGGGTACCCAGTTTTTCCGCCCACTCCCTCGTAGCGGAGATGTACCCGATGGGCGCATCAAACCACACATATATCACCTTACCCGTCGCATCCACGCCAGCCGCCTCCGCTGATTCTGCCGGTACCGGGATACCCCACGGCACATCCCGCGTAATCGCACGATCGCGCAATCCGTCTGCAAACCAAGACCCGATCTGACCCAGTACGTTCGGCTTCCACTCCGGGTGAGAGGCAACGTACTGCTCCAGTGCAGGCTGCCAGCGACCCAGCGGCAGATACCAGTGAGTGGTCTGCCGGTGCTCGGGAACCGCGTCGGTCAGCGTACTGCGCGGATTAAGAATGTCGGCCGGGTTCAGGGAAGTGCCGCACTGTTCACACTGATCCCCAAAGGCCTCTTCAAAGCTGCACTTGGGGCAGGTTCCGCACACAAACCGGTCCGCCAGAAATACACCCGCCTTCGGGTCAAACAGCTGCTCCTCACGCCTGAGAACGAAGTCATCCCGGGCGGCCAACCGCCGGAAAAAATCCTGACTCGTATCAGCATGCACCGGGGAGGTCGTACGGCTGTAGTGATCAAAGCTCATGCCTACTTTGGCAAAACTCTCTTTGATCAGCGGGTGATAGCGATCGATAATGTCCTGGGGCTTGACACCCTCCTGCATCGCCCGAATCACAATCGCCACACCGTACTCATCAGACCCGCATACATATACGATGTCCCGCCCTTTCAGCCGCTGATAACGGACATAAAAGTCAGCTGGCATATAGGCTCCGGCCAGATGGCCAAGATGGATCGGACCGTTGGCATACGGCAGCGCCGAAGTTACCAGGGTCCGTTTGTAGGCCATTGCAGGAGTCGCTCAAGTCCAGCCCCGTGATACAATTCTGAGCAAATCGGGATCCAATGCCGTATTCACTGCTTTTTGACTCAATCCTGACGCTGCAGCCTTGTAATTTTCATTTTTTGCGTGAAGACATGGCAGAATCCGAATTTCCTGTCCGCAACGCGGCGGTCACCCGCACGACCAGGGAGACGGACGTGTCGGTGCGACTGGCACTGGATGGGTCGGGCACCTACGCCAACGACACATCGGTCGGCTTTCTGGACCACATGCTGGATCTCTTTGCCCGGCACGGGCAGTTTGACCTGGAGGTGAAGTGCACCGGTGATCTGCATGTGGACGATCATCACACGGTGGAGGATGTCGCCATCACGCTCGGGATGGCTGTGCGCAAGGCATTGGGAGGTAAGGCTTACATCACACGATATGGACACGCATACGTGCCGATGGACGAGTCCTTGGCACGTGCGGTGGTGGATCTGTCCGGCCGCTTTGCCCTTCAGTATGAGGCCACATTTGACCGTCCGACTGTCGGCGACCTGTCCACCGAGCTGGTGCGTCATTTCTGGTACAGTTTCGCAGAGCACGCCGCCTGTACCCTGCATATCTCAATCATTCACGGCCACAATACGCACCACAAGATTGAGGCCATTTTCAAGGCGGTGGCCCGTGCCCTGCGCGCAGCCGTACGGCGCAATCGCGACAGCGCGGCCATGCCATCTACTAAGGGCATGCTGTAGCTTGCCGAATCACATTCGCTCATGACATTGAATCAGCAGACCCTGGCGGTACTGGGTGCCGGCAATATCGGCCGCGCGCTGATCGGCGGTCTCATTAACGGCGGCCATATCGCCGCGACGCAGGTTTATGCCACACGGCGCCGCAAGGAGGCGCTGGCCGAACTCGCCAACCAGTACCCCGGCGTGCACACCGATGCCGATAACGTCGCGGCCTCTGCAGATGCCACCGTGATTGTCCTTTCGGTCAAGCCCGCAAATGTGGCAAAGATCATTGAGGAAATCCGTGATCATGTCAACGAGGATACGCTGATTATCTCCGTACTCGCCGGACTGACCACAGAGAGCATTCGTGAAGCCTTCGGTAAAGCGAGGCTGCCGGTCGTCCGGACCATGCCCAATACGCCCATGCTGGTGCGCCAGGGGGCTACGGCCATTACCCCCGGCACACATGCCGGTGAGCATCACCTGGCGCTTGTACGCCGGATGTTTGAGGCAGTCGGTACGGTGGTGAGGGTGCCTGAATACCTGATGGATGCGGTCACGGGTCTGTCCGGCAGCGGTCCGGCCTACGTATACACACTAATTGAGGCTTTGACGGATGCAGGCGTAAAACAGGGGCTTCCGAGACCTACGGCCTTCAAGCTGTCCACCCAAACCGTACTGGGAGCCGCTCATCTGGTTGCCAACACCGAAAAACACCCGGCGATTCTGAGAGATGAAGTCACCACGCCGGGCGGCACCGCCATAGCGGCCATCGCGGAATTGGAAAAACACGGGATGCGCACTATGTTCATCAACGCAGTGGCCACGGCCACCGGGCGCTCTCGTGAACTGAGCCGCAAGATTTAGGGGGCATGGTCACGGTCGTTGATTACGGGATCGGCAATCTTCGATCGCTGGAGAAAGCACTGATTCATGTCGGATCACCAGTCCTGCGTACGGATCTCGCCGAGGATATTGCTGCGGCCGACCTCCTGATTCTGCCCGGGGTAGGCGCGTTCGGTGCCTGCATTCAGGCCATCCGACAGCATAATCTGGAGCAGCCCATTCGGGATGCCGCTCAGCGCGGGGTGCCCTTCCTGGGCGTATGCGTTGGGATGCAGATGCTCTTTGAGACCGGCCTGGAGCGCGGGACATTCCCGGGGCTGGGCCTGCTGCCTGGACGGGTGGTACCGTTCGAATTGGCTGACCGCAGGCTCAAGATTCCGCATATGGGATGGAATCTGATCACGCCCCGCTACGACAGTGCGCTCTTGAAGGGGCTTTCGGACGATGCCCGCTGCTATTTTGTGCATTCTTTCCACCCGACTTCAATCCGTGAGGCGGACATACTGGCGACCACGAACTACGGCTACGACTTCCCGTCCATTGTGGCGCGGGCGAACGTATTCGGCGTGCAGTTCCACCCGGAAAAAAGTCATCGCGTCGGACTTCGGATTCTCAGTAATTTTGTCGCGTTACGGGCAGACTCATGATTCAACCTATTCCGGCGATCGATCTGCTGGACGGCAGATGTGTCCGCCTCATGCAGGGACGATATGATCAGGTTACGGTCTACGGGGAAGACACGGTCCGACTGGCCCAGCATTGGGAAAAGCTCGGTGCCAAATGGCTCCATGTCGTGGATCTGGATGCCGCAAGGACCGCGGGGAAGCGCAACAACTCAGCGCTGATTGCCCGCATGTGCCGGACCGTTGATATTCCGGTGCAAATCGGCGGCGGTCTTCGCACGATTGGCGATATTGAACGTGTTCTGGACCATGATGCGTGTCGGGCCATTCTCGGCACCGCAGCCGTGCGCAACCCCGAACTGATTGATAAAGCGGTGACTGCATTCGGCGCTGATCGGGTCGCGGTGGGTATTGATGCCGTAGACCAGGAAGTACGCGTGGAGGGATGGACCCAAGGCAGCGCACTCAGTGCGGTGGATCTCGCCCTGAATATGGAAAGTCGCGGCGTACGGCGGATTATTTATACGGACATTGGGCGGGATGGTACCATGAAGGGGCCGAACGTCAGTGCTTACCGGGGCCTTGGCAAGGCTCTGACCGATTGTAGGATTACCGCCAGTGGAGGCGTTGCGTCATTGGCCGATGTCACGGTCCTGGGTAGGCTGACGAATTTGGGGATCGACTCGGTCGTCGTGGGACGTGCCTTGTATGAGCATGCGATCGATCCCAAGGACCTCTGGCCGTAATGTCGCTGGCCAAACGGATCATCCCGTGCCTGGATGTGGATCAGGGCCGTGTGGTCAAGGGGGTTAATTTCGTGGATCTCGTTGATGCCGGTGATCCGCTGGAGCAGGCGTTTCATTACAATGATGAAGGGGCGGATGAACTTGTGTTCCTGGACATCACAGCCACGCATGACAACCGCGGAATTATGCGGGATGTGGTCCGGCAAACCGCCGATCAGGTCTTTATCCCCCTGACCGTCGGTGGAGGGCTGCGCACCCTGGAAGATATCCGGCAGATGCTGCATGCCGGTGCGGATAAGGTATCACTCAATTCAGCTGCCATCCGCAATCCTGAGCTGATCACTCAGGGAGCGGAAGAGTTCGGGTCCCAATGTATGGTTGTAGCTATTGATGTTAAACGCATATCAAGCGGCCGGTGGGAAGTGTACACGCATGGGGGGCGGCGTCCGGTGGGCATAGATGGCTTGGCGTGGGCGGCTGAGGCCCAGGAGCGCGGTGCGGGCGAACTGCTGGTGACCTCCATGGACCGCGATGGCACCCGGTACGGGTACGATCTTGAACTGCTCGCCACACTCGACACGCTGGTGGGTATCCCCGTGATTGCGTCCGGCGGCGCGGGCTCGCTTGACCATTTGCGGGATGCCTTTGTCATCGGTCGGGCGCATGCGGTGCTGGCAGCATCGATTTTTCACTTTCGGACATACTCTATTGAGGAGGCAAAAGCGTTCCTGCAGTCCTGCGGCATAACAGTGCGTGTGTCCTGAAAACGCCGCAGCAGCGCGCCTTACCGTATCCTACAGGTCGGACTGACTCTGCAACCATGCGCTACCTGGTATTTGCTGCGTTAGCCATGCTGGGTCTGGGATCCTGCAATCAGGCCGAGCCCATTCGAGGCGGCGAATTTATTCTGGCGGAGGCGGATCTGCCCGACTTTGAGTCACAGTTGAACCATGCGGGTCTCATCGCCGACTACAGCGAGGAGTTTTACCATCGGGGCACTGCCATTTATCGGGCGGCCTGCTTCAGCTGCCACGGCAACCCGGAACAGCCAGGCACGCTCCCCAACTCGCGGCAGTTCTGGGTGGAGCCATTCGTGCACGGGGGTGATCCGTTTGCCCTGTATCAGACACTTACCCGGGGCCGGGGGCTGATGCCTCCGCAGATCAATCTGACCCCGCGGGAAAAATACCAGGTAATCCACTTTATTCGGGAGGAGTTCATCCGTGAACATAATCCTGATGCATATTTCACGGTAACTGAAGACTGGCTTGCCGGTCTTCCGAAAGGGGACAGTTATGGTCCCGCGCCTGAGCGGCGCAGACCGTGGGAGAAGATGGACTATGGTCCGTTTCTGATGCGGACCTACGAGATTGCCGATTCCACGGCGGGTCCGAAGGGGATTTCGCGCGGTCCGGCCCCGTTGCCGAATGAGGACTTTACGGATCGCAATTTTGCGTATAAGGGCATCGCCCTGCGGCTTGACAGCGGGCCGGGCGGGGTTGCGGCAGGCCGCGCGTTCGCGCTCTTTGATCATGACCTGATGCGCCTGGCGGCCATATGGACCGGTGAAGGATTCATTGACTGGGAGGATATTCTGCTGGATGATCAGCACAATGTATTTCCTCGGATCCAGGGCCGACTGCATGTGGCAACCCCGCCCCTGCCCGGCTGGGCGCATCCGGCCACCGGGTCGTTTGTCGATCCAAGGTTCCGCGCGGTGGATGGCCGTCAGTTTGGCCCCCTGCCGCGTGACTGGACCCATTACAAGGGCCTGTATCAGTACGACGATCGCAGCGTGATTGCCTACACGGTAGGTACGGCCCGCGTGTTGGAGTCTTATGCCCTGGAAGAGCCCGGCATCTGGAGTCGCACGCTCAACATCACGGATGCCCACGAGGGCCTGCTGCTGCGGGCAGCTCCTGACTCCGCTTCGGTAGCATTGGTGCCGGACAGCGCGGCTGAGTTGTATGCGGAAGGTGGATTCCATATGGTCCGCATTCTCGGCGATGGTCCGGTAAAACTGTTATATGGGTCAACCGGGCAGGACGAGGTCACTGCGATAGCCCTGACTGCCCGCGCAGCCGAGAATCTGACGGCCTATACGCAAGGAGGACCTGCGCCCTACCCTGCTGTCTTATCTTCACCGGTCCTGGTCGGTGATCAGGAGGGATACGCGGCGGATGTACTGACGCTGCCGTTGGAGAATCCCTGGCATAGCCGCGTTCGTCCGACCGGGATCGATTTCATGGAGGACGGTGATGAAGCGGTGGTCAGCACCATTGATGGCGAGGTGTGGCGGCTCTCCAACCTCACCGATGTGGATGGCCCTATTGAATGGCGGCGCATTGCAACGGGCCTGTTCCAGCCGCTGGGCATCAAGATTCGGGACGGAGACATCTACGTCGGCTGCCGCAACCAGATTGTGCGACTGGTCGACCTTAACGGCGACGGATCCACGGACTACTACGAGAGCTTCAACAATGACCACCAGGTGACGGAGCATTTTCATGAATTTGCCATGGGACTGCAGATGGACAGCATCGGCAATTTCTACTATGCGAAGAGTGCGCGTCATGCCCGCACCGCATTGATTCCGCAGCACGGCACCCTGATAAAAGTCAGTGCGGATGGTCAGCAGAGCACGATCCTGGCCAACGGATTCCGGGCCGCCAACGGCGTACTGCTCAATCCTGATGGCTCATTCATCGTGACCGATCAGGAGGGCCACTGGAACCCCATGAACCGGATCAACTATGTGACCGAGGGCGGCTTTTACGGCAACATGTACGGATACGGTGCCCCGGCGGACTCGTCGGACGAGGCCATGTCACCGCCGTTGGTATGGATTGATCAGCGGTATGACCGTTCGCCTGCCGAGCTGCTGTGGGCCGATTCCGACCGCTGGGGGCCGCTTGAGGGCCAGCTGCTGAGCTTTTCCTACGGCTACGGCCGCATATTTCTGGTGATGCAGCAGGTGGTCGGCGATCAGCGGCAGGGAGCGATTGCAGAACTGCCGCTGCCAGACTTTCCAACCGGCATCATGCGCGGGCGCTTCAATCCCAAAGACGGACAGTTGTACGTGGCGGGCATGTCCGCCTGGGCGACCAGTCAGATGATCCAGACAGGCGGCCTCTATCGGGTGCGCTACACCGGAGATCCGGTCCGTATGCCCCTAGATCTGCAGGCCATGCCGGGTGCACTGCAAATCACATTCGCCGATCCTCCGGATCCCACCGCGGCATCTGATCCGGACCGCTACAGAGTCAATGCGTGGGACTTGGAGCGCACGCGGCGATATGGCTCGCAGCGCTACAACGAGCGGACGCTGGAGATCACAGCGGTCCGTATGGAATCAGCGCACACCGTCCGCCTAACCATCCCCGCCCTTGCGCCCACCTGGATTCTGGAAGTCCTCTACGACCTAACTGACCTTGGCGGCGCACCGTTTGAGGGAGCCATCCAGAGTACGGTTTATGCTTTGGAGCCGTAATGCTGCGGCACATGGGGCGGTCGTTATTGCACTCAGCCTGCGCAGCCCGTTTTCTCTCAGTAAAGGTGCATCGCCCGCCTGATTCAGTTGTGTGGCCCGCCAGGATAAGGCAACACGGAGCCGGAATATTGATCGGACGGTATTCTCATGCTGAACACAGAGCGCTGTTTTGATTCGGGCCACTCCCAACCCGCAGCACCGCATGCCCAGTGCAAACGGATCATCCTATGCCTCGGGTATTGAAACTTCGCGCTCAAACTCATAGAGTGAAATCACACGCGCAATCTTACCGTGTCGCAACTCCACCACAATCGGGAGTTCACCCTACAATTGAGCCAAAGGAGTCCCGGTAAACGAGGCAAAATATACCGGATGGGCAATTCCGTTAACCTTGTGCAGCGCTGCCTTATTTCTGAGGTGGCCCGGCGCGGGACGCGGAGTTTCTGACACCCCCGGCGCAGCACCCTGCAGCCAGCCTCCGCACCCTGGAGAGGGGATTCTCCCTATCGGCCTGTTGGCTCAAACTCTTGGCGGTTTCTTTAACCGAACCTGCAGTTATCCAGAAACCCGGGCCGTTTGCGTTTCACAGCGGGTGTTCCTGCTTTCCGGGTGCTGATCCGCGAGCGAAACCGCAACCTCCGGCGCAAGTACATTAACAAGTCCATCTTCCTGTGCAGATAAATGGGGCCCAAGAAGGGTCGATCCCCGAAACCGCTCCGTAAGAATCGCCGAATTAAGGATCGGGGGGCGGGAATATTTTTTCACGGCCGTGAAGATCACCGGAGGTTCGTCAGATCCATACTTGATTCTACTGCCGAGTCCGGACAGGATGGGACGGGACGGCGGTTGTGTTTCAAGGCCCACCCGGGGCAGGCAAGACTGCCTTGCTGGCTCGCTTGGTTTCCGAAGCAGAGGCGGTGGGATGGCGGTGCGTGGAGATAGACCCCCAGGCGCTGGCTGAGCCGGATGTTATGGCCCAATCACTGGGCAATGCCTACGTACAGAGACGGGGTGAATCCGTTGATGCGGATGCCATGTTTGTGAAGTCCGGGTTGGACAAAACCATCGCAGGAACCCGGACAGTTGGCGGGATTCTGCGGGACTGCCTATCCAGGCGCGCACGGTTGGTGCTGATTTTGGATGAGGCACAACATCTGGGTGATCCTATGTCCCAGGTCCGGGCGGAATCTTTAAGAGACGCACTAAAATCCATCATGAATGGGCATACCGGCCGCAAAACGGTTCTGCTTATGGGCGGGCTCGGCCATACTTGGGATGCAATGCGGAAGCGGGGAGCCTCCAGGCTGGAGGATGATTGTGTGCGCAATCTTGGGCGGGTTAGCGATAAGACCGCAGGGCTGATCCTGTCGGACTGGCTGGATGATGTAGGTTGTGAACCGGAGCACAGATCCGTATGGCTTCAGACGCTCTGTGCGTTGGGTGACAACTACCCCCAGCACCTGATACTCTGTGCCAAGGCGGCTCGGACACAGTTTGATCGGCGCGGGTCCTCTCCCACACCCACCGCGATCCAGGCAGTGCAGGAAGATGTTGAGCGAAGAAAGCAACGTTCTTACGGCGACCGCACAAAAGGAATTCATAGTGATTCCGTAGTTGCGCTAGGAATGCTCATCGGAGCTTGGGGGCGTGGCGCGGACTATTCGTCCAATACATTGATTGACGCACTATCTGTCAATGTTGCTCAAACCTTGATGACAGGACGGGAATGCTTTGACACAATGCTGGCCCGGGGTGTCCTTGCCGAGCGGGATGAGGGTGGCTCTTACTGCATTCCGATCCCATCTATGGAGCGACACCTCCTTGCAAAGACCCTTGCGCTGGCTGTCACCGAGCCAAGTGCCGCTCGCGTTCTGTGGGATGGCGTAGTTGAGGTAGTGATGTTAAGACGAGGCCGGATTGATGTTGAGCACCGGAAACAGATTGAAGATCTCCTAGCCCCAAGTCAGGGGCTTCCGGCTGGCAACGGCGAGCACGAATTGGGACGTTAACGGCGCTTGCGGGTCCGAGCTCGCGCAACTCAGAAACCCCTCGCACCCGGTCTGCGGACCCGCCCATCCATCGGACTGCGACATCTACCCCATATCTCAAGGGCTTCGCCAATACCAGCCTTGGAAAGTTGGTCAAATCCAGATGTCGTACGGTCGCGCTCTACATGCCACTGCGTCCGTTGAGCCATGCGTGGGTTATCTCGTTCGTCAGGCGTGCATCCGGTGATGCGGATAATTGAGTATCCCCCGCCGAGAGGTCGGCGCATTACGCTTGATCCAATTGCACATGTGAATCTGTTGAGGTTACGCCGATTTTACGTGGACGCGGAACACGGCCGCGTACACTTTAGCGGGCAACACCGCGATGGGTAATCTCTCTGATAATTAACCCTGCGCCGGGGAGTTTGTGGACCCAGGGCCTCGCTGTCCTGCCTGCCCCCATTGACTCGCTACCGATCCACGCGTCTCCTGGCGCTACGCTCGGATGGGAGGCGTTCCGCTCCATGCTTCAATACCAGCGATCCAATGATCTGGAGAGATAGCTCAACAGGCCCGTTCACCTAACCTCAATTCAGCTCCAGTTCGTACAGGATAACTTTAGGATTTGGGAGGAACCCGGACTGATCCAATTCGCCCGTATTAACTTCAATAAGGTAGCCATCGTCCGTGGCGGCTTGCATCCACAGATCAGTAACCACCTCATATAAAACGTTTTCATCTTTGACGATCTGAATCACCCTGTCCGGATACCGACTGTACTGCATCACAATCCTGCCCCCGCCCAAGGCCGCTGCAAAGTGTGTGAGCGTACCTCCGGTGCCAAACAGATGGCGAAGACCCGAAAGTGGTCCCCCAATCCCATCTGGATTTACGTCACGCCGCGGAATCTTCTGACCCGAAAAACGATGCAGTACAGCACTATGAAACTCCAGGTCCCGGTCAAACGTGTATACCGTAGATGTGCTGGCTAGGACTACCAGAATGTTTCTGGAATCGGCATCGCAAATGATACTCTCCTAGTCGACCAACATGTCAATCACCGGGAATTTGGTCGGGATGGTCTGAGCACCGTTCACCAGCTGTCCTGATTCCGTTATTTTCAGCACCTCGGGAACCTAGACCTGTTTGCTGATGCCATATATGTGCCCGTCCCCACTGAATGTGCAAAAGTCAAGCATTGGAAGATAGCCTCCACTTGCGGCCTCAATGCAATTGCCATCTGAGTCAAAGAAATAGTTGCGGCCCCGAATATTCACGGCCAGGATTCTGTCCTTGAAGACATGCTTGGTACGCAGTACCATCCATTCCAGGCCGGGGTGGCAGGCTGCGGGTCCCGTGACCGAGCAAAGCTGCCATCACGATCAAACAAATGGGCTTCACTCACGCTCGCATCCGACACGAGGATTCTCCCCCCACTGCTTAGATCAATGTAGCGGATCGATCCGAGTGGCTGGTCCTCTGCGAGTTGAATTTCGGATACCACGCGAAACACGGACTGAGCGGTCACCCCCCGTGGTCCTGCCACTATGGTGACGCTCATTGACATAACAGCGAGCCACAGCCCAAGATTCGCCCGCCGGCCAGGATTTGGAATGGAGCCCCTCACGGACGGTTCGGCCAGACGATACAATCCACGATGCATGCATCGTTCATCTGTCCCGCAGGGTGACCCGATTCCTTCGGCAAATTGCAGCTAACTATGCAGCACCCGCCAGCAACACATGCCCGTTTGTACGGACATCGTGTCACACGACATTGTGCCGAATCAACAACCAACCGGGCGCACGAAACTCCATCATGAACGCTGCCTGCGTCTGATTGGCTGGTGACACCCGACCGATCCTGTCATTCCTCTTCATCCTTGGTCTGACAGCCTTCGTCACCGGTGTAGCATTTATGCTCGGGATCACCGCCACTAAGCAGGTAGGCCATCAGATCGGCCACTTCCTGATCATTGAGTCGATCCAGCAGACGTGAGGGCATGGTTGAAACCGGCGAATCCTCGCGATCCGTAATCTCACTCTGTTCCAGAACCTGGTTTTGGGAGGGGTCATACGGATTGGTGCTGAAGGTGATGGTTTCATTGTCCTCGTCCACTATCCGGCCGACAAGGGTCGTGCCGTCAAAGCGCGTCAGGATCTGTGCGGCATACTGATCACTGATGGCATCACTCGGCGAATCAATAGCCTCAATAATCTCGCCGCGGTTGAACCGCGTACCGATCGCGGTCAGGTCGGGACCGACGCTGCCACCTGCTTCACCAAACCGGTGACAGGTGCTGCACAACGCGGCCGCAAACATCCGCCGCCCCCGCTCCAGATCGCGCGGCTCCTTGAGCTCGTCGCTTAGCATCTGCTGGATCTCCTGACGATTCCACTTGCGGGCAGGACCTTCCGGTTGGGGCAGATCCGCCAGTGACCGCGTTGGAGCCGGATCAACGAGTCCGCCAAGGGCCTCCCGGTCTTCTTCCGTCAGATGCGCAACCGCATCGGCCCGCATGTCCTCCAGAAAGCCCACATAGCTGCGGCCCCCACTGCGCCGCAGCGCGTCATGAAACCAGGTGAACAATTCGCGCCGCATCTCCAGAGTCCAGCCGGAAGTCACATTACGCAGATTCATCACCAGATCAATCTCCTGAGGACTTGGCGGATTGGCCCGCATGTCATCAATGGCCTCGCCATACTGCTCGCTTCGACTGGCGACCTCAGCGGTGAGCAGTTCTGTTTCGCGGGTGCTCTGTGCGGTCAATGACTGCAGATGTGCAAGCATCTTTTCCGCGATCCCGGGTGCCTCCAGGTAAGCCAGTAGCCGGCCGTATTCGCGGTTCAGCGCATCGTCCTGCGTAGGATAGCGCGGATTGAGTCGGGCAATCAACGCCTCCCGTACCGAATGGTCAGGCATACCCTGCCGCAGAAGCACCAGGCCAGCCACCCGAAGGAAGTCAAGCTCCTGGCTGCGCGACAGATTGCCTGAGGGAATCTCCAGCAGTGCGTTTAGTGCCGCGTTGGAAACCCCATCCCCATGCCTCGCCAACGCCACAATGGCCTGAACCCTGCGCACCGGATCGGACTCGCGGAGCGCCCGCGCCTGCCAGCTCTGAACAGGCTGATGCTCCACGGCAATTCGGGCCGCATAGCGCACATGCCGATCCCCGTGGTTAAGATGCGACCAGGCCTCACGAAGTACATCCATATCGGCCGGTGCACCATGAAGGGCTTCAAGCCGCTGGCGGAGCGCCTGCTGCGGAGTTAACCGGGGCTCAAACGGCAGAAACTGGCGCGAGGAAGACTCGTGGTACACCCGATACAGGTACGAATTGAGCCGGCGACCGCCTGTGGCGAAATACAGCGCTCCGTCAGGCCCGATCACCCCGTCGGTAACCGGCAGTGGAACCCCGCTCAGGAATTCCTCCACATGCCCCTCATACGAGCTGCCACGCTGCGTGAGACCGACATAATAGATCGTCCCGAAACTCCAGTCAAAGACGAGCAGACCCTTACGGTACCGTGTGGGGAAGGAAGCGTGGGCGGTGGACATAACGCCGGTGGGCGATCCCTGTCCGATGTCCGCCACGCCCGGCAAATTGTCCGGGTAGTAGTCCGGCCACTTGCCGGACCCTGTCCTCCAGCCGTACTCACTGCCGCTGGTCACATGAATTACCCGAATGGGGCGATACCACGGCATCCCCAGATCCCATTCCATGTCCGAGTCAAATGTAAACAGCTCGCCGGTGGGCGTAAAGGCCAGGTCATAGGCATTTCTGAACCCCACACTGATCAGATCCCACCCGACCCCCATACTGTCGGTCCGCACGATCCAGCCGCCGGGTGCCGGGCGATCTGCGGCGTGCCCGCGCGGGTCCCTCAGCACTTCAATCAGCTGATCCTCTTCCCAGACCTGAGGCACGATGGCCCGGAAGGTATCCGGCAGCTCGGTATGATTGCCTGCCACCAGATAGAGTGAGTTGCCATCGGGGCTCTGGACAATACCGTGAGGCCCGTGCTCGCCCCAGCCCTCAAAGTGCGCCAGCACGGTGACGGAGTCCAGTTCGGCATCACCATCAGAATCAATTATCCGATACAGGCCGCTGCTGCGCCCGGAAATCCCCTCTTCACTGTTGACGACCACATACAGGCTGTTGTACGCCCAGAGCAGCCCCTGAGCATGGCCGATTTCCAGATCGAGTTTTTCGACCTGTGTGTCATCAGGATCGCCTCCGATAATCGGCGGGATAATGCGGTACAGTGCGCCATACTGATCCGATGCAAGGAGTCGCCCCTGCCCGTCAACAGCCAGCGCAACCCAGGAGCTGCTGTCCTGCCGCATGGGCGCATACAGTACCTCCGCCGCAAATCCCTCCGGCAGATCAAGCTCCGCGGGTGGGTCATCCGAGCCGCCGCCACCCTCAAATACGCCGCAGGAGGCTGTGACGGAGGCCACTACAAGAGCGGACCAAAAAAGCGCTATTTTTCCCATGTATACGTCAGCCGTTAGGCGCGCAAAGTACAACATTTGTCCGATCATTTCCGCAAACTCATGCTGAGCTGCCAGCGGTCCTTGTTCCGGCTTCCTGACGATTCCCACTATCTGAACTGCGCCTACATGTCACCGCTGTTGCGGAATGTGGAGGAGGCCGGGATTGCGGGTATCCGTCGCAAGCGCAATCCGGCGCTGATTGGCCCGGAAATGTTCTTCTCCGAAAGTGAGGAGGTCCGCCGGCTTTTCGCACGACTCATTGGAGGAGACGCAGAGCGGGTCGCGCTGATTCCGGCCACCTCGTACGGCGTGGCCACCGTGGCTCGCAATTTGCGGCTGGAGCCCGACCAGAACATGGTCGTGCTGCATGAGCAGTTCCCCAGCAATGTGTATTCATGGCGCCGGCTGGCCGCCGATACCGGTGCCCGCCTGTGCACCATTGAGGGTCAGGGAGCGGGCTGGAATGAACGAATACTGGAGGCCATCAACGCCCGGACCGCTGTTGTTGCGGTCAGTACCGTGCACTGGGCCAACGGAACCCGTTTTGATCTGGACGCGATTGGAACGCGCGCCCGAGAAGTCGGGGCCGCCTTTGTGGTAGATGGAACGCAGTCGCTGGGTGCCCTCCCGATGGAGGTGACTTCACTGCCCGTAGATGCCCTGATCTGCTCAGGCTACAAGTGGCTGCTTGGCCCTTACAGCATGGGGTTTCTGTATGTGGGTGAGCGGTTTCTTTCCGGCATTCCCTTGGAGGAGAATTGGATCACGCGTGCGGGAAGTGAGCGATTCGGTGAGCTGGTGCGCTATACGGATGCTTATCAGGACGGAGCCCGGCGCTTTGATGTCGGAGAGCGGAGCAATTTTGCGCTGATGCCCATGATGGCTGCGGCAATTCAACAGGTTCTCCAATGGGAGCCGCGCAGGATTACCGACTACTGCCATTGCCTCATGTCGCCGGCGATTGCGTTAATCCGGGAGCTGGGCTATAAGGTGGACCCTGCCTGCAGTGCCCATCTCTTTGGTGTCGGAATGCCCGGGCAGGTGACCCGGGACAGCCTGTACAGACTGCTGACTCAGCACTCGGTCTCCGTCTCGGTGCGCGGCAGCGCCATTCGCGTCTCACCGCATGTTTACAACACGCCAGCAGATGTGGACCGGTTTTGTGAAGTACTCGCTATGGCAGCCCGATAGCATCCGACAAATTTTTTCAGCCAGACAAAGGCTGCGGCATATATGCCTTGGGCCTCACTGTGCCGAGGGCCTGCCACATTAACGACCTGAATGCGGCCGGCGCGCAGCCAGTTTGCGGCATTATTCGGCGGATGCGCCGTATTCTGCATCAGGACCGGACGCTTCAGCCATTCGGCGGCCCGGACCGCCAGGGCTGTCCCTTGTGACGCGTGGCCATCATTGAGCACCAGGAGTGCTTCTCCCAAATGCACATTCCAAACGGTCCGCTGCGCCGTGTCGCGACTGGGTGTCGTGCGCAGGGGATAGCGGAGTGAAATCGGGCCATCTTCAGCCCACCGACCTGCCGGACACCAGCCCGCAAGCGCTACGCCCAGCTCAAGCCCCACATCAAGGACCGCCCGATCGACACCGGACTGTCCCCCGCAAACCAGGATCAGGCTTTCCGAACAGCCCTGCCGTGATAGGGTTTGACACATTTTTGGATGCCACGTGTGATGCCCCCAGTATACCGGATCCTGCTTATTCTGGTAGTTCTCTGGCCCGGTCGGCTAACAGCCCAGGATGCCGATGCCATTTTTGCCTCGGTGATTGACCGGTATGGGCAGGGGATTCAAGCCTCCTTTGAATACACGATGTCTTCGGAAGTGTGGGACCAGGACCTGGTTTATACCGGGCAAATCCAGCTATTGGATGACCAGTACCGCGTCGAAAACGATACCGAACTGATCATCGGACGCGGACCGGAAACATGGATTTACCGCCCGGCCGACAGCCAGATCCTAATCAGCCGGGCCATGGAGGATGAGCTGGCCTTTGCACCGGGCCACCTATTCGCCAATTATCAGAAGAATTTCAGTGCGGATGCGCTGTGGTCCCAAATGATCGGCGGGTCGGAGCATTACGTCCTTGAGCTAATTCCGCTGCCGAACAATTCTCCACTACGCGCGGCCAGCCTCTGGATTCGAAAATCTGATGGCATCATCACACGCATTGAGACTGCCGATCACAATGATACGCTGATGACGATTCGGCTGACTGATGTTGTGCTTAGTCCCGCAATTGCTTCTGACACCTTCATCATGCCCACACCGGCCGGGATTGAAGTCATAGACCTGCGATGAGGGGCTTTCCGATCGGTGTGCGGACGGTACTGTTTCGTGTCGCATCTGTTGTGATCGCTGCGGGACTTATCTGGTTGACCCTGCGCAAGACCAACTGGGCTGCATTCAGTGCCGTATTGCAGGCGGCCGACTACCGATGGCTGATTGTGCTGATTCCGGTCACGCTGCTTAGTCACCTGATCCGGGCGTGGCGATGGCGTTTGCTCCTGGACACCCTGAAGTCACAACCGGGCTACCGGCTTCCGATGGGGGATTTGTTTGCCGCGGTCATGATCGGGTACATGGTTAACTATGCACTGCCGCGCGCGGGAGAGCTGGTCCGGTCTGCTCATCTGGCCCGACGCAGGCAAATGTCCGCCTCCGGCATACTCGGCACCATAATCAGCGAGCGGCTGATTGATCTCGTTTTCCTGGCCGTTGGTTTAGCGGCTTGTGCACTCTATCTGGGCGGCCGCACGGAGGTCATTCTGGAACGCCTTACGGAGGCCGGTCACGGCATGCCTGATGCCTGGGCAGGGCTGGAGCTGTCCGTCCTCCTTTGCGCGCTTGTACTGGTGCCGGCCGTGTGCTGTCGGCTTAGGGTCATTGGGCGCATTCGGGATAGAATCCGCCCCGCACTGGCAGCATTCACCGAAGGAATGGCGACCGGGCTGCGTGTAGAGCGCCCGCTGCAGCTTTGGGCCTCCACGCTCATGATCTGGCTGCTGTACGGCGTGATGGCGTATCTGCCGTTGGTGATGTTTGATCTGGCCTCCCCGCACGGCCTGGACTATCTGGATGGCCTTATCATCATGTTCGTAGGCGCGGTGGGTGTCCTTGTGCCCACCCCGGGTGGGGCGGGATCGTTTCATTATATCACGGTGGTAATACTGATGGCCGTGTTCAGTATCGCATCAGACCCGGCTACGGCGTACGCCGTGTTTGTGCACGGCTATCAGTTGATTCTGTATATGGCCACAGGTCTGCTCATGATTATTTGGAAGGGCGGATTCTCCAAATTGCAGGCCGACAGCAACTGATCCAGCGATCAGGTCACGCGCAGTGATTCAAACAGCAGAATACCTGCGGCTACGGCCACATTAAGTGATTGGGCATCACCGGGTAGCGGCACCGACACGAGCTGATCACATTCCCGGGCGGTGGCGGCTTGGAGTCCACGCCCTTCTGACCCCAGCACAAGTGCCACGGGTCGCTGCCAGTTCGTCTCCCACAAGCTCTCTCCGGCCCCGGCAGCCCCGTACACATAGAAGCCCCGCTCTTTGAGCGGCCAAATGATGTCGATCAGTGAATTGACGCGTGCGATGGAAATCCGTGCAGCCGTGCCGCTGCTGGCCCGCAGGGTGGCATCGCTTAGCGGGGCCATTTTGCGGCTTGGCACGATAACGCCAGCTACGCCGGCTGCTACGGCCGTACGCAGGATCGCGCCAAAATTACGCGGATCCTGGATACCGTCCAGCAGCAGCAGTCGGGGGCATTTACGCTTTACGGTGTCAAGATCCGGCGCAATCCTCGCCAGCATTGCCACAGAGTCCTGATAGGCCAGGGCGGCCCGCACTGCAATCACTCCCTGATGCCGGACGGATCCGGCGATGCGGGTAAGGCCGGACTCCGGCAGCTCTTTGACTTGTACCTGGGCCTTATCCGCGATGCGGCGCAGATGGTACAAACCGCGCGCACCACGCCGGATGCAGATATGTTCCAGCTGCAGCGGCTCACGCTCAAGCGCTTCACGCACGGCATTCCGACCGGTGATTATGGTCTGGACCTCTGAGCGTCCCATATCAGGCCATCACCGGGTTATTGCTGAATTGCGTACGGACCCGTTCAGCGCCATCTTGGAATTGCCTGCTCTGTGAACGCGTGCGCAAACCATCCGGTATTCTGTCATGGACCATCTGCCCCAAAATAGGCGAATGGACCCCCTCAATTGATCGAGAGGTGTCTTACATCCGATCAAATCTACATGGTCAACCGTAACAGTATCTTATGGCCCCCCGGGTACGCAACCGGCCTGACTCACACCGAGCCATCACGCCCCTACCACACTTGAAATTAACCCCAGACTGTAAGTGGGCATGTCGTTGGGGGCTACGGTCGTTATGCGGTAGTATGCGAAATCAACAAGTAATCGCAGCACCCCCTTATGTCAGCAGGGGACCGGGCAAAATCGGGACGACTTGCGGCAAGAGCCACTCCGGGCGATGAATCGTGCTGACCCTGCCCCTCAATGTGTACCAGAAACAAATATTAACGCGTATATTTGGGACATCCCCCGGAGGATCCCTTGACATGACCATTGACGCAATCCTTGAAGAGTGGCGCGCAGAGGCCGCCG
>JAPPNA010000050.1 GCA_028873925.1 Bacteroidota bacterium | reverse complement strand
TGCCCGTCCTATGAGTCGGACAATGTTCGGTTCCATAGTTTTGCAAGAGGCTCGGCTGTTTCGGCCACGCCGATTGGGCGGACGAGTCTACAGGACGGTCCCGCGATGCCTGTTCAGATTTCGGATTCGCCGGTTTGATTTTACACGGTAGCTCCCGATGTAGGCGGTCCAAGTCCCTCCAGTACAAAACCCGAAGGATCGTTGTGGCCGGGAACCCGCTCCTTACCGGCGCACAGGCTCGTCCATGGGCGTATTGCCCGGGCATAATTGATCCGGTGAGAAGGCCCAGCCCTACCTGCCTCAGACACTACGTACCGGAAAATCGCCCTAACTCTGACTTCGCTGTAGGCGATAAATGTTTGAAATACTCGTGCAGACTATTGGAACCCGTTGGCAATTTTGGCGTACACCAAGCAACTCAACCCCCCCTACGCCTTCGACCGTAGGGTGCAGGGCCTCTTCGGAGGCCCTAGCTTTTTTTCTGGCATGCGAACCGCTGTCTATGTGGATGGCTTCAACCTGTACTACGGCGCGGTAAGGAATACGCCCCACAGATGGCTTGACTTGCCGCTGCTCATGCAAAATGTCCTCCATGAGCATCACGATATTCAATTGGTGAGATACTTTACGGCAAGGGTGTCGCCGAGTCAGAGAGATCGCCAGAAGCCCCGCAGGCAGGAAACATACCTGCGGGCGTTGAAGCAGCATTGCCCGACCGTACAGGTTCATTTTGGGCATTTCCTGCGCCATAAAGTCAAGATGCCCCTTGCAACACCAACCAGGAAAAGCACATTGGTTGATGTAATTAAGACTGAAGAAAAGGGCTCGGATGTTAATCTCGCCGCGCACCTTGTCAACGATGCCTGGACTGACAAATGGGACTCGGCTGTGGTGGTCTCAAATGACAGTGACCTGGCTGAGGCAATGCGCCTGGTCAGGCAGCGGGGCAATATCCATGTGGGCCTGGTTACGCCGGGATCTCGTCAAGTATCCTCCCAACTCAAGAGCCACGCCGACTTTGTACGCCGAATCCGAGGTGGTGCGCTTGCGCGTTCGCAACTGCCCGACCCAATACCCAACACGAACATCCGCAAGCCAGACAGTTGGTGAGGCGGTAGAGCCGCGCTCCATTCGACCCCCATGAAGCCGTGACCAAGCATTTCAGCCGTGAGCTTGTACCTCATTACCGCTCAACTGACCATGGCCTCCTGCGCAATGGAGCGCCCCTTAGCGGTCAGGTGCAGATAAACGCCCTCACGAGTGATGAGGCCCTGCAGCTCGGACTGCCTGATCAGATGTCCCGCAAATTCGCGCTCCCACTGCAGGTGATCCTGCAAATGATCCACCCGGCACTCCCGCACGGCCTCCGGGCGGCCTTCGTGCTGCAACAGATGTATCACCAGCATTTTCCGGGCAAATTCCCACCGCTGTAAGCGCCGGCGGTGCCACGAGGAGAACAGTCCCTGATGCGGGGCGAACGCAAATACCAGCGCAAACTCCAGACCAATTATGCTGGCCATACTGCCCGCTATAGAGGCATCCAACACGTGGGCGACCCAATACCCGGCTACGGCCGCAGTGGCACCGAGGCCTATGCTCAATCCAATCATCCGATGCAAATGGTCGGTAAGCAGATAGGCCGCGGCTGGAGGACCCACCATCAATGCTATCACCAATATAGCTCCGACCGCATCAAAGGCCACCACGGCGGTGGCTGATACCAGCCCCATCAGGGCATAGTGCAACATGGTCGGCATGAACCCCAGCATCGCGCAAAGCGCTGCATCAAAGGTGGCCAGTTTAAGCTCTTTGTAAAACAGTGCAATAAACAGCCCCGTAATCGCGCCCACGACCCCGGTCGCATACAAACCCACCGGACCCAGATCAACCCCGGCCACCACCCATCGATCAAACGGCACAAACGCCAGCTCACCGAGCAGGACAGCGTCAATGTCCAGATGCACATCACCGGCAAATCGGGCAATCAGAATGACTCCAATAGAGAATAGCGCCGGAAACACCAATCCAATGGCGGCATCCTCCCGGACCAGCCGCGTTCTGCGCATGGCCTCTACCAGTACCACGGTCAAAAGCCCCGTAGCAGTACCACCGACAATCAACAACGGGGACGACAGATTGCCGGTAAGGAAGAATGCCACCACGATTCCCGGCAGGACAGCGTGACTGATCGCGTCGCTCATCATGGCCATCCGGCGCAAAACCAGAAACGTCCCGGGCAATGCACATGCAGCCGCGACAATGATGGCAGTTAGCTGGATCTCCAGTTGAAACCCTGTCATGACGCTCGTTCACGCATCAGCCTTTGAGACTCCTCCACACCTGCCTGGGTAAGCGACCACTTCGCTAAGCCGGATGAACGGACCCAACCCCGCTCCGCAAGTGCGGTAAGCGGCTTGCGAACACTGGCTCGCGTGGCACGCATGATGATAAGCACCGACTCATCATGCGCATGAAACCGGTCCCTGTGCTGGCCCGCCAAGGCGTACAGATCCAGGAGGAGTGCTTCCTGACGAAGCTGCCGATTCCGGTGCCGGCGGCGCAGGCGGCACCACAGAATGCCCCGCGCCGGGCTGACCATCAGTGATACCACCATCACTGCCGTAACGCACAGTACAATGGTCGGTCCGGTAGGAAGCCGCGACGATTCTGTGCTCAGCAGCGAACCGGCAACGCCTGCGCCCGCCCCAATGATCATGGACAATGCTACCATGATACCCAAGCGATCCGTCCACTGGCGTGCAGCTGCCGCCGGTGCCACGATCAGCGCACTCATCAGCACTACCCCTACCGTCTGAAGACCGATTACTATAGCCATCACCAGCAGCGTCGTCAGCATCAGATCCAGAGCGCGGACCGGCAAAAAGAGAGACTGCGCAAACTCCAGGTCAAAAGACAGCAGCTTGAACTCCTTCCAAAGCACCAGCAACAGCAACAGCGCAACACCCCCCAAAAAGGCCATCGTAACCACATCGCGCTCAATCAGCGAGGCCGCCTGACCAAACAGAAAGGCATCCAATCCGGCCTGCCTTGCGTCGGGCAGCTTTTGAATGAACGTTAGGACCACCAGCCCCAGACCGAAAAACACCGACAGAACCAGTCCCAGCGCGCTATCATATTTGATCCTTGAACGGCTCGTTACAACCATGACAGCGGCCGTAGCCAGCCAGCCCGTCAGGGCTGCGCCGATCATCAGAATCAGCGGGTACTTGCTGCCTGTGATCAGAAAGGCCAGCCCAATACCCGGCAACGCGGCATGTGAAATCGCATCGCCCAACAAACTCTGACGGCGCAGTACGGCAAATGAGCCCAACGCCCCACTTACTGCCCCCAGCAATGCTGTCCCCAGTGCGACCGTACGCAGCGTGTAGTCCTCAAGCAGCGCCGTAATGAAGTCCATTTCATCCAGATGCCTGCACAAAGGCAACACGGCCACCGTAGGTCAGCCGCAGATTCTCCTCGGTAAAGACCTCTTCCACCGGCCCGCTTGCGATGCGCCGCACATTGAGCAGCAGAACATTGTCAAAATATGATGTGACGGTCTGCAGATCATGATGAACAACCATCACCGTTTTGCCCTGGGCACGAAGCTGGCGCAGCAGCGTGATGATGGCCCGCTCTGTCGTCGCATCTACGCCTTGAAGCGGCTCATCCATGAAATAGATTTCGGCATCCTGCACCAGGGCACGCGCCAGGAACACACGCTGCTGCTGCCCTCCGGACAGCTGACTGATCTGCCGCTGCGCATAATCCTGCATGCCAACCTGCTCCAGCGCCTGCAGGGCCAGTTTGCGCTCCTTCCGCCCAACCCTGCGCATCCAGCCAATCCTGCCGTACAATCCCATCAGCGTCACATCCAGTACATTGGTCGGAAAATCCCAGTCCACACTCCCCCGCTGGGGTACATATCCGACGCGTACGCTGTGACGGCTGTAAGGCGCACCATTTAGCAGCACCTGTCCGGCTGCCGGTTTAATCAGACCCAGGATGGCCTTCATCAGCGTGGTCTTGCCAGCCCCGTTGGGGCCTACAATTGCATTGAGTACCCCACGGGGCACTTTCAGGTCAATGTCCCAGAGCACGGGCTTCTGCCGGTAGGCAACAGTCAGATCACGAACTTCAACTGCGTACCCCATCGGCGAGTGCGTTAACCAGCACATCCGCATTGTGACGGACCATGCCCGTGTAGGTAGACGCGGGAGACTCAGGTCCGCCCAAGGCATCTCCAAATAGCGTCCCCCCAATACGAACGTCAAATCCACGCGCGCGCACCGCTTCACGAACAGCCTCTATCCCGCGAGGAGAAATGGATGACTCCACGAACATGGCCGGAATACGCCGGGAGGCCACCAGCTCCGCAAGCGCCTGCACATCAGCCGTTCCGGCCTCAACGGCGGTTGAGAGTCCCTGAAGACCGTACACTTCAAATCCGAACGCCCGCCCGAAATATCCGAATGCATCATGGGAGGTAACCAGTACACGCGCGGGCGGCGCGATCCGGCTGATGTGCGCATAAACGTAAGCTTCAGCGTCTAGGAGCTCCTCCACATACGCCTGCGCACGAAGTTGGTAGGAATCGGCATGGGTGCTGTCCAGGCCAGCCAGTTCGCCGGCCAGCGTGCGGGCTGCGCGAATCCACAATTGCACGTCAAACCATATATGCGGATCATAATTGCCCTGGAAGAGCGCGGATTCCCGCAACAAAGTGTCCGGTACCGCCAATTCGGCCAAAGGGATGGTCGTCCGACCGCGCGAGTCCATCTGCTCAAACAGGTCCCCCATCTTGCCCTCCAGATGAAGACCGTTATACACGATGGCATCCGCCGCAGCCATCACCGCCACATCCCCGGCACTGGCCTTGAACAGATGCGGATCCACGCCCGGCCCCATGAGCGCCTCCACTTCCACCCTTTCACCTCCGACATTGTGCACAAGGTCAGCAACTATACTCGTGGTGGCAACCACCCGCACCCGCCGCTCGGAAAGCGGCACCCCATCACTCGCCGCCCGCCCGCAGGCGCTTACAAGCAACAGCAGGACCAAACTCCAGAGGGCATTGCGCATGGCAGCATAAGGAATTTAGTCTTGCCTAAATTCCCTGCTGCGCCCAAGGTTCCCGGGATATGTCAGTCGATGCCCGTAAAGTCGTGATCGACCGCTGTGGGGGCCTCAACCCAGTCGGCGATGAACAAATTGGTGTCCCTTGAAGGCGTTCGGGTCACATTCCGGTTGGAGGCGAAAACCAGCTTGCGGCCATCAAAGGAAAACATCGGGAAAGCGTCGAACGTGTTCGAATGCGTCACCTTGGTGATCTCATGGGTGTCGATGGTGACCATGTAGAGCGCAAATACCGGCCGGCCCTGGCCTATGCTTTCAAAATTGGAGGCAAAAATCACCCGCTGCCCGTCCGGATGAAAGAAAGGGGCCCAGTTGGCCCCTTCCAGATCGGTCACCTGCTGCACATTGCCGCCATCTATGTCTGCTACAAATATGTTAAGTGCGCCAGGCTCAACCAGCCCTTCTGCCAGCAAATCCTGGTAAACCTGCTGAGCCTCACCCTGCGGACGGCTGGCCCGCCAGACTATTCGCTGAGAATCCCGCGAAAAGAAGGCTCCGCCATCATAGCCTGTTTTGGAAGTCAGCTGCAGCAGGTTACCGGTGGCCAATTCGTATCGCCAAAGATCCAGGTCGCCGGAACGTGTGGACGTGAATACCACAAAGCGTCCGTCCGGTGATACGGTGGCCTCGGCATCATAGCCCTCTCCTCCTATGAGCAGCGACGGGTTTGACCCGTCCGCATCGGCCACATAGATATCAAACGAATCGTAGATGGGCCAAACATACCGGTCTCTGCCTTCGGGTGGCGGGGGGCACTCCGCTGATGCGGCGTGGGTCGAGGCGTAGATGACGCGCCCGTCCGGCAGAAAATAGCCGCAGGTCGTACGCCCTTTGCCTGTTGACACGAGTGCAATGGAGTCGGGGTTGGCCGGGTCAATCACGAACTGCTGGTCACATCCTTGGGGATTAATCGCAGCCCAGTCGCTCTGAAAGATCAGTCTCTGATCGTCAAAGCTCCAGTAGGCCTCCGCATTGTTGCCGCCAAAGGTAAGCTGCCGGATATTGCGCAGATGCACCTCGCCCGCGAACCGGAGGGAATCTTCAACAGGATTGTACTCCGCAAGCTGAGGTGTCTGCCTGCACCCGGCCGCCGCTATCACCAAGAGCAGAAAAATTGCGCGCATTTGTTGCCGATACCGTTGCACAAAAGGGGGAAAATAAGGGAGCGCACATCGTTCAACCGATAAGCTTGAGTGAATTCCACCGATGGGAACTACGCCAGAAGAGTTTACAGAGCAGGTACTGGAGGCCAGCCACCACACGCCGGTGCTGGTTGACTTTTGGGCTCCCTGGTGCGGCCCCTGCCGCGTACTGGGACCGATTCTGGATAAGCTCGCGTCCGAATGTGCCGGGCAATGGCGGCTCTTTAAGGTGAATACCGACGAATCGCAAGAGGTGTCAACCAGCTACCGGATTCGCGGCATCCCTGCAGTCAAGCTGTTTGTGGAGGGTGCCGTTGTGGGGGAGTTTACTGGAGCGCTGTCCGAACCCATGGTGCGCCGCTGGCTTGAGGAGCATCTGCCCACGCCGGGGCGCGCGGCCCTTGGAGAGGCGCTGCCACTGTTGGCAGCCGGTAAGACCGATCAGGCCGCCGGAATCCTCCGTCCCGCTTTGGCCGATGAGCCGACCTGCGATGAACTGCGAATCCGACTGGCCCAGGCACTGGCTTTGACTGATACTCAGGAGGCTGCCGAACTGTCTGATCCGCTTCCAGATGATGTGGATCTCTCCATGATTGCAAAGGCGATCCAAACGATAGCGAAGTTTCATACCTATGATCCGGCCTCACTGCCTCCGGGCAGGGGACGCAAACACTTTGAAGATGTCCTCCAGGCACTTCGCGCTAAAGACCATGAAGCGGTCCTTCTTCGGCTGATCGGAGTCTTGCAGCACGACCGGTACTATCTGAGCGATGCCGCACGCGAATTCGGCATTGCGTTCTTCACCTTGCTGGGAACAGATCATCCCCTTACCCGGAAACACCGCCGCACCTTTGATATGTGGCTCTACTGATTTATGGCACCGCCGCAACTGCTGCCTGCGCCCGCTGTACACCCGTAGCAGTGCCGGGCCGTTCGGATGTCGTGAGACAGCCAGGCATCTAGATCAAAATCGCGCACATGCGGACGCGGCACATCCATCAGCATGTCAAGCTGCTGATTGAAATCGCAATCATACAGGTACCCGTTCCAGCCTATGGAGAGCGTATTGCGGCACATAAGCCCGGTAATGGTGGCCGGATTGAAGGCCTGAACCAGTCTTCGCAGGTAGGCTTCCGTCTGTCCGGCCTCCAGCAACCATTCCAGATAGCGGGACATCGGCATATTGGTGAGCGTCAGCAACCGGTCAAAGTACACATCATGGTTGCGCGCCAGAGCGGCCTGCCATTCGTGCTTCAGGGAGGCCTGGTTGCCGGGCAGGAAGGCCCCGACCGGATTGGTCACCAAGGTCAGCACTCTGTCCGCCGCCCTCTGGCCGTACCCGGCCTCATTGAGTCTGCGAAGGGCGGCAATGGATTTGCGGTACGTCCCTGCACCCCGCTGCGCATCGGTTCCGATTTGGCGGTAGTGCGGCAGTGAGCAGACCACCTCCACCCCACGCTCGGCAAACCATTCAGGCAAATGGCTGTAGCGGCGTGTCATCAGAATCGTCAGATTGCAGCGGTCCAGCACACGAATGCCGCGCTCCACGCACGCATCTATGATAAACTCAAAGTGCGGGTTAAGCTCCGGCGCACCGCCGGTCAGATCCACCACACGCGCTCCGGTCCGATCAATCACCTCCAGACAGGCCTCAACGGTGGCGCGATCCATGTTTTCCTCGGTACGGTCCGGCCCCGCATCCACATGGCAGTGCCGACAGGTCATGTTGCAGAGTTTGCCGAGATTGATCTGCACGACATCCAAGGAGTCCGGCTGCAGTCGGGGCCACCCCGAGGCGGCCAGATCATGGTCGAACACCCCGGTCTTCGTGGGACCTTCCTCAATTTCCAGACGATTGAGCACCCGGAACTGCTCCTCCGGATCCACGAGCGGTACGGCCCGGGTATACAGCGATTGGGTCGCGCGCGGACCACTCACCACCGGCAGCATGTCCAGCTCAAGCAGCAGTGTTTCCATGCATCACATGCTCATTTTCTTGACCTGATCCACCATCTGCACACCGTGCACCAGTGAGGCTCCGCCGCGAATCGCCGTCGCCACATGGACCGCCTCGGTCATCTGCTCCAGATCAGAGCCCGCCTCAAGACTCGCGGTCGTGTACGCATCAATACAATACGGACACTGAACCGTGTGAGCCACGGCTAGGGCAATCAGAGCTTTTTCGCGAGCGGTGAGTGCGCCATCTTCAAATACCTTGTTGTAGTAAGCAAAGAAAGCGTCCGCCAGCTCCTTGCTGCCCTTAGCTATCTCTCCGAAGCGGGGCAGATGTGACCGGTCGTAGTAGGATTCCATTTATTTCAATTCCTGCGCTGCGGCGCATTGTTCACCGCTGCCGGTGAGTATTGCAGGGTTGCCGCTATAACCATGATGCGGTCAGCAATTGGCCCTCCACGATTGCGAGTCTCCGAACCTGGCAGGCAATACTAAGGGCATACCCGCATCAAACTCCAGCGCCCAAACTGATCCGTCCATCCGCCCAAGTACCTCCGCGCAAATGCCCATAAGCGGCCGGAAACGCTCAACATAGGACTGATAGGAGGCCGTAGTAGGGTTGCCTTTCTTCATCCAGCAGGCACTTACGCTGCCGCATGAGTTTTCGCAGAGCGGCTGCCACAGATGACGACACTCTTGAGAATGTCCCTACCTTGGGGCAGATCCAGCGCCCTGACAGAGGGCGTGGTAACCTCAGCAAAACCGGCATTGCGAATCAACTCCAGGTACCTTTTGAATTCCATGGCACCTGCGGCACACCCGGCATACGCCTCCGCTTGCTGAACAAGCACTTCAGAAGCACCGGTGCTGCGCACCACATCGGCGATCACAAAGCGCCCGCCCGGACGGAGTACCCGATGGATTTCGGCATAGGCTGCCATCTTGTCCGGAACCAGGTTTAGCGTGCAGTTGCTGATGACCACATCTACGCTCGCGGCATCAAACGGCATTGCCTCTATGTCACCCTCTAAAAACGTCACATTGCCAGCCCCGATTTCCTGCGCATTCCGCCGTGCCCGGTCCACCATGGCGGACGACAGGTCCACGCCCCATACCGTACCGGCAGGGCCGGTATGCCGCATGGCGATAAAAGCATCCATACCGGCACCGCTACCGAGATCAAGTACGCGCTCACCCGGCTTGATGCCGGTGAACTCAAACGGAAGTCCGCAACCCAGTTTTAGATCTGCCGCTCCCACATAGCCGTCGACTTCGTCGTAGGCACCCTCGGCCATGCAGAATCCGCTGTCCGCCTCTCCGCACGCAATCTGGTCATACTTGGCGCGTACCTGATCTTTGACCGAATTCTGTGCGCAAACAGTGTCCATGAAGGCGATCAGTCCGGTATTTGCTGTTCAAACGAAACGGGCGGCTGTCCATTAGATTCCTGCTCCCGGTACTGGAGCTCATACAGCCGGCGGTACAGCCCGTTGGACGCTAACAGGGCCTCATGCGTTCCTTTTTCCCTCAGCACGCCTTTATGGAGCACCAGAATCACGTCTGCCGTACGAACCGTGGACAGCCGATGGGCGACGATGAGTGAGGTGCGCCCTTCCAGCAGGGTGTGGAGTGCACGCTGGATGGTGTGTTCGGTTTCGGTGTCAATGCTGGAGGTAGCTTCATCCAGGACCAGCACATCCGGGTCATGGGCGAGGACACGCACGAACGAAAGCAGCTGGCGCTGCCCGTGCGAAAGAGACGCGCCGCGTTCACGAACATCCTGCTGGTAGCCTTCGGGCAGCCGCGCAATGAACTCATCCGCCCCAATCATCCGGGCTGCATTCCGCACCTGATCCAGGGTGATGTCCGGGTGATCCAGGGCCACATTCCGGGCGACAGAGCCCGAGAAAAGAAACACATCCTGCAGCACCAGCCCGATACGCCAGCGCAGAAACCGCAACCTGTACGATCGGATGTCGCGCCCATCCAGCAGGATTTGCCCCCTCTGGATGTCATAAAAGCGCATCAGCAGGCTTATGATGGTGGTCTTGCCGCTTCCTGTTGCCCCGACAATGGCGGCGGTCTGTCCGCGTCTGACCGTAAACGACACATCACGGAGGACCCAGTTCGGCTCCCCATTGTCCAACTCATTGTAGGCGAACCAGACGTTATTGAACTGGATTTTCCCATCCAGACGCTCGACGGATACTTGAGTGTCCACTTCCGGCAGGGACTGGTCGTTGTCAAGAATATTGAAAATCCGCTCAGCCCCGGCCATGGCCGACTGCAGCGTATTGAACTGCTCCGACAGATTGCGTATCGGCTCAAAAAACTGCCCGCAATACTGGACGAAGGCAATCAGCACCCCTACGGTGAGCCCGCCGACCAGAGCGCTGATCCCGCCGCTCCAAATCAACAGTCCGATGGCGGTGGACGCGATGATGTCTACGGCCGGCCAGAAGAGTGAATGGAAGAACACGGTCTTAAGCTGTGCGGCGCGGTGTTTGTCGTTGATGTCCTCAAAGCGGGCCATTTCCACTTTCTCGCGCCCGAACAGCTGCACGATGCGCATGCCGGTTACATGCTCCTGGAGGAACGAATGCAGCCGGGCCACCTGCAGACGTACTGTCCGGTACTGATCCCTCACATTCCGCTTGAACCAGATGGTCACCATGAGCATCAGCGGCATCACGCACAGAGTGACGATCGCCAGTACCCAGTTGAGACTGAACATGAAGGCGGCGATGAAAATGAGCTTGAAGGTGTCGCCCATAATCAGCACAATCCCCGCCGAGAGCACATCGCTCAGGGACTCAACATCTGCGGTAGTGCGTGTAATCAGCCGTCCGATCCGGGTTTTGTCAAAGAAGCTCAGGGATTGGCGCTGGATGTGGCGGAAGACCCGGACCCGCACATCATAGATGGCCTGCTGTCCTATCCACTGGGTGAAGTAGGCATTCGCGTAACTGAGAATGCCCTCCAGCGTAATGGCGGCCAGCAGATAGACGACGATCATGACCAGTCCGTCCAGATCCCCCGGGACGATATGGTCGTCAATGGCAATGCGGATCAGCCAGGGCTGCAGCGGCCCCAGAAAAGAGGCAACCAGCACAAGCAGAAAGGCCAGAATCACCCAGTGCCTGTAGGGCATCAGGTACCCTACAATACGCCGGAGCAGTTTGCGATCCAGTCCTTTTTCGTTAGCCATGATCAGATGCTGTGGATCAACTGGCCACCGGCGCAGGCATACGGATCCCACTCCAACAGTCGGATCCACGGTACAGCCGACTCGGCGGCAAGGGTGCCCGGATGTTGCGCATTGAGGTCCGGGGAATCCGACCTGCCGCAGCCAGGCATCCGCCACGGACGAACTGGCGGGGCGATTGATGTCCGTTGTACGCCGCCGTGCCTCATGTACTCAGGCTGCCTGCTGACGGGAATGGACTGCGACGGGATAGCGTTCAAGTTCGCGCGCCCAGTCTGAATGGGCAAACGCGGTCCGCGCTTCATCGGCCAGCACGGACGGATCCTGGTAGCGTGAGCTGTAGTGACACACCACCAGGGCCTGAGCATCCGCCTCGCGGGCCAGCTCAGCCGCTTCAAGGGCCGTGGAATGCTTCGTGCTTATGGCCTTGGGCAGCAGATTGTGCAGGTAGGTGGCTTCATGAACGAGGAGCGTAGCACGCCTGGCCAACTCCAATCCGCCTGGGCACGGCCGCGTGTCCGAAACATAGGCAAAGGACGGAGCCGGTTGGGGGCTCCTGAGCACTTCTTCCGGTTTGATCGTCCGCCCTTGGGCCGTAGTTACTCGGTGACCCTGGCTGAGCGCCCTGAATTCTGCCGGCTCCGAAACGCTAAGAGCCTGCGCTCGGGCTCCGTCCAGGCCGGGCGGATCGGCCGCCTGTTCCAGGCGATACCCGAAGGTGTCCGTTCGGTGTTCCAGCGGGCTGGTCAACAGCGTGTAGCGGTCCGACTGAAAGACCTGTCCATGGGTGCCGTCTGTAAGCGGGATCAGCTCAATATCAAACGAACGCTCGTGTGAGCGCGTGCCCGGCAGGTGTTCAAGGATGCCGCGCAGCTCTGCGGGTGCGATAATGGTAAGCGGGCGGTGCCGGTTGTTTAGGGCCATTGTGGAAATAAGCCCCGGCAGCCCGTAGAAGTGATCCCCGTGCAGATGTGTGATGCAGATGGTTTCCACGCGACTGGTACGCAGTCGGACCTTGTGCATCTGGAGCTGAGCCGCTTCGCCGCAATCAAAGAGTACGATCCGGCCGCTCATTACCAAGGCCATTGATGGTAGGTGACGCCCGTGTAACGGTTTGCCGGCCGCGGTACCGAGTGGAATGAATTCCATCTACATCGCCTCCAGTTCCGCCTCCAGCAGCTGCCGCTGGTAGAGTTGAGCATACAGGCCGTGTGAGTGCACCAGATCCCCATGGCGGCCCCGCTCAATGATCCTCCCATTGTCCAGCACCAGAATCAGGTCCGCATCCTGCACGCTGGAAATCCTGTGACTCACCATGATCGATGTCTGCCTGCCATAGCGAAGGCGCATATGGTGCAGGATCCGACTTTCCGTACTGGTGTCCACACTGCTGAGTGAGTCATCAAGTATCAGTATACGGGGATTGCGAATCAGCGCGCGGGCAATGGTGGTACGCTGCTTTTGTCCGCCGGAGAGGGTCACGCCGCGCTCTCCCACATAGGTTTCAAATCCATCTGGAAAATCCAGCACATTATCCAGCAGTTCCGCCTGATGGGCCGCACCTTCAATCGCCTCCTTCCCGGCCCCCTGTATGCCGAAGGCAATGTTCTGCCCCACCGTATCGCTGAAGAGAAAAACATCCTGGGGCACATATCCCAAATTCTTCCGCAGCACTTCCAGCGGATAGTCACACAGGGCGTGGCCATCAATGCGTATGTGTCCATGCGTCGGCTCGATCAACCGGCAGACCAGATTCACCAGGGTGGTCTTGCCGGAACCGGTTCGCCCCACAATGGCCAGCGTACTGCCGGCGGGCAGTTCAAATGAAATATCCTGCAGTGCCCAGGGCAGGTCATCGGCATATCGGAAGGAAACGTTCTCAAACGCCACCCGTCCGCGGATGGACTTGAGGGCATGATCTGTTGCGTCACTGTCGGCGATTTCCGGCTTGGTGTCCAGCAGTGCATGGATCCGCTCAATGGATGCGCTGGCGCGCTGCATCATGGAAATAACCATGCCCATCGCTGCTACCGGCCAGGTCATCAGCCGCACATAGATGATGTATTCCGCAATATTCCCGATCGTGATCAGGCCATCGGCGACCAGGGTTCCGCCCACCCAAACTACCAGGACTTGGGAGAGGCCTACCACCGCAACAAAGACGGGCCGCCAGGATGCCTCCGCCTTGGCCAGGCTGAGCATGCGGCCTTTGTACAGGGCGCTTTCGGCTTCAAAAGCCCGCGCCTCGGACTCTTCCCGCGCATATGCCTTAAGGACGCGAATGCCGGCCAGTGCTTCCTGCACGCGGCTGGTCAAGCGGGAATACTGAGTCTGGAGTGCATCGCTGCGCTTGTGGATTGCCTGGGACACAACGAATATGGCCACTCCCAGCAGCGGCATCGGCAGCATGGCATACAGCGTGAGCCTTGGGGAGATAATCAGCATCACAGTGATGGCCGTAACCAGGATCACCAGGGCCCTGGTCACATACATGATAGCCGGACCAATGTAGCGGCGCACCTGCTCGATGTCGCTGGTCGCACGCGTTATGACATCCCCCGTGGCGGTGCGGTTGTAGAAATTCTCTGAGAGCTTCTGCAGATGGTCGTAAAGGGTGTTGCGCAGGTCGAATTCTATATGCCTTGATCCCACGATCACGGTTTGGCGCATCAGGAATGTGCAGAGCCCGCTGGCCACACTCAGCCCGATAATGATCAGGCCGAAGACCATAAAGGTGGAAGCCAGATCCCAGAAAAAACCGCTTTGAAGCGCGGTCCCTTCAAGCTGTCTGTAGAGTCCGACAAATCGGGCGATACTGTCAACAGCCTGGCGCACGACGATGGGTACGCCGATTGCGAAGATGGCTGACAGCATAGTCAGTAGCAGGCCGGGTACAAACAGCCGCCAATACTGTTTGTAATAGTGATTCAGCCGTGACAGCGAACGCATGATCTACCTGCCGGGCACTCTAGCTGTAGCCCGAAGCCCGTCCAAGGGTCGCGGAAGGGCTGTTATGGGATATGCTGGCCGCGCCATTACCGGATTCATCTTACGACAACCTGCCAATTCGGATCAGCCATGACTACACTTCACACGCCTCACATTATACGTCTAATCGGTGTTCCGATGGACTTGGGGCAGAGCCTGCGCGGCGTGGATATGGGGCCGAGTGCCCTGAGATATGCCGGGCTCGCGGATCGGCTCAGTCGGCTCGGCTTTACGGTGGAGGATTACGGGAACATTGAAACGGCCGTGCGCGGCGCGGTACCCGGCGACAGCAACCTGGTCACTCCGATCCGAGCTGCCTGTGAGACTTTGTACGATGCGGTGCGCCAGGCTATAGAGGATGGTCGGATCCCGCTGGTCATGGGCGGCGATCACTCCATCGCGATGGGCACTATTGGCGGGGTCACGCACTGTGGGCCGGCCGGGGTCTTGTGGATTGATGCTCATGCGGATTTCAACACGATGGAGTCGTCGCCCAGCGGCAACATCCATGGGATGCCGTTGGCGGTGCTGTGCGGCCGCGGGCCGAAGCCGTTGGTGGATGTAGGTCGGCCCGGCCCCAAGATCCGGCCGCCGGACGCGGTCGTCATCGCCCTTCGGAATGTGGATGCTCAGGAGCGGCGGATGCTCCGCTCAACCCGACTGGGACTGTTTACGATGCGCGACATTGACGAAATGGGGGTCGCCGAGGTGGTGCGCCAAGCCCTAGCCCGACTGGGCCATCATGAGCGAATTCACGTCAGCTTTGATGCAGACAGTATTGACCCGATGTTTGCACCGGGTGTCGGCACGCCGGTACAGGGCGGTCTCAATCCCCGCGAGGCCCATCTGATTATGGAGCTGATTGCCGATGACGGGCGCTTAGCTTCTGCCGGCGTGGTCGAGATCAACCCGATTCTAGACGATCGCAACCGCACCGCTCAACTGGCCGCTGACCTGTTGGCCTCGCTGTTCGGCCAGACGATTCTGTAGCCTTTTCAGATCCGGGCATCCACATGGATGCTGCCGGCAATATTGGGTTCAAGTTTCCGCACGGTCCCCTCAATGCTGATGGTCACATGGCCTTCGTCCTGGCTTATAACCTGAATGCGACGGCCGGGCATGAGACCGACGCGTTCAATAAAGTCCAGCACCGCCACATCCGCATCGGACAGATGGCGAATCACATAGTGCTTATCCACTTCGGCTTCCTCCAGCGGAAAGGTCTTGGTCCGCGTCAGCTTAAGATCCGGGGTGGGAATTGGGTGCCCGTGCGGGTCATGGGTGGGATATCCGAGCAGAGCATCGATCCGTTCTTCAAAAGTTTCTGAGATGTGATGTTCTAGGTGTTCGGCTTCCCGGTGCATTTCCTCCCAGGAGTACCCCATGATTTCCTTGAGGTAGGTTTCCAGGAGGCGGTGGTGTCGGATGATTTCCAGCGCAATTTTCTCACCGGCGGGTGTAAGCCGCACGCCTTTGTAGGATTCATGTGCGACCAGATTCATGCGTGCCAGTCGTTTGACCATTCCGGTTACGGACGCGGCCGCCACATCCATGGCGCGCGCGATATCGGTCGTAGCCACCGTAGGTGACTGCTCCTGCAGGTTGAAGATGGTCTTGATATAGTCTTCAACAGCCGGGCTCCGCATCATGCCGGTAAACTCAACGCCCCGTTTGTACGCCCCAGCCCACGATTCGACCGATTTCGGCAGAGCCATTACACCGGGTGGCTTTCTGCCTCCACCACCACTGCTTTAGCCAATCCTCAGAATCACGACTGCCTCACCCGGAGCCGGTGATGGCGCGTCTATCCGGTCCAGTTTGCCGGTGGTCCGGCCACGCTCGCAACTCTTCCATGGCTAGAAGTTCAGCCAGGCCGATTCCTGGCGAGGCTTGCGCACTGAATGGCAGTTGCGCTTTCTTGCGTCAACCCGCCGCCAATCCGCATACAAATCGTCATAGAGCGCTGTTCGATAGCCGGAGAGAACAGCTCTGCCGCGAATATTGACTAATACGCCCGCCAATTCCTCATGATCTGCATCTGACATCTCAAAGCAGTATGCCTGCGTGTCGCCACGCGCAGAATGCACATACGGGGGATCCACATAGAAGACCGTTTGGGGCGTATCGTATCGCCTGATAATGTTAATGGCGGGAGCGTTCTCTATCTGCACACGCAGTAGACGTTGGGCAATCGCTGACAATCCCTCCACAGATCCCAGCCAGCGCGACACGGCACCGGCCATCCCTGCCCGTGAGGTGAGCACGCAGTGTGCCCAGCGTCCCTCACTGCTTGTCTGGGCCAGGCCTGTTCGCGTCTGGCGAGCGCGGACATAAAAGCGCCTGGCGCGCTCAAGCTCGGTAAGTCCTTGGGCAGGCGTGCATGCCAGAATCAATTCCTCTCGCGAAAACGGGGTCAATCCAATCGCCTTGATCAATTCCTCCTCCTGATCCCGCAACGTCCGAAAAAAGTTTACCAGTTCGGAGTCCAGATCATTGTACGTCTCCACCGGGTAGGGCTTGACGTTAATCAGAACTGCTGCGGATCCGCCAAACACATCGCAAAAGTGCTCCGCATCTTCCGGGATCAGAGGCAGCAAAAAGTTCAGGTGGGAAAATTTCCCACCGTACCAGCCAAAAGCAATGCGCCGCCCGCCCCGCCGCTTCGCAATGCGCCGACCAGTGCCTGTTGAATTTACTTGTGGCACGGCATCTCCTTGGCTGGCCACTTTCATCCCCCTCCCTAACGTACCGAGCTGATCATGTGCGGAGATTGCCTCTGAATCTGACTTCACGAACCAAGATACGCACCCGCCGAGATCGGGATGGCATGATGAGCTTGCGCAAACGCGGCTTCGCCCGTATCGCGATTCCGGCCACTTGCGACCGATGGGGCTGATCCGGGCGGGGCTTGGGCGAAGAGGCAATCCCCATCACGAATCATTCCGGCGGTGGCTGATGCAGACCTGCATACTTCAACTGGCCAGCCTACCCCCAGTGGGCTCAGGCAGGGCCGCACGATAGCCGTTGTCGTCTTGCTCACGCTGATGACGCGGGTCAGGAGTTTGACCGGCATTGCCCATGGTTTCGGCCGCAAACTGGTCGGCATCGTTGATACTTCCCCTAATTTCAAGATGGTGTCGGTCAATATCCGAACATTTTCACTACCTTTTGCCCGATTCCAATCGGATGAGTCGGCTTGAAGCCAGTCGTGGGGCATCAATTGACGCAAAATGAAGAAACGGGGACAGAAAGCGAAGTGATACTAGGCAAACCGCGGAAGGCACCAGGTTAAGGCACCAAAACGCGCAGCCCGGGGCAGGAGCTTTTTGTCAGGGCGGGGAGCTGGGAAGGGAGCCAAGAAGCTCGGAATATCACTTTCTCCAATCAGGGTCGCCGCCCAGGCAGATTTTTCTTTCATCCAGAATCCAAGTGGAGCGAATGAATTTTTTGCGGCCCTAAAGGCTGCGTACCAGCAGGCACAGGGGAAAAGGAAGGTCAAAATCAACTTGAAAAATGTGACCCGGATGACACCCGATGTCATCGTCGTGCTTCTCTCACGCATCAAAGATCCCAAATTCACCTACAGTGCACCCACTGCGGGAAACGTACCCAGGAATTCCGTGACACGGGACATGCTGGCGGAATCGGACCTTTACTCACATGTGAGCACGCGCACAAGGGTTGATCCACCGAGACACGGCAGAATAACACAGCGAAGTGGGGATCTGGTAGCTGCAAAGGAGGCAGCCGCATTGATTCAGGCAGTTGACCGGAGCCTAACCATGACCACAAGTCAGAGAGATGGTATTGAAGCTACGGCGATTGAGTGCACGACCAATACGAGGGAACACGCTTCGGGATCAGACAGGAAAGGAACCAAGGGCTGGTGGTTCTCTGCCTGCTGCAATCCGGAAACGCAAAGATCTCAATTCGCATTTGTGGATCTGGGCATCGGGATCTTTAAGAGCCTCGAGAGTAAACACATACTCAGGAACGCGAGACTGCCGCTCAAGACCGGCTCTGCCAGCAGATATGATCTCCTGCGTGCACGGCTTGCCGGACCGGAGGAGGATGGTCACGACGGTGTGCAGCGGAGGTCAGGAACAGAACAGGGCTATAGAGGGGGCTTGCCCAATATGAAGACGCGAAACATGCGTAGCGAAATGCGCCAGCTAGTAATCGTGAGCAACAACGTTCACGCCGATGTTGAGCGCAACGAGTTCCAGCAGTTGGAACATGAATTTGCGGCAGACCATTATATGCTGGGAGTGCTGGCCAGCTCACGATAAAACTCAGACGGGACAAAAATGACAGGCGCAGCCCAGAATCAGAACTTTGTGATTTACGTGAGGAACTTCACGGTCACGCCAGGTCCGCGCATGAAGGAAGATGGCGAATACTCTGGTGAGGAGTTTCGCAAGCGGCATCTCGCGCCCGGCCTCCAAAACGCGGTTAGGAAGAAGGCCTGCCTGACCGTGGTGTTGGACGGGACGATGGGTTACGGAGCCGCTTTCCTGGAAGAGGCCTTTGGCGGCCTCGTTCGCGCCGGACATAGCAAGCAGACGCTGAGAGACCATTTAAGAGTCGTCTCTCGCGACAGACCCTGGTACGAGCCTGAGGTAGATTTCTACATATCTGGGGCGGCCTAGTCATTGAGGTGCCAGCCAGAGACTTGAGGCTGAAGTGGAGCAGGTGGGCATAGCATGGGATTGGGGTGTTGGATCTGGCCCAGTGCATCGTGACAGTCTTTCTGGCATTAGTCGTTGCTTGGGTAAGATGGCGCTTCTCCAACGTCCGGGTCGGGCGAGACCTATTTCTGGAAGAAGCCGCTCAGACCCGGAAAACTTGTGCACAGATCCGAGATAATCTGCTTGGATCAACTCCTGGAGAGTTCAAATCCGGAGACTTCTACAGATCCCTGGACGAGCTGGGACGCAATCTGGACAATTGCAGGAAGGTGCTGCAGGGAAGTAGGAAGGGCCGCCGATTGGCTAGGGAAATCAACTTGCAGCAGTCGTTAATGTGCCTGCGCATGACGATTTCCTTGAGTGAATTGGGTGGGGCTCAAGTTGTAACGGATGGGGTCGCTCGCCTGAAAGAAATTGAAGAGAGTGTTATTGAATTGACGGTGCGGCTCAACAAGTGACGAGAGCTGAATTTCCGCCGAAAATGGCCACAGTGAGTCCAGGAATTCTGCAGATGCTGCCGCACCGGCTGACGATAGTCTGGCCATTGGACCGCAAATTATCACTGTCCCACCTTGGTCTGTCCATAGCCTCTCGCTCTGATCCGACCTCCGATGCAGGCGGGCCGTAGTCAGCCTGCCCAATTGCCTGGTCGCATTTCCGAAACTGCGTCTTCCAAGGCTTCTGAAGGACTCAAAGGATTGCAGCACTGATCGGATGGAGCGAAGCGCTCAGGGGCCTTTTTGGGTTCGGTCGCTTATAAGTTGCTCGTTTGAAATACGGGACCACGGTCGGTGTCCCGGGCTCGGTAGGTTAAGGTGAGGGGCCTCCAACGCCGCCCTCCAGATTACGCCACAAATGATCCGTTCGGAGTCCAGATCGTTGTAGGTCCCACTGGGTGGGGCTTGATGTCGGTATGAGCACTGCTGCGAACCCTCCGCAACATTGCAAGGGTGCTCGGCATCTTCCGAGATCAGCGGCAGCAGAAAGTCCAGGTGGGAAAATCACCCCCGTACCAGTAATGCGCCGCATGCGCCGCCGCTTCGCATTGCGCCGGGCGATGCCTGTTGATTCAACCTTGGTCGCGGCTTCCCTTTGGCTGGCCGCTTTCATCCGCCTCCCTCACACGCCGCGTAAATCATGAGCCGAGATTGCCTCTGGATCTGACCTCATGAGTGAAGGTACGCACCCGCTGGAATCTGAACACCATGAGGTGCCTGCGCAAACGCGGCCCCGCCTATATCGGAAATCCGGCCACCTGCGACTGATTGGGCTGATCCGGCGGCACTTGGGCGAAGAGGCAATTCGCATGACGAATCATTCCGGCGGCGGCTGATGCAAACCTGCAGAGTCTAACTGACGGGCTTGACCCAGGAGGGCTCAGGCAGGGCCCGCACGATGGCCAATGTCTTCATGCTGACGCTGATGATGCGGGCCAGGAGTTTGAGGGGATAAGCGGCATCCCCCATGGTTTCCAGCGCAAATATGTTGGCATCGTTGACGATCCCGCTTTTCTTATCTGTCCTGACGCATTGGCGCTCCATGACCCACGCAATGGCTGGCTTACCGTTAACCATGTACTCGTAGGCCTCCTCGAGGATGCCGCATACAGTGATGTGTTCGTTGTAGAGAATGCGCGTTAAATCTTTGGCCTTTCCTTTGCGAGGGTGCCGCATGGGTTTACCGACGCGGTACGGATTGTTCGCGCTGCCAGATTCGGCCGGCTCCCAGCCTCCTTTTTCAAATTGGATGGGCCACTGCTCAGCAAATTCGTAGTTGATGTGCAGGTCAGCCAGCTCCCGTCCCGCCTCTGTCAGCGCACAGAATTGCTCGGCACCATCCGGCAATGGGATCCGGGGCAGCTCTTTCTTGAGATTGGCGGCGAATTTGGTGCCGTAAGCCGGCACATGCAGTACGCCGTAGATGTAGTAGAACAGATCATCCGCCGTTACCGGCGTTCCAGTGGCGGCTGCAAATTTACTGAGGGCCGCGTCACCGATCGCACTATAGCGGACGTAGCCATCGGTCTCCGCCGTATTGCCGAATAGGTTTCCGTCATCCGCTGCCACCTCGTGGTACAGCCACCGCGGAAAGCATTGACCGCTGGCAATCAGGTGGAGATTGGGAATATCCTGTACCATCAGGCAGGAAAATTCATCACTCTCTCCCCGCCCCGTCACACAAATCACCCGATTCTCCGCTTGCGCGTGCGGGAAGATCTTCGGCATCTGCAAGACCCTTTCGTTGAGCCGCCGACTGAAGTAGAGATACTGCCGCGTAAAGGGTCGGTACTGGGAGCGCACGATAGACCCCTCGTCCATGCGCAGCGGCTTGTTACGGAGCAGGTCGTTCTTCACATTTACCGTCCAACTGATCTTCTCGGGATCATTATTGATCAGGCGCGTGATTGCGGATGGGGAGAGCTTATGGCCGCCGGTGATCTGCTCCTGAAGCCGGTCTCGTTCCTGGCTGTAGAAGCGGATCATGGCCTGGATGTTTTCCCGCAGCGTTGCCTCAGAGTAATTGAGGCACCAGGCATCACGGCCTGTGGCTACCCCTATTGAATAATTCTCAAATATCCTTTCACTGATCCGCGCGCCTTTGGACTTATCACCCAGCGCCATGAACCGGGCAAAGTGCGGATCCCGCTGATTGAGCCAGTCGTGATGCTGATCCGGCTTCAGCTCCT
>JAPPNA010000174.1 GCA_028873925.1 Bacteroidota bacterium | reverse complement strand
CGTATATCTGGTGGCGTTCACCCTCGCTCAGGTGATGATGCCTGATCTTAGCCATAGATAATCCGGTTTTTGTGCATACCTATTATCGTCATTACCTGGGCCGAACGCCTCCCCTTCGCGAATTCCTCATCCGTCGGCACCCTAACGGCAATTTCAGGGGTGTTGCGTTTCGCAGTTCACAAGGCCATATATTCTATCGTAGATCAGTTGGGTCTTAACATGATTTGAAGCAATACAAGAGTGTGTGAATTGCAATTCACTTATGGATTTCGAAAACAATGTCGGCATTTGCAAATCCCGCAAATATGCCCAAGCCCCCGCTGATGTTCGTATATACCGGTACCGGCTCCCCAAAGACACCTGTTCCGATATTGTCCCGCAACGTTCGTTGATATTCAAAGTAGTCGCGGCTAAGAGAAGACAACACAATTAAGAGGCGCTCTTTTTTCGGCCGATCAGTGTAATTCTCCAAATCCACATTCGCACCCCAATGGTATTCCTCTCCGTCAAACAGTCGGTCTGTGACAACGAAGGAATCGCAAATATCGGCAGCCGTGAGATTTCCTGCAGGACCGCCTATGGCCTCTGAAAACCCACAGTACCACCCTAATGCGGGTGCGTAAACATGAATCAGTTTATACACGCTGTCCGGCGTACTTTCAATAAATCCATGGTTACGCTGGTAATGATACACACCAATCCGGTAATAATTCTCTTCGGTGGGCACATCCGTAAACGTTATACTCAATCTGTATATGTTGTGGGGTGTTAAGCCACTAGGAACGTTCTCAGCAACCGTCTCAATTGACGAATACGTGATCAACGGTGGCAACGGAGCTGTTGAGGCGGCTGTCAGTTGAGGCTCGTCACCCGATTCGACATGTAGTCTATACCGTACGCCCGCAATTGGCTGCGTTCCGATGACAGATCCGTACAGTCCGCTGCCTTGGTAAACCAGGGATTCGGCGATACCATCATCATTTAGAATCGTAACGGTCGCGCCCTCCACATAGAGTGCTGATGGATTCTGCCTCACTCCAATAGTCAGGCTACGGTGCAACGAAACCGACCATATGCTGTCTGGTGAAAAGTGGCTGGTAACCACCAGTTTCGAGTCGTATTGGGGCACCTCAACCTCTACCACTGTTTCGCATCCTGCACAGATAAGGCAACACGCCAAGATGTACTGTTTCATTGAAAAGTTCTGTTCTCCTAGAATTCCAGACGATAGACCGCAAACGGCAATACAGGGAATGCAGTCACTCTCCTGAACTCCAACCCTCCTCGGCCCTCGTCTGTAGTCGGCGATGCGGTTATCACAAACGGGTTCCGCCTGTTGTAGGCGTTGTACACCCCAAAGGACAGTGTACGCTTTATTCGCGGAAACTGGCGATGCAGGTACGCGGCTATGTCAAGTCGATGGTAGGGTCCCATTCGCGAGGAGTTACGGTATCCATAGACAGCAACTATACGTTCTTCTTCGTAACCCGGAACCCAGCCTTGATGTGGACCGGTTTCGTGTTCCAACCCGTGATGCTGCCCTATCGGCAGCCAAATCGCGTTTCCAGTTCTGTAAACCCACGTACCCGATAAATCTACTGAGTCTGTCCATTTCCAAAACAGTACTGCAGACGCACTGTGCCGACGATCGAAACGATGCGGAAATGAGCGTCCTCCGTTTAGCGCCTCAAACTTGCGCTGCGTCCTGGAAAGCGCATATCCAGCCCATCCCGATAGGCGACCAGAACCTTTCTCCACGAACAGCTCCGTCCCATAAGACCAGCCATCACCAGTGGTTATCTGATCCTGCCACGAGCCTAACGATGCGTCCAGGAAATCGGCACCCTCTCTATACTCAATTAACTGCGTCATGGATTTATGGTATATCTCCAGCGTTATTGAGTAGCCCCTACTGATTCTGGATGTCAGCCCGGCAGCAACCTGGCCAACGGACTGCGGACGCACACGCTCCGTCACAGGAACCCACAGGTCCGAGGGAAGCGAAAGCCCGTTGCTAGTGGTCAGCAAGTGGAGATACTGTCGTCCGTACGCGTAGGACATGTTGAGGCGCGTGGACGAGAAAGGTTGCCATGAAACAGTAACCCGCGGTTCAATGGAGTAATACTCATGCCCATCTGGAAGAAAACCTGAAGCGCGCAGTCCGACGTTCATTTCCAGTGAAGGTGAGAGGTTTATCTCATTCTCCACATAAGCGTGCAGCTCAGTACTCTGAATCGTTTCAATGTTGCCATAGGTGGTATCGACGAGAATCAGATCGGGCCGGGATTGCCGCTCTGAAAGGGTACCGATATCATATGTGTGGCCCGTGCTACCGACTCCGAAACGGATGTAGTGGCTCGGTCGCGCTCCATATTCGAAATCAATCCGCCCAACGAGGTCTGTGACTCCAGATTTATACCCACCGTAATAGTCTGAATACGCTGCATCTACGCCTTGACCAGCAACACTCTCAAAGCTGAACTGCAGCCTGTAGCGGGTATACCCCAACAGCGCATTGACGAACAGTTTGGGGCTCAAGATTCGGCTCCACCTGGCCATCACCGCCAGATTTCGCCATCCGAGGTCTTGGCGTTCCTCATGATTGGTCCCACCAAGATGGTCGCGGTAGCGGTATCGCCCGTATCCCCGGTCATGACCGGTATAGATACTCAGAAAGACGCGGTCCCTTTCCGAAACGATATAATTCACCTTTGCGTTCAAGTCATACAGGAAATACCCCGCCTTGTTGTCTTTACTCAAGAACGGATAAATCAAGAGATCCAAATAGCTCCGCCGTCCTGCGACAAGAAAGGACGCTTGATTTTTCTTGATTGGCCCTTCCAATGTGATGCTGGATGACAGCAGGCCAATAGACCCTGAGCCCTGAAACCTCTTGAGATTGCCATCCTTCATGCTCAAATCAACTACTGAGGATAGACGCCCGCCGTAACGGGCCGGAAAACCACCTTTGATTAGCTTTACGTCTTTGATGGCATCGCCATTAAACGTACTCAGAAAGCCGAACAAGTGACTCGGGTTGTATACTGTCACACCATCCATCAGGAATAGATTTTGATCCGGTCCACCCCCTCGCACATACAGGCCTGTCGTCGCCTCGGTCCCGGCCTGTACTCCTGGAATGAGCTGAAGAATCTTGAGTACATCCACCTCTCCGACCAAAGCTGGAATGCTCCGAATCTTTGCCACAGGTAGTTTGAATAGGCTCATCTGGGCATCATCTCCAGGGGATGCGTCCGAATCCGCCTCAATGGCAATTTCGTCCAAAATTAGCGCGACGGCCTGCAATTCAATGTTCAGTCGGACATCTCCTTGCAGGTGCCGATGCAAAATTACCGGCCCGTAACCCAGGTGCGTAAAGGCAAGCGTAATGGAGTCTGTGTTGACCGTCAAACTGAAATATCCGTATTGATTCGTGGCCGTACCCATGTCCAAATTGGGAGCATAGATTGAAGCCCCAATCAAGCTTTCTCCGCTTTCAGCGTCCAAGACGTAGCCGCTGATTGTATGCTTGGCTGAGCGACCGCGCTCGCTATGCGTTTCAACCAAGTACGCTGTGATTATAGATGGCGCGCCAATGCCTTGCGCCAAGTCCAGACTCATGCCACTCAGTGCTGCGCAACATCCCAAGTACAGTAGGATCTTTCTGGTGCGTAGGGCTATAGCAACAGAGCCCGCTACGGGGGAACGAGCCGAGCTCCGATTTGGCGGCCCCATTCTACACAAACTTAAGCGATAAATGACACAGAGGACCCCCTGAACGATCCGAACCGAAGAATACACGCATCCTGCATTCAGCATATCCACAACTTTGATCCTGATCAGCGAAGAAGGCTCAACCGCACGCATTGAACTCAGTCCTCGAACCAGCGGACCTTACCAATCATACCAGTGTCAGCTGCAATGGGTCGGGCTGAGCTCATTTTGACCGGGAACGCCATGGCTTATCGGCTTTACCTAATAATTGTTCCGCACCTGTTTCGAATTCCAGTGGATATCTGATTAACCGGCTGAGGTGCATAGATTGGACCATGTTCAACGTAGCGCGGGATCCGAGCATATGTTTCTTGTATGCCATGTCTGCCCTACCCGATTTTTCTTGACGAAGTGGCTCGTAGCCCTACGTTTGAGTACGATTTCAAAATGGTAGACTTCATGGCTTCATCCTACGGAGACTTGTCTGACTCATTCAGGAGCATCTTCCTGCAAACCGAAGCATGGAACGCCCGCTGCAAGAGTAGGATAGCGTGACAGCATTACTGACCGAGCCCTGGATTCTCTCCCACACTTCCGATGGAGCGTTGCGATCAATCCAACGCAGGATTTCGTCCTGACCTGAATCTTCCTTCTTGAAATCCAATTCACTCATTCAGTCGGTGTAGTCCGTCTGCCAACTGTGTTCTTTGCGCGCCGCAGCAAAGAGCCAGCATTGTGCCATGTGAGCAACAGGCTGTGTTCCAGATCTGGAACGCTCACGCCCCAAGGACCGCAATGAATGTCAATGAAGTCGTCCAGCATGTCGGGCCTATATATTTTCCTGATATCGGCTGCCAGTCGCCGCCGAAGCTCCTCACGGCGCTTGAGGCCATCAATGAGGAAGTCCAGGAATTCAATATCCCGGGAATAATCCGGCTCCTCTGGCTGAACGCCAGTCTGATCTGCCGAACCGGAATGAACTGGTCTACCTAACATGATGGTTCTGCATTGGCGTAGCCGAAACGTAACGGAATATACGAGCCATTGCGTCAAGAGTTTGCCCGGCCGTTCTGATCGGCATCCTTGCGCCCCGCATTCCTGGTGCGAGAACCGATACGCTGGGATCTTCACCGCATTTTTGACCTCGGTTGCACTTAGGCTCTATCCCGCAAATCTGAATTGGCGGCTACTTTGGCAGCCGAATTCAGATCCGTTCAGTTCCCGCAGTCAAATTGCGATGATGCGGACACCTTATGGCAGCAATGTGGGAAGCCGAGTCAAGGTGCGGACCCGCGACCCATCGGTGGCTGCAGGATACACCGGTTGAGTAAGTGTGATGTGGTTGGTCTTGGTTGTCAAAGCCGATACCCGAAGTGTTCCCATTCATGCAACAGGGAGCAGATGCACGGATTCAGCCGCAAACACAATGGTCAGCAAGTGTTTGCGGCTGCCAAGGATAGATTGTCCCGATGGTGGCCTGCCGGTGCCTCGTTTTGAGAACGGGACCCTTGGGGCGGCCCTTGTACGAGTGGTCGCATGGCTTGGCCAGGATGGAAACTGCAACTTACCTACCTTGGACTGGTTCGTTTTTGCGCAACCATGATTCTGTCGCTTGTGGTCGGGATTGGACTTGCCAGCGCGTGCGGATTTCGGATTCTTGTGCCTCCGCTCGTGATCGGTATCCTGAGCCATTTGGGGTTGTTTGATCTGCCTGAAGCACTGGCCTGGGCGGACCAATCACTCGTCCTCATTGCGCTTGGTGTCGCCGCAGCCGTAGAAACGGCAGCCTTTGCGATCCCGGCGGTGAATAATGCGCTGGATGTTATTGCAGCCCCTGTAGCAGCGATAGCGGGTATGGCAATGGCCGCGGGCATCATGTCTTCACACCTGGACGGATTCGTCCTATGGAGCATGGCCGCGATTGCGGGTGGCGGGGCATCCGGGCTCGTGCACGGCGCTACCGCCATCCTGCGCGCGACTTCGGTCGGCAATCCGCTCCAGTCAACCGGCGAGACAGCCGCCTCACTGGGGGCAACACTGCTGGCCGTATTGATTCCACTGGCGGCATTTGCCGTGATTGCAGGTGCCGTAGCCCTGATCTATGTACGACGCAGGCGAAAAAAGAAAGGCCAGCCATGATGCATCCGAATCCAAGAAATACGCTGCCGAAATGCCGCGCCCCCGTAACAACCGGCATTCACATCTGGGGCTTCCGGCTTCTCTGTGCACTCCTGATTGCCTCGTGCGGTGATCCAGTGCCCCCCCAATGTGCTCTTCATAGCAGTGGATGATCTCAACAACGATCTGGGCACCTATGGCCACCATCTGGTCCGCAGTCCGCACATCGACCGACTCGCCGACCGGGGAGTCCGCTTTAATCGGGCCTACTGCCAGTATCCGGTGTGCAGCCCGAGCCGGTCGAGCTTCCTGACCGGTCTGTATCCCGAACAAACCGGTGTCCTCACCAACCAAGGCCAGTTTCGGGACCGCCTCCCGGACACACCCACCTTGCCACAATGGTTCAAAATGCACGGGTACTTTACCGCGCGTGTGGGCAAAATCTATCATTATGGCGTGCCGTCCCAAATCGGTACGGACGGGGAAGACGACCCCGCGTCCTGGTCAGCTACGGTAAACCCGCGCGGGATTGACCGGGAAGTGCACGACCGAATCCACACTCTGGTACCGGGGCAGTTCGGCGGCACGCTGAGCTGGCTGAGCCTGGATCCCAACGAAGGTCTCCATACCGACGAACTGGGAGCCGAGGCAGCCATCCGAATCATGGAAGAGCAGCATCCGCGTAAGACCGGTAAGCCGCTCTTCCTGGCGGTCGGATTCTATCGCCCGCACACCCCGTTCGTTGCCACCGATTCCCTGTTTGCCCTGTACCCGCCGAATCAGATCGAACCCATGATGGAAGTGCCGGGAGATCGCGACGACATTCCGCTTCCCGCGCTGGCCGACCGGCCGAAACAACGTGAACTCAGCCTTAACCAGCGTCGAACCATTATTCAGGCCTATTATGCTTCGGTTTCTTTCATGGATGTTCAGGTGGGGCATCTGCTGGATGCACTTCAGGAGCAGGATATGGCTGGCAACACCATCATTGTGTTCGTCTCCGATCATGGGTACCACCTCGGACACCATGGGCTTTGGCAGAAAGGTGACCTGTTTGAAGGCTCAGTACGGGTTCCGCTTATCATTGCCGCCCCGGGCATCGCCCAAGGCACAGCTGATGCGCTGGTTGAACTGGTGGACCTCTATCCGACCTTGGTTGACCTGGCTGGCCTTCCGAGTCTGGATCATCTGGTTGGGGAGAGCCTGCGCCCTGTCCTGGCGGATCCAGTTCGGACGGTGCGGGCCAGCGCTTTTACGGTAGCCAACAGCCGTGCCGCATGGGTGCATCCCGCACTGCAGGGGCACCATGTGATCGGTCACACCATTCGGACACGGCAGTTCCGCTATACGGAGTGGAATGAAGGGGCCGAGGGCATTGAATTGTATGACTATGATTCAGACCCGATGGAGTATACCAATCTGGCCGGAACCGCAGACTTCTCCGCGCTGCAGGATAGCCTCCGGCAGGTGCTGTCCCAACGACGCACAGCCGCCCGATAACCCATGACGCGCCGCAGCTTTCTCGGCACACTGGCCCTTGCCGCCCAAGCAGCTTTCCGCAATCGGAGCAAGACGCATGTGATCACCCTCAGCTTTGATGATGGATTCCATAGATCGAGTCTGGAAACAGTGAGGATTTTTGAAAAACATGAGCTCTCGGCCTGCATCAACGTCATTGCGACCGCGCACCATGAAGATTTTTCGGAACCGGATGAATACCATCGGCATCCGGTAGGTGACTTCGGCCTCTGGCATGAGCTTGCAGCCCGCGGGCACGAAATCATGCCCCATGGATACAGTCATCTGAATCTGACCGAACTGTCGTTTGAGCGCGCCACAGACCAGATCCTGAGGTGCCTGGATTACTTCACCGCGACACTTGAAGGCTTTGACCCGGCCCAAGCCGTATTCAATTTCCCCTACAACGCCTCAACGCCCGAACTTGAGGCATGGCTGGGCGACCAGGTCTTGGCATTCCGAACAGGGTATGCCCAGATTAATCCCCTACCCCATGCCGGTCAGAAGAAGCTCATCTGCAGCAGCCACGGCCCGGGCAACGTTGATTCCTTCCTCACCGGTGAGATTGAACTGTTTCTGGCCTCCAGAGGCGGGTGGTACATTTTCAACGCGCACGGCCTTGATGATGAAGGCTGGGGCCCCATGTCTTCCTCATACCTGGATTCGCTCCTGACCCGGCTTACGAGCCTTGAACATGTGGAGGTCGTTCCAGCCGGGCGTGCCCTGGCTGGGCTGTAAATCCGGCACCGATCATGCCTGGACCCGTGCAGCAGACGCTGCTAACGGCGTTGGCGCATTCCTACGCGGTAGTCGCGCACCCGCTTCGTCGTCTCTCCCGTCTTCGCCGCGAACACATTCATGGAACCGCACTTCGGACAGGCTACCTGCCTGAGACCGCTGCGGTCTGTCCGGTAGGCTGCCTCGTCAAAGTAATGGGCGCGTGTCTTGCAATAATAGATTCCCTTTGTCGCATCCAGACCGCGCAGCGGGTCCGGCAATCGCCCCCGCGCCGCAAAAAACCGGCAGACAGTCGTAACGGTACACTTGTGACAGGCAGGTTTGCGTGCCGTGCAGGTGTAGCGGCCATGCAGAATCAACAGATGATGGGCCTTCGCCCAGCTGCCGCGGGGAACCACGGCCTTCAGGCCCCGCTCCACCTTAAGGGGCGTATCCGCCCGTTCCACGAGCCCAATTCGGTTGGCCACCCGAAATACATGCGTATCTACCGGCAGGGCACTCTCATCACTAAATGCCACCGATGCCACAACCTGGGCGGTCTTGCGTCCGACCCCCGGCAGCTGCATCAGACCATCTACGGACCGGGGGAGCTGCCCAGCGTGGTCTGCCACTACCCGGCCCGCCATACGGACCAGGTGGCGCGACTTGTTGTTGGGATACGAAATAGACGCGATCACCCGGGCCACATCAGCAGGTGCGGCCGCCTCCATAGCCTCAAAGGTGGGCCATTCTGCAAAAACCGCCGGTGTCACCATATTCACCCGCGCATCCGTACATTGCGCCGACAGGATCACCGCTACGATCAACTCGTATTCGCTGTTGTACTTAAGCTCCGTTTCCGGCCTTGAAATCACGCTGCCAAGTGCCTCCAGCGCGAATCGTGCACATTCTGATCGGGTCACTGCGCTAACTGATCTGCAGGAATGCGTCTAAACCTGAATCCGGTCCGTCGGTTCGCTTTTCTTGCGCCGCTGCTACTGATGTCCCTGTCGGCGCAGGCCCAGCTGTCTCCTGATGCCCGTGTGTCCCTGGTCACGCTGTACCCGGGTGATGCCATCTATTCCTTGTGGGGGCACAGCGCCATTCACATTGAAGATCCGGTGCTGGGCCTGGATGTTGCCTACAATTTCGGCACCTTTGACTTTGGTAATCCGGTCTCATTCCTGGCACGATTTGCCTATGGCCGTTTGGACTACATGCTCAGTCTGGAAAACTACAGGCTGTGGGTGGACTATTCCTGGTATACCCAAAAGCGTGCCGTAATTGAGCAGACCCTTAACCTGACGCAGGCCCAGAAGGATAGCCTGTTTGAGTTTCTGACCTGGAATTCACGCCCGGAAAACCGCACCTACCGCTACGATTTTCTTTATGACAACTGTGCCACGCGCATTCGCGACGCACTTGAACCGATCATCGGCAGCCCGCTCGCGGCGGATACACCCGCTGGAATCGCATTCCGTACGGCGGTAAAGCCGTATGCCCGTCAGCACCCACTGGTGGATCTCGCTATGAATCTGGGTATGGGGATGCCAGCCGACCAGATGGCCACCCGGCGCGAACAGGCCTTCCTGCCCTTGGATCTGGCCTCAATTGCCGCAGAAGCACGCAAACCCGATGGTCAGGTACTGGTGCTGCGGACCGATACGCTATATGGCCAACCGATGCCGCCCACCCAACACACATCGGTGCCATGGACCACGGCCCTGTTTGGCCTTGCGCTGGCCTGGGGAATTGTACTTACCGGGTTGCAGCGCACCCAGCCCCGTCGGCATGTTACAGATCTGGCATTATTCACTGTCGCCGGAGCTGTAGGGCTGCTGCTGGCTTTTCTGAGTTTTGTTTCGTTGCACACGGTCACCTGGCCCAATCTCCATCTGCTGTGGGCCTGGCCTGCGCACGGCATCATCATCTGGCTCCGCAGACCTTGGACACGCTATTACTGGATGGCATCCGCAGCGGGCTTGTCCATCTTCCTGGCAGGCCTGCCCTTGTGGACGCAGGGGATACCCACAGCCGTACTGCCGCTGGTCGTGCTGCTGCTGGTGCGCAGCACGGCCTTGGCATGTGTACCGCGTACGGGATTTGAACCCGTGTTACCGGCGTGAAAGGCCGGCGTCCTAGACCCCTAGACGAACGCGGCAATTAGGGTGACCGAGGGGACTTGAACCCCCGACCTCCAGGGCCACAACCTGGCGCTCTAACCGCCTGAGCTACGGTCACCGTGATGTCACGCAAACTGGCAAAAATAAGCCAGGCTTATACCATACACAAGTTAAGCATCTAACGAATAACGGCGATCTTGCCGTAAGCTACTCCTTCACCATTTTTTCCCGAAGCAACCACCAAATACATGCCGGAAGGCACCAATTGCCCGTTTTCATCGCGCGCATCCCAGCGCACACGCCCGCCCCGCGTATCAAACCGGTCAATAAGGGCACCGTGCACCGTGAGTATGCTCAGCTCGGTTTCCGCTACCAGACCTTCTATGAATACCTCCGGTGCCGCACCCTCACGGATGCGCACGGGATTCGGATACACAAACAGGTCCTGAGCATCGTCGGCAGGACGGACCGCCTGACTCTGGTAGCTCAGCAGCCCCTTGTCGGTCCCTATAAACACCCTTCCGGTGCCGCCATCCACCGCAATGGTCTGCACAACATTCGAAAACAACGGCGAATTCTCCACCCCGAAACGAAGTACCAATTCAAAGCCGTCACCTTCCTGAATCAGGTAGGCACCATCATCGGTGGCCACCCATAGACGATTGGACGGATCCACGGCGATATCATTGACCTGCAGTCCGCGGAGGGCATAGGACCCCAGGGACGCATCCCCCCAGACCGGCCATGCCGCCCCCAACGCAGGGTCAGTGGCCGCAGCAGCACTGGTGGAGAAATAGGCCGGGCCGCCATCGGTACTTACCCAGACGCGGCCTGTCAAATCTTCGGTGAGCGAGGTGATCTGAGAGCCGGGAAGTCCGGTTCCGTTCAGTGCACTTTCATTGTAGAACTGGCAGTCGTCGTCACTCTGATCTGCGGGCGTATCCTTCGTATCCAGAATGATCAATCCCGAAGTAAAATTCAAATTGCCCGGATTCTGAAGGACAATCCACTTTATGCCATTTGAGTCCACCATAATCGGGCCCAGCGCGGTTGGCGGCACCGTATTTTGGCACAGCGGCGGACCGAGTCCGGTCCACTGCCCGTCCGGTGTCCGTACATGCAGGGGACGGGGTGATGTTGTATTGGTCACCCAGATCGTCCCGTCCGGCTCGCTGGCCACCCCATGCACGATAATGTAATCGGAGGTTCCCGCAGCTGGCAGCAATGTTGAGTTGTCCGAATTATAAACGGTTACCTGATCATCAGCATCCACACGGGCGAGTCCGGCCCCTCTGGAGGCTGCCCATACGCCCCCACCGGTTGGGTGCACTGCCCAGAAACTGCCCAGCCGGAACAGTTCGTCCACAAAACGGGTCGTAAAGTTGGTCCATTCGCCCGATGGGCGCATTCGGTAGAAGCCGGCCGAAGGCAAACCCGCTACGGCGGCCGCCCATAAGTTACCTTCGTCGTCCGTTTCAAGATCTCCAAACAGAGAATCAAACGGACCATCCGGGAAGATGGAGGCCGTAAGCAGATGCGGTCCTGGAGAATGATCCGGCCACTCAAAATGGCTGATGCCCAACTCAAGATCCGCAAGCCAGAACTCATTCCCGGTGCCCGCGACAATGCGCTGCAGATCCTGAAAACCGCCCCTCACATGGCGGAGGCTTTTCGCGGTGACCTCATGAAATCCGAACCTCGCGGTGATCAGCAGCCGATCCCCGACGGAAGTGAAACTCCTGACGATTCCCGGTGTCTCGGCTACTAATTCATAATTACCCCCGGTCTGTCGTCGGAAAATGCCGGTGTTCGTACTTGCAAACAGGCTGTCATTATGGATATGGATGGCCCGAATCTGCGGCTGTAAGCTGATGATGGTTTCCACGGTCCACGACGCGGGATCCTGGAGACTCGGTGCACCCAGCGGAGCCCAGGCTATGCCAGCGTCCGTGCCGAGAATAAGCCCTTGTCGTCCATTTGGCAGTGGGGCAACTAGCAGGTCATTAACCTGTATCGCCGCCGGCAGCGTCCCCAGTCGGCTGTACGTATCGCGCACCTCATTGCGTTGGGTGTCAAAAATAACCACGCCGAAGCCGGTTGCCGCAATCAGACTGTCACCTTGCAGGCGAAGCCGGTTTATGTTCCGGTCGGGAAATCGCTCGCTACGCTGGATATCAAAAAAGGTCCGTACCTCGCCACTGTTGAGACTCAGCCGGTCAAGTACGCCATTATTGTAGCCGACCCAGACGACCTGCCGGTGCGGGTCGTAGGCAATGGACTGCGTTTCCACGGTATAGAGGCCATCTGCCGCCGTATAGCGCCTTATGGCCCCGCTTGTCGGGTCATAACTGAAGACTCCGCCCAGCGAGGCGGCCCAGATTACACCACCGGCAACTGCTACATCGGTTATGGCACGGGCAGACGTATGGGCCGTCCAGGCCCCGGTCTGCGCACGGACCGGAGGGTCAGGCACGAGCAGCAACGCCCATATCAGACCCAGCCCTCCTACGCAACTCCGCATACGTTCAGCCAACATCATTCTCCAGCAAACTGACCATTTCGAGCGCAGCCATGGCCGCTTCAGCCCCTTTATTGGCATCATCGGGAGCGGATCTGGCCTTGGCCTGTTCCAAGGTATCCGCCGTTAGAACACCCAAAGCCACCGGTATACCGGCAGTAAGTGCCACCTGCTGCAGCCCGTCCACCGCGGCATTGCTGATGACTTCAAAATGATAGGTCTCCCCGCGAATTACCGCGCCGAGTGCGATAACTGCGGCGTACCGTCCTGACTGTGCCATCCGGCTCGCGAGCAGCGGCAACTCAAATGCTCCCGGACACCAGGCAATGTCTAGGTCGGCAACACCGTGCTGCGCCAGCACCCGCCGAGCCCCGGTCAGCAACGGTTCGGTAATGGTAGCATTGAATCGGCTTACCGCGATTGCAATGCGTGTGTGCGGTGAAACACTCAGTCTCCCTTCCAGAATCCGCGTCATGCGATGGATTTTTGAGTATAAACCAGCGCAGCCGCGGCGGGGTTCAAGGGTCCGCTACCCGGCCGGATTCACTAATTTCGCTCTCTGACCTACCCAGCACCGTATGGTCAAGCCGGCCGAATCTGCCTTTCACGCCAGAATTGTCCCTCTCTGGCTCCCCGTTACGCTAAGCCTAGTGGTGCTGAGCATTGTAGCGTATTTCACTGTGGAGCCAACCACGCTTGTGGATCTTCGCAGAACCCGTTGGGGGCTGCTCGCCCTGGCTCCCGTGGTTTTGAGCCTGCGGGTAGCGCTGGGGGCGTGGCGCCTGCTGTATTTTTCCCGGGATCAATTACGATTCGCTGGCGCGATCCGGGCGCAACTCGCCTGGGATTTCTTTTCCATTATTACCCCCTCCACGGTAGGCGGCGGGCCTGTTGCGCCGGCCTACATTGCCAGAGACAGTCGAATCGCGGTGGGAGATGCCACGGCCCTGATCCTCTTTGCAATCCTTTTGGACCAGATTTGGTTCTCAATCAGCATCGTAATTGTCATCATCTCCAGCCTCCATGTAAATCTGATTCCCGACTCACTCGGCACGATAGGCACGATCACTTTTGTTCTGTACGGGGCCGGATACATGTTGTGGACCCTCCTGTTCGCGTACGCAACGTTTTTCCGGCCACAGCTGCTGGCAGCGGTGATCGCAAGAATTTTCTCACTACCCGTCCTGCGCAGGGCTAAGGGAAGGGCATTGCGGGTCATGGTTAACCTGCTGAATCGCGCGCGAGTGCTTCGCCACCAACCGGCGCTGTTTTACGTTAAGGGGCTGCTTCTCACGGTCCTTGGCTGGCTGTGCCGATATGGGCTGATCGTGATCATTCTGGCCAGCATGCACACTGAGCTGGATTACCTGTTGGCAACGCTCCGTACGGTCACCATGATGCTGGGGGCGCTGGTACTTCCCACGCCAGGGGGCGCAGGTGGGGTGGAAGCTCTGTTTGCACTTATCCTCGGCCCTATGATGCCCCAGTCCGTGGTAGCCCCCGCGTTACTGATCTGGCGCCTTTTGGCTTACTACGCGTTCCTCGTCGCGGGCGCGTTTTTGACCGCACATCAGGTAATCCGAAACGCGTCTGGAGCTAACGTCCCCGCAGCCGCCAACCTCAATCAATCTGCCTCCGGCCCGGCCTGACGCAGGGCCCTCGGAGCCCGTTTATATACAGGTGGATGGTCCCCGCCCTGGAGACAGCAGCTCCCTCCTGAATTGCGGGTGATTTTGATCTGGATTGCGGCAGGGGATTTGGCGCTGGCACATGCATGAGTTAGCTCCTCCCCAAATGGAGTGGACGATTTGAATCTCATTCGGTGGAAAAAATGATCTGAATCCAAGTATGGGGACATACAGCGGATACCATCGCCGCTAACTGTGGCTCACGGTCTCTAAATGCTGACCAAAGTAGCCGATCTCAACCCTGCGCGTATCGCGCTTAACCTTCAAATGAGTTCTGTATTCGTTTCCCACCATACAGTGATCCTTGTACCTGACGCGTACGCCATCCGGGTCTCAATAGACGCGCTGATGGCCGTACCGCTGCACTGTCGCTCGGCTCTCGGGATGGCACATAGGCAGCACAGGATGAGTCCCGGCGGAAGTTTGCCACCTCTGTAAATCCGTACTTCATCGTCTGATGCATCATCATGATGAACAACTTCGGGCGGATCGAGATTGACCAGCGGTCCACGCCATGCAGATCCGTGCGGAAATGTCCACACCTGGCGGAGAACCAGTATCGCCTGAATCACACTGCTCTTCCCCGCGTCATTGAGACCCGAAAGGACAGTCAACGCACCCAAAGGAACCGTTACGTCTCAAAAACACTTGAAATTCTCAAGTTGAATTTGGCTAATCACGACAGCACCCCCCGCACCAATTCCCGCATCCGTCCAAACCGATACCTAACATTGCTCAGAGATCCGGTACCTACTGAGATGCTCGCGACAAATTGCTCATCTTCCGTCATGATTTTGGCAAGATCAGCGACCAATCTATCCTTTAGATTCCTAAGCATTGCGGCCTGGTTCCTAGACACTTCGGCCAGTGCAACAGACACACTTTCAAAAAGCGCCTTATTTACGGGATTCCTCCGCTGCCCGATTGCAGGCTGGCTCGGTTTCCTGAACGCGTCTTTGCCGAAGATATCCAGCGCCAAGGACATGCACCGTTGGAATTCCCTGCGCAACCACTCATGCCTATCCGGCCTATCGTTTAAGAATTCCATCGCACCCATCAGAAAATCATCGAGTTTACCTTCATATTTCTCCTCCCCCAGTGCCAGAAACGCCAAGAAGCGTAGAACGCACTCCCTATCAGCCATGCGCTTTTTACTCACGCTCTCGTCGGTAACCTCAAGGAACGACCTTGTCCGGGCAAGGTCGGCGAGTAGGTCGCGGGCTGGGCCCGGATTGAGTGCGTGGCGAATCTCTTGGGCGACCAATGGCTTCCCCTCCGTATTGATGCGCCTAAATATGTTGAACATAACTTCAGGAGGTGTGCCAGGCTCTATCACATGGCAAATCAACTTTGTCTCGGAGATCCGCCGCTGCATTGGGCGCGGAAGTTGTTCATACATGCGTCCCGCAAACCGGTCCAGATATTCCAGTCCTTGAAGGCGCAATGTCTGATTCAGAACAAAATCCCTCAGCGTCCCCAATCGCTGTAAACCGTCTATGACCACCCAATCATCTTTCTCGTCAGCCGCCATGTAAAAGCCCGGAATAGGAATCTTCAGAAGCAGCGACTCAATTAGGCGGCTCTGCGTTCGCCGTGACCAAAGATCACCCCTGCGTTGGAAATCGGGTTGAAGGTCTATTTCGTCGCGTTCGATCCTGTCCAGAATTAGGCGGACCAACGTCTGCCTGGTTGAAATCCGGATTCGCGCAGGATCGAAGGGCTCAACAATGGCCGCATGGCCGCCCACATCCTCCGCCAACTCCCTTTCAACCCCATCCTCGCCCTCCACGCTACTGCTTTGGATAGCTTGAGGAACTTCTTCCCGCTCAGCGGTCAACGACCGGCCCTCTTCACCCGGTAGAATCAAATTTGAGCCGGGAATGACGCGACCTCCAGTTTCCCCCACAAATACGGAGCGCGGCACAAGGTCAAGATCGGTATTCATATTCATCTCCTATCGGTAATTGGGAGACAAGAATCACTCAGGTGATCTCATTATACCCGTCTGAAGACAATCGGTACCTGCTTTATATGGCTTAGGCGCGTCAAGGATTCTTCTGGAACCCGGGCTCTCATCAAAGCGAGTCCCCAGTCCATCTAATTCTCAGTCCTTGCGGGATGCCGATTCCGATGGCGCAGGGCCACCCCTGCCGCCCCAATGCTCGGCAGCCGTTGGGAATCATTTCAGTCGGTCGACCCTCTCCATTAGTTTGAAAAAATGCTTGTCGTCCATAGAACTTATGGTCTGATGAATAAATCTGCCGAATCCTTACAACGACCGCGACCATCTTCCCCCGCCCCTGCTACACAAATTAGTGTCTGACCGTGTCTCACATTTTATGGGCACACAGGGCTGCGAGCCCATACGGAGATGGCGGGGCTGGAAGGAGAATAAAGGAAGCCGAAGAGCCGATGGTAACCAACCGGCGGCGTACCCGAGGAACGCGCGGCAAGGCTTTGTTGCCACAGCGCAGCGAGAAGGTGGAACACGCGATTGCATACCTGCTTCAGTACCGGCAGACTGCGACGGATCTATGTGCGTGGACTAACGCAGGAACACGGTCGCGGTTTGGGCATAGTTACGGAAGCTATAGCGTCCGAATCAGTATGAATAAGCGCGCCCTCAAGAGGCTTGGCATCGCCGTTGCATTTCCCGTACTGTGTGCTTGGTTTCTGGCAACATCTCGGTGATTCTACCGGCGCAGCGCAACTGCTGTTGCCTGCAGCCATCGCAATAGGGTTGTCCATCGGCATCTTCCTCTATGCTCCGCTGGCACGGCAATTCAAGAGCAGGTGATCGGTCTGGATTCTGGTGCTCGGCCTCGCTGCACTGATGGCAGCCATTGCTTTCCCCCAATATTGGTGGCACGATGCCGCCTGGGCTGAGGCGCTCTTCTTGTTCGCCATTACGATTCCGGTTATCCACATGGGGTGCATCCGCATTTATGCACCGGAGGCCTTGCGGTCAATTCCAGATCCGTGGCGAGCTACCTGATCGGGGTACCGGAGGCTTTGCCGTGGCAGCCTTGTAATCGCCCGTCCGATCCTGGCAGGAAACGCCAGCCTGGGGGCTGGACAGCCCTACCCGTCCGGCACGATCTGCTCGTCATGGGCCAGTTCCAGCCCTGAATCGTCCGCCATCGACTCGTAATACCCCACAAACCGGTGCGTTTCCGGGGCATCATAGTCTTCAAGATTATGGGCCCACCGAAAGCCAATCGGCTGATACCAGAGTCCGGCCCGCACGACCAGCGTCCCATTGAACCGGGCCAGATCAACCACATATCGCACTGAATCGCTGCCGCCAGCAAAATCGGGGTCTGCAAGCGCGGCTCCGCGAACGGCTATGGAATCCCCAGCCGCAGCCTTATCAAAGCCTAGGGGCAGGAGGCGATTGTCCTTAATGAATCCTGTAGCGCTCAACAAACCTGTGGTTACCTGACCCTGCGTGTCGGCCATGACCGATTCGTAAATCTGCACCTGATCCGGCGATGAAATCTCGTCATAGTGGGGCTCAAAGCGTCCCCCGTCGTCGTCATTATCATTACCGACAATTCGCCCGTCGGCCTGGAGCCGACCCGATTCAAAGACAGTCCGCCCTTCGGAGTCCTCCACGGTCAAGTTTATCCAAGTGCGGCGGGACGGGTAGCCCGTTGGCAGTTTATGGCCCGCGAGGTTTTCAATGCTAGCATCAATCACCAGCCGATCCCCGCTGCGTTCCGCGCGAACCACCTTGACCCGGGCTGAACTTACCTTGAGGTGCGCCTCCGTACGAAGCGCGCTGATTTCCAGCTCTTTAGGGTAGGCTGCCACCCCAAGCTCGTCCCGATATCGGTTAAGCATGCGGAGCATAAAGAAATTGCCCCCTCGAAACACATGACGGGAAACCTCTGTCCGCTGCTTCCCCAAGACCGAGGAAATAGCCGTTTCGCCATCAATAACCGGCATGTGACAGGACTGGCAGCTGTGCTCATACGCGAAAGAGCTGTGCCGCCATTCAAGGTACGGTACTTGTTCCGGTAACTGCCCGATAACTTCGCCGCCGGGTCCCAGGGCATCGGTTACCAGCGTGTGGCAGGTGGCGCAGAGTTCGGATTTCTGGATGTGCAGCGATTCCTCCTGCCGAAAACCGGATGCGGAATGCATCAGCGTTCGCAGGCCCGATTCCACCTCATACGGACCGTACACAGCCCGGCTTCCCAGAGGCAATTCCGTATCTACCGCAAATCCCGCGGAAAAGCTGGACACATCACCAAAGCTATCACCTGTAATCTGATGACAGATGGTGCACGACACCCCGTCCATCGCCAATTCGTCAGCCCGACTGCCACTTCCGCCCGCCGGAAGATGCGCGAAGACCTTGCCCAGTTCTCCTGCGGCTTTTGCTTCAAATCGGGACATCGGCATGTGACAGGCAGCGCATTTATCTTCAATCTCGGCCGCCGATTCAGGATGATCCATTACCTCCCGGCGTACCGTCGCCTGCCAGTATGGGTCACGGGCCGAATTGGCCATCATGGAGGCCCGCCAGTCGGTTCCGATGGAAACATCTTCTCCCGAAGGTGCAACCAGCTGATTGTGGCAGCTGAAGCAGGAATCCCCTGTGCTAAAAAGGTGCGGGTCGTTCCGAGTGGAACCCGGTGTCTGCAGGAAAACAGCCACCGCGGCGGACAGTCCCACGACCACGGCCATACCCGTCGTCAGTAGGTTGCTCATCACAATGGTCCTACCAGCCTTCAAAAAATCCGCCATCAAACCACTCCCACAACAGATAGACCATAAACTGGGTCGGCCCTCCAGAGCTGCCTACCGGAATTCGCACGCCGATGTTGATCATCACATGCTGGCGCTGATTTAGTGCGATCTGCATTTGAGGTGCTACATCGATCCGCGTCCTGTCCGCTTCAAAGCCGTGGGAGGCAATCACTTCCACCATGGGTGACCATGCGCGCCCCCACTTGCCCTGCGTGATAGTCCGTCCGATAACACCATTTAGAAACGCCTCGTTCTGGTGCCCTTCCTGATCAAGCGGCAATTCCATTCCGCCCTGTAACTGCAGGAACAGCTCGGCCATCAGACCTTGCCCAAAGGAAGCAAACGGCTCAAAGATCGGGGTGCCTTTACCAAGCTCTGAGCCGCCGGTTGGCAGAATCACCTCGCCGCCCAGACTGAAAATACTGGCACCAGACAAGTTGTGATGCAATACGCGCTTGAAGCTCAAGGCCATATCTCCCAGGAGCGCCCCACTGGTGTATTCCAGCACCCCAAGCGGCACAGCCAATTCAATCTGGCTGCGGGCCCCAAACCGCTTCTCATAAATGATCTCAGTTATGATGGCGGTGCCGCCTTCAGACTCAACCGTTGTAGACACAACCGTTTCATCCTCCGGGTAGGCTTTTTCCGTCACAAAGGCTCGCGGCAGGTTTAATTCTCCTCTGGGCCATTGATCCTCCGTGCAGAAGGTCCGTATGTGGTTTAGGATCTTCTGCAGCTCTTCCTCCGAGAGTGCCTCTCCAAAGGCGGGCATTTCTTGCGCAAAGCCCCGCACGGGGCCGCCTTGGTGGGCAACGGCAATCCAGTCCGCGTCGGGTTCCCGCGTCGCAAAATTGCAATCGGAAAAATCCGGCGGCGGTGTTTCGAATCCCAAGTCACGGGCAGCTGCCCCCTTTCCGTCCACGCCGTGGCAGGTAGCGCAGGCCCGCATGTAGAGGTCCCGGCCCTCTTCATCGTCTGCAGAGCCATCCCTCGCCGCACATTCCGCCTGTTCTGGAGGAACAGCACCGCCAGGCTCCGCCAGTGTCGCTGCAATTACAGACAGTACCAGCCCGGCGGTCAGAACTCCAAGATGCATTTTGACGGCCCCTCTCAACGTTCTTCACCCGCCCAAAATACACCAGCGGTGCATCAATATTGCAGCCCGATGGCAAAGGACGCGGCCAAACCTCCTTCCACTTCCTCCACGGCCAGGGTCAGCTGATCGCCACCGCGGCGGAAGATTGAATCCCGCGCGTTGGGGCACCGGCCAGTAGAATTGGAGGCGTACTCCGGCTTCTGCGCAATCGCGGCGGACAGCGCTTCATCGAAATACAACTGCGAAGTGAACTCATAGCCGCTGCTTCGGCCGGGGTCCGTACGAATCTTGAAGTGGATGTGGATCGTGCGTCCACGGTACAACCCCGGGAAAATCGTCACGAATCGGGCACTGCCCTGCGGGTCGGTCATCTGATGACCGCGCAGGAATTGTTTGTCACGCAGATCAAAGCCGGCTCGCGAATCTCTAAATGCGGAGTAGCGCCCGTGCGCGTCGCACTGCCAAATGTCCACCATAGCACCGGAAAGCGGTGCGCACGAGTATTCGCTGACCCGGGACACATTGAATTCCAGCCAAAGCGGCACCCCCGCACATGCCGCTCCATCCGAAGGATCAGTCCGGATATCTGACCGATCCAGCCCCACATCGGCAAAATACGGCCCCTCCGTCTGCTGCGGAACAACCACGCAGGCAGGACGGAGCCGCGGCAGACTGCGCTTTACGAATCTGCCTATCAAAGGCAGCCCGGCCAGGGCGGGAAACATGCCGAGGATATCCCGACGCGTGACGGCACCGGCCCGGTGTTCGGGGAGCGGCGGGTCGCTATGATTCATCGAGTAGGGATTTGCGTCATAACATTTGACGAATCCGCGCCGGGTTTTATTTCAATTGAGGCGTTACGCCCCGGCCCCTTCCGGCGTGTACAACAGCCGACCTATCCCGTACGCGCCGGGGAAACCTGGCCGCGTTTCGGGTGTTACAGGATATGTTCTTTGATTCACTGGGGGTGACAAGGTTTCGACGGACAGGATCGTGCGGCAGGTTGCGTGTCGAGCTGGCTTGACTCGGGCTCGTAAATCCCGTCAGGAAATTGTAATTGCGAACGATTACTCGTACGCGATGGTGGCATAGACCACCATCTGTCTGCTTCGCAGGCCCGCTCATCGGCGGCGCAGCAGGCATCGACTTCAGGTGAGCACCCTGCGTTTGGATTCCGGCTGGATCTGACGCAGCGGCACCCAATCAGCCTGTGCCGTACCCGGTGTTGGTCGTTGGCCTAAGGGTACCGGCAAGAACGAAGCAATGACCTACACACGTAGATGCCTCGACTGTGCGTCTGTTCGGACCCGGGTTCGATTCCCGGCATCTCCACAATCCAGCGCCCTGCGGCCGCAGGCTGCAGGGCCTTTTGATCTCGGCGGGCGATACTTTTTTCTACCGCAGCTGTCTCCAGAATCCACTTTGGAGAACCAGACACAGTACCTCTGAGACTACTCTGCCGGGATTGAGCAAGGCGTAATCCCGGGAGGGGGATGGCTGTTGTGCTCAATCCGTCTGACTCGGGCTGCGATCGGTTGACCCAAATGGTGAGCACCCGTTCGTCGCTGCGCAACTCATAGTGGGCAGCTTGGCCCGAATGCGCCTGACCTTGCACGAAGTCGTACAGCCGCCGTTGTCGCGCGGCTCCATGTATTCCTGACTTCGGCGGTTTACAATTGCAGTGAGTTATACAACATGCCCATTTTTA
>JAPPNA010000112.1 GCA_028873925.1 Bacteroidota bacterium | reverse complement strand
GGAGTCCCAGAGCCGGTCAGAGTCACCCAATTCCAACTAACTTTGTGACAATGCCTGCCGTGGTGAATAAGATGGGCTCATATGCCGTAGAAAGCCTCAAACATACGATTCCTCCCGAGTGGATTGGGCTGTGTCCCAGACTCAAGTAAAACGGGTGTGTACTTCGTACCGTTTAGCATGGTCATCAGACCGAATTGATTAATGAAGCAGGGACTCTATCTGGGGACTCAAGTCATTTTCTGCGCACCGGCCGCGGTGAACGTATGGAGCCAGCCGTTGGGCCCGAGATTGCGTGCGACTTAGGAGGCAGCGCTGATCCCACCAGCGAATACTCTTCGGGAAACATGAGTGTCAATTCTGGGGAGTGGTCTATGAAATACCTGACTCCCCAAGCCCCTCACCTTAACCAACTGAATCTGGGACACCGCCGAGTTTGTGCCTGCCCATCATACCAGCCAGGACTGCAACGTTTGCGGCCACAGGGACGAGAAAAGCCGCCCGTCACAGGCGCACTTTGAGTGCACCGGATGTGGGCATATTGATAACGCCGACATTAATGCGGCAAAGAACATCTTAATGGCCTCGGAAGCTGAGGCATCTCCATGTGGAGGTTGCGGGGCCTGCGAAACGTGAAATAGGCAAAACCCCGTGATTCACGCGTTTTGCAAGAGCTTCAGTATCCCGCATCCGTTCGCAGGCCGCACTCCCCGTCGGTTTAGGGAAACAACCGGTGATGCCCCATGAAGGCTACCGAACGATGGTAATAGGATGCGTCAATTGAGACTCTCCTGCCTTCAGCACGAGAAAATACATAGCACTCGGTAATCGGGATGTCGTAAGCCCTACTTCATGTGTGCCGGCAGCGTGGGCATGGTCGATGAGGAGACTTACTTCTCGCCCCAATACGTCTATCACCGATAAGCGAACATGGCCGCTCTCGGGCAGATTATAGACGACCGTAGCCTCCAGATAGGCCGGATTGGGATAATGCGAAACTTGGACCCCGCTCGGCAGGGTAGGGGTTTGTGTGTCATAGTTCAACGGAGTGTTGATTCTCCATAACCTGATCCTGCCATCCACATATCCCGCAGCTAACCGGGTACCATCAGGCGAATACGCCACTGAATACACCCAGCCCCTGTTGAGCCGAAAGCGATCTGTTGTCATGCCCGTGGCCACATCCCACAGTCGAACATCTCCATCCTCTGATCCCGAGGCCAGCTGCGTGCTAAGGGGCGAATAGGCGACCGAAAGCACCCTGTGCCTGTGGCCCGTGAAAACACGTGTTGGAAAGGCCAAGGCGATCCTCCAGAGTCCTATAGTGTGGTCCGCCGAGGCCGAGACCAAGTGGCTGCCATCGGGCGAAAATGCCACCGACGTTACCGATGTCGTGTGGCCCATGAACCGGCGTATTTCCATCCCAGAGGCGACTTCCCATAGTCGGATCGTACGGTCGTTTCCGCCTGAGGCCAGCTGCTTGCCATCAGGCGAAAATGCTACCGACGTTACCGATGTCAGGTGGCCTTCAAAGCGGCGAATTTCTGTGCCAGCGGCCACATCCCATAGCCTTACCGTGCGGTCCGACGAGGCCGAAGCCACACGGTTGCCATCGGGCGAATAAGCTACCGATAATGTTCTGTCCGCGTGGCCCTAGAACTGGCGTATTTCCATGCCGGTGGCGACATCCCACAGCCGGATCGTGCGGTCCTCCGATGCCGAAGCCACTTGATTGCCATCGGGCGAAAATGCTATTGACCGCACGGTGCCCATATGGCCTTCAAGGCGGCCTATTTCTGTGCCGGTCGCGGAATCCCATAACCGGATTGTGCGGTCAATTGATGCTGAAGCTAACTGGAAGCCATCGGGTGAAAATGCCACCGATATCACATGGCCATTATGCCCCTCGTAGCGAGGGAGTGCAATATGGCGCTGCTCCGTGCCCGCGGCAACATCCCACAACAGGACTGTTGCGTTTTGTGCTCCCGAGGCCAGTTGCGTGCCATTGGGCGAAAATGCTACCGACCAGACCGGGGTCGTGTGACCTTCAAAACGGCGTGTTTCCGTGCCGGTAGAGAGATCCCACAGCCGGATCGTAGAGTCATGCGATCCAGAGGCCAATTGGGAGCCATCGGATGAAAACGCCACCGATGCTACCAAGCGCGTATGGCCCTCAAGACGGTGTGTTGGTTGGCCAGTGGCGACATCCCACAGTCGGACTGTACGATCTCTCGATGCTGAAGCCAGCAAGGTGCCATCGGGCGAAAATGCTACCGACCAGACCCAGGTCGTGTGGCCTTCAAAACGGCGTGCTTCCGTGCCGGTAGCGAGATCCCACAGCCGGATTATGCGGTCAGCTCCGCCTGAGGCCAAGTGGTTGCCATCGGGTGAAAACGCTACCGACCATACCCAGTCGGTGTGGCCAGCAAAGCGGCGGATTTCCATGCCGGTGGCGACATCCCACAGCCGGACCGTGCGGTCCTCCGATGCCGAAGCCACTTGATTGCCATCGGGTGAAAACGCTACCGATTTTGCCCTGCTCGCGTCGCCCTCAAAACGGCGGATTTCCATGCCAGTGGCGACATCCCACAGTCGGATCGTACGGTCATCCGATGCAGAGGCCAACTGTGTGCCATCGGGCGAATAAGCCACCGACCATACCCAGTCGGTGTGGCCAGCAAAGCGGCGGATTTCCACGCCGGTGGCCACATCCCACAGCCGAACTAAATGGTCCCCCGATGCAGTGGCCAACTGTGTGCCATCGGGAGAATAAGCCACTGACGCGACATACTCAGATAGCAGCTGTCTGGGTGATGTCCAAATCAACTGACCGAGGACAGGGGCCGTAAACAGCAAAGCTGTAACCAGTACGAGAGAAGTCAAAATACTGCGATGCGTAATGTGACGGGGGTCCATTGAGAACCGGTGAGAACATCACGAATCCGATGATGTCCCGATTCAAGGTGGTTATTGAGAGAGGACATGAGATCCGAGACTCCACGAGCGTTGGATTTTGTGTTCAAAACCGAATTTTGGACGAGATGTGCCATTTAGATCATGCCACTTCTGCCCCAGATTACGGGAAGGCGGTCCCTGAGGATCCGCAGGTAAATCAGGACACGCTATGGGATATTGAGCGGCTCAGCTGCATATCAGATTGCAGCAGGCCTACTATGGGTCGGATGCCCACTCAGCTGGTTGGCGGCACCATGCAACCGCATCGGGCCTTTCGGCTCCAGTCAACAATGCTGCGGCGATCTAAAAGTCAAACTCGGCCAGGGCCGCATCAAACTCCTCTTGGGTGTCATGAACAATCACGGTGCCGCGCATACTGTAGTGGCCGCCGCCACACAACTGGGCACAGGCAATCTCCATGTCCGGTGCCGCATAGACATCCGTTACGCCTCCCTCAAAAAGGCGCTCCAGCACGCGAGGTGACAGGCGCTGGCCGGATTCCGCCAGCATGGAGCCATCGGCAGTTGGATAATCCTGCATGGCATACCAGCGGAAAGGAGGATAGGTGGCGCGCCGGGTCGCATCCTCTGAGATCGGCATGGTCTTCGCCATGGCCTCGCGAAATTCACGCGTAGACATCTTCGGGACAAACCATACGGGGATCTCCAAGCCCGGAATAGCATCCTGCTTGACACGCATGTTCGGCAGACCGAAACTGTGGATCACATCCCGGGAGCTGAGGTGCACAATCACCGGCTTATCCCTGACCAGATGCAGCTCGCCGACCACGATAATATCATCGGCCGCATTCGGGTCCTCCGGGTCCATGTTAATGGGCTTGGTGGGCGTTGTTCTGCCGAATACCCCGTCCTCGCCAGGATAAATCATGTTCCAGGCAAACTGCTCCGATACCACCCGCACGATGGTGGATTCTGATTCCGCCGGAAAATCGTTCTTGATCGTCGCCCAGATGGGAAACGCAAAACCGACGAGCAGAACAGCCTCGGCAATCACGACTCCCCCCTCCAGATAGGTGGAAAACTTGCTCTTGACCCCCTTGTAAATGGCCTTGGGCTGCCTTTTCTGGCGGAAGCGCCAGAGCGTGTACAGGAAGAAAGGAGCCCAGAAGAGAAACAGCGCCAGCATGAGCCAGTGCACCCAGCTCATCATGGCATCTATGGGTGCGCCGTGCCCCGAGGCATCAAGCGGCATCCCCATCCACTGACTTAGGTCATTCATCGAAATGCGATCTATTGATTGTCGGACCGGTGCGACTCAGACACCAGGCTGCCGCTGTTGCTGATGGCAACGCCACCACTTGAGGGAGCCAGCATCCGGCCCCGCTTGTGTACCTTATAGAAGAACATCCCGATTCCCACCCCCACGAACGTGATCATCGACAGCAGCGAGGCCATTGAAAACACCAGCGCGCGGATCGTGGAATCATTGGCCGTACCGGTACCCAGACAGTACTCACAGGCCCAGGCCACATCAGCGCTCAGCACCAGCGCGGTCGCAAGCGCAAACAGGAATTTGGAAGTCATGTCAGATGAACCGTTTTCCGACGAAAGGAAACCCCGTACAGAATAAGCACGATTCCGCTGAGAAAGGCGGCCAGACCGCCAGCGACCAGCAGAGCCGATGGCGTGACCTCGTCCAATCCGTGGATGAGCGCCCACAAACCGAACACAAACATCACCAGCACCGACACCGTAATGAAGACCAGATGGAGCGTTCTAAGCGACATGGCTCAGATTTACCGCATGCGTGACCAGCGCTAGCTGCTCCTGGTCCGCATACGATGAGATAAACAGCACAAACAGGGCCAGCAGAAAAACGCCAGCGCTGATCAGCACCCACATGATGACCTGCTTTTCCCCCACCAGATGCATAAAGTAGGCGGCCACCAGGCCGGCCTTGACCGACGCAATGATCAGAGCTACGATCAGCGCGGGGTAAAAGGGAATATGCACATACGAGACCGCGACCGTCACCACGGTAAGCACGGCCAATGCGCCAAAAACCAGGAGATACACACGGATGTGCTTTTTGACCTCCTCAAGAGACATTTCGTGGGCCATGAGCTAGCCGGAATTTGCTAAATCAGGTAGATGGTAGGGAACAGGAAAATCCACACCAGATCAACGAAGTGCCAGTAGAGACCCGCGATTTCAATCCGGTTGGCAAAGTGCGCCTTATCACGCGCGGTTCCCTGCGTCCACATTTTGGTGCCCGGACCCCAGAACCAGGCGTTCACGATTATGCCGCCGGTCACATGAATCGCATGCAGTCCGGTGAGCACGAAGTAGACCCCCAGAAAATTGTTCGTAGCCGGGTACAGGTGATGATCGAACTTATCGCCGTATTCAATGGCCTTAACCACCAGAAAGCCCAGCGCTAGCAGGATCGTTATCCCCATATAGAGCTTGTACCGGCTGAAGTTGTCCATCTTCAGAGAGGCCCAGGCCATGACCATCGTCATGCTGGAGGCAATGAGGATCATCGTGTTCAGCGTCGCCAGCGGCACATTCAGGATCTGATCCGCCCGCGTGGCCATTTCACCCGTCCCGTAAATCTCCAGTCCGGGCCAGGCATCGGCTCCCATTCTCAAGAACACATATGCGGCGAACAGACCGCCGAACAACATGATTTCCGAGGCCAGAAACAGCCAGATGCCCAGTTTAGCATTGTTGACACCCGTGTCCAGGCGCGGTGTGACCTCGTATGGAATCTGCAGTGACATGGACCTTACGCCTCCACCAGTTCTTCAGCGGCAACAGCTTCCGCCGCAGGCGGTGAAGCTTCGTCCTGTGAGAGAAAGTCTGTCGCATGCCCCGGCACACTGTATTCGTACGGTCCGCGGTAAACCGTGGGTACCGTTTCAAAATTGCCGTGCGGCACCGGCGGGGTGGGGGTAGCCGACCACTCCAGCGTCGTTGCCGCCCAGTGATTGTCCCGGGTGGTCTTTCTGCCGCGCTTGAGACTCATGAAGAAATTGATCAGGAACGGAATCTGGAAGGCCAGCAGCGCAAATGCCGCCACCGACATCAGCACATTGTAGTGCATCACGCCCTCCGAAAAGCTGTAGGTGTGCCCGCCGTCAAACAGGCGCCGGGATACGCCGGCCATCCCCTGAATCAGCATCGGAAAGAAGATCACATTCATCGACACAATCGAGCCCCAGAAGTGAATATGCCCCAACGTATTGTTGAGCTCACGGCCGGTGATCTTCGGATACCAGTAGTAGATCCCTGCGAACATGGCCAGAATCGTACCCGGTGCCACCACATAATGAAAATGCCCGATCACATAGTAGGTGTCGTGCAGCGGGATATCGGTAGGTGCCAGTCCCAAGGGTAGTCCGGTCAGACCTCCAAACCCGAACATAGGCAGGAATCCGAGCGCGAACAGCATCGGCACCGTGAATCGGATTGAGCCGCCCCACAGGGTGATAAAGAGGGCGGACAGGATCACCACCGACGGGATCGAAATAATCATGGTCGTAACCTGGAAGAACGCGCTGATGGCCGTGCCCATGCCGGTAATGAACATGTGGTGCGCCCACACGATGAAGGACATGAAGCCCAGGAAAATCAGCGAGTACACCATCAGGCGGTAGCCCCACAACGGCTTGCGCGTGTTGTTGGCCAGCACCTCAGCCACGATCCCCATCGCAGGCAGAATCAGGACATAGACCTCCGGGTGCGCCAGGAACCAGAACAGATGCTGCCACAGCAGCGGGCTGCCTCCGCCGGCCACTTCCAGCGGTCCGTCCGTGGTTACCAGGCCGCTCGGCAGAAAGAAGCTGGTGTCCAGCAGTCGGTCAGCCAGTTGCAGAAAGCCCGCGGCCTCCAGCGGTGGGAACGCCAGCAGCAGCAGGAAAGCGGTAATGAACTGGGCCCATACGAAGAAGGGCATACGGAAAAACGTCATCCCGTCGGCCCGCAGCTGAATGATGGTAGTAATGAAGTTGACCGCCCCCAGCAGCGAGGAGGTAATCAGCAGAACCATCCCCCAGAGCCACATCGTCTGGCCCATCGTTTCAATGTCCGCGAGCGGAGGATACGAAGTCCATCCGGCCTTGGCCGCGCCTTCCGGCACAAAGAAGCTGGCCAGCATGACCACGCCACCCCAGAAGAAGAAGTGATAGCTGGCCATGTTGAGGCGCGGGAAGGCCATGTCCGGTGCCCCGATCTGGAGCGGAACCACATAGTTGCCGAAGGCCCCCACCGCAAGGGGTACAATCCCCAAGAACACCATAATGGTGCCGTGCATGGCCCCGAACTGGTTGTACATTTCCGGAGTCAGTGCACCGAGGAGGGGAATTTCGACACCCGGAGATGCCAACTGCCAGCGCATCAGCAGCATCAGTCCGAATCCGAACAGCAAAAACAGCAGCGCTGTGATGCCGTACTGGATTCCGATGACCTTATGATCCGTTGAGAACCAGTAGGTCCGCCAGAACCCCTGCTTGTGCTCGTGGGACGAAGAATGAGGTTCTGCCATCCTGCCTAATCAGTTAGTGGGAACAATGCGCCGGGCTAGGCACCAGCGGAGAAGGCGGCATCAAACTCAGCAGCCGCGTCATCGGTGACCATCACCTGACCTTCCTGCTCACCCAATGACTCGTGCCGCACCGTAACGGTGTACTCTCCGGCCGGCAGTCCGCGGATGGTGAAGTTGCCATCAGCATCCGTGGTCGCATGATAAGGGTGGTTCATCACATGCAGGAATGCCTGCATCCAGGCATGCACATCGCACTTCACCGAAATCCCCATTTCCGGAATCAGGAACTCCTTTTCCAAAAACGACTCGGCATTGGGGGTGGACTCATTGAAGCCGCGGTTAACCTCGGGGGTCGGATGGATATTGTGCTGGAACGGGTCCGTATTCTCAATCCGAATCGTCTGGCCGACCTGTACGCCCATAACATGGGGCACATACATGCAGCCGATCTGATCAAGTACAGCCAGCTCGGCGGGCGGAGCGTAGCTGTAGTCTGCCGGCAGGCCCGCACTCACATAAACAAACGCATGCTGCAAGGCGGTACCATTGATCACAACATCCTCGGACAGAGCGGGATCGTCAGGATCCCGCTGATCATCACAGTCCGCGTTCATCCGAAGGCGGGCACGCTCCGGTGCCGTGCCCATAAAGCTGATGGTGCCGGTGATTGAACCGGTGCCCATAGCAGTGCTTTCAACAGCCGGGGCCGCCGCAGGGGCCTCTTCGGCGGTTTCACTGCCGCCGCCGCCACCGCAGGCCGCCGTGAACAACGCAAGGATCAGAACAAGTGCATAGAGGCGCATAATGCTGTCTCTGTTTGGTTATCAGTGTCTGTCAGGCCATTCCAGCCGCGTGAAAAATAGAGCATAAGGAAACCAATAACAAATTATGGACTCCTGCGGCTGCACCGGCGGGTTCCTGCGCTGAGCCCATTCCGCCGTATATTGGGTGACCGAACAACCGCGGCATGGACTGGGTCTGGGCTCTTTACCGCAAGTATATCATCAAGTCGCTTAAGGGTGCGGGCCTCCCCTCTCCAACAGAAGCCGAAATTGAGGCTGCCTTCCTCAAATCCCTGGCTCAATCTACGATTACGGTCCTGGTGCAGGAGCCTTGGATGAATTCGGTGCGGTTCAAGGGGCTGCATCGGGCCCCGGTGGCTGAGCTTACCGGCCTGGTGAATGACCCGATGAACTGGCTGTTTGAGCGGTACGGCGGCGGTAAATTCAAACTCAACTTCCACGAGGGCTGGAATTTTGTGGCCACGCAGAACTTCAAGCCGGAAGGGGAGCCCAAATGGACGGACATGCCGGAAATCGAATTTTGAATGAATTCGAATGCGCACGGGGACACTGGCGCGGGACCATGAGCGCATCATCACTTCCCGTATTGTGGTCGTCGGATGCCCGGGAGCGCGTTACGGTCTTTCTGGCCTTTCTTACTTCCGACGACTGCCGGGCGGCCTGTCGTGAGCACGGCAGACCGGAGGAGTTGGCAGCCGCGCTGACCCGCCTGTGGTTTGATGAGATTTACGTGCCGAGTGAAACGGCTTTCTCAGGTATTCAGCCGGTAGTCAACCCTGATGCGCTGAATAACTTCACCGATGCCTTCAGCGAGTCTGAAATGCAGGCGCTGCAGCGGTTTCACGGCTTTTTTGAGCTGCGGCTGAATTTCCTGTCAAACCGTCTGTACGGGCGGGCATTCTTCCCGGAGAATGACTCCTGGCGCGCGCTGCTGGAGCATGCGGGATATGTTCTGGCCGAGCTTGATCCCGACTACGAGCGGCTGCAGGGCATATTGGCGGCACTGGCGGCGCAGATCCGCAAAGGCAGGCTGCCCTTCCGCTCAACAATCACATCCCCAGAGCACCCTTCACCTCGTCCATGACCGCTTCATCGATCCGCCGGTAGCCATGCTGACGGGCGTATTCCTCCACATTCTGCTGCACCATTTCCCTGATGAACGGCGGGATGGCCTCAATCCGGGCTTTCGCTTCGGGCATCCACTCGAATTCGGGGGTCTCCGGGGCGGCAAACGCCTCCGAAACCACCCCGGTAAAGGGACATTTGGAGCGTGACGCGGCCTGTTCCGGCTCTCCGTCGCGCGGCACCGCCAGACTGGAGCGCAGCGTTTCCATAGGCTCCGCCTCTGTCTGGCGACCGCCGATTTTGACCCCCAGAGAACGCACCATCTGGGTTTCGGCCCGATTGGTGAGCATGGCAATCCGGTGGCTGCACACCGGACATTCATAGACTATTGACAGCGTGCCGTCAAAGGGTCCGTGGGTCTCGCTGAGCCCCATGGGCTGATCACAGCGGACGCAGAGAAACTTCATCAATTCAAAGGTTTAGCCGGGTGTGGACGCTGCGGGCCACCGAAAAAATGGCGCGGCTCGCGGGACTGTCCGGCGAGGTGGACACAAAGCACCGGCCGTGATCCAGCTGCCGGGCCAGTTGGGAGTCAAACGGAATGCTCCCGAGATAGGCCAGGTCGTGCTCTTCGGCCAGACTTCGGGTATCGGGTGCCGCCGGAAAAAGCCGCTGCTGATGGCTGCACACCGGACAGGCAAAGCTGGTCATGTTTTCCACAAGCCCAATCACGGCCAGGCCCGCAACGTCCGTAGCCAGGGTAATCGAGCGGCTGACAACCATCTGGGCCACCGCCGCCGGGGTAGTCACAATGATTACGCCGCTCAGGTCGGGCAACAGGTCAGCCAGGTTCTGGATCCGATCGCTACCGGGCGGCAGATCAATCAGCAGTACGTCCAGTTTTCCCCAGTCGGTGTCTGACAGCAGCTCCCGCAGTGCACTCATTTCAACCATGGAGCGCCAGGTGAACGCGTTCTGCTGCGAGGGGGCGCGCCACAGTAGGGGCGTGGAATCGGCCGGCAGGAACATGTCCATGGACATGACCGCCACATCATTTGCCGCCAGGGCAGGAGAGACGGAGCCGTTGGCCGGTATGGGGACATGCCGCCGTACCCCCATCATGTGGGCCATGGAGGGGCCGTTGAGGTCCGCATCCAGAATACCTACGCGGCAGGACTGCTGTCCCAGCGCGGCCGCCAGCATCGCGGTCAGGGTGCTTTTGCCCACCCCGCCCTTACCGCTGGCTATCGCTACAATACGGCGGACCGAAGAAAGCCGGGCGGTCAGTCGCTCCTGCTGCGCTGAAACCTGCTCCAGGATTCTTGAGCCGCCATCGGATGCGATGTCGTGGTAGGTCTTCATGCCTGCGCATCGGCAGTCTGGTCACGGATCATATCCTCCATGATTTTCAGGCTCTCTTTGATGCCTTCCTCGGTTATCTCCAGCGTAATCAGGCGCACCTTCCGGTCGCGTGCCACCTCCTCAATACGCTCGCGGGTGCGCGTACGCATAAAACCTTCCGGGACGCGGGACAGCCGCGCCCAGGCCTTCGGCACCCACATATAGTCGCCTTCCTGCACCAGGTCCTGCATCGCGGGCCGAGCCGCCTCTTCACGCGATCCTCCGCCATGCGCTCCCGGTGTCTTGAGATGTCCTCCGGGGCTGAGATGCCGGGTATCCGCCGCCTGGTCGCCCAAGGCCTCCTGCACCATCTGAAGTGTAATGGTGGGCACCCGCTGCACCCGGGCCCGCTTTTCGATCTGAGCTCGGGCCCGGCGCATCTGGTAGCCATCCGGTACCGTTCGGAGCAGATCACGCGCTTCTTTGGTCCAAGTGAGCTTCACATTGTCAAACGTATCGGCCACCTGTTCGCCACCCTCAAGGCTGGCCAGTTGGGCTATGGCCTGTTTGTCCAGCTTCTGGAACGCCTCCCGGGGGGAGCCGCACACGGCGCATCGGACCGGCTCAAAATCCCGGGCCGCATACCCGCAGCTGCGGCAGATCCAGGTGACCGAATCGGCAGCGGCGATCTGGGCTGTCGCGGTTTCTTCGGCAATAATACCCATCTTGACCATCGCGGAATGCGGCAGGATATTGCCCATGGCCTGCTCGACGATCTTGCGCGTGATGACCGAGTGTCCGCGCTCCATCGCCCAGCGGTGGATCGTAGTGCGGGCAATTCCGCGGGCGAAGTCCGGTGCGGTGTTTAGCAGTCTCGTGGCGGGCTCGGTCCACAGCATGGATTCTTCGGCGCTCACATCCACCGGCGGAGTGTACCGCCGGCTGCTGAGCAGGATGTTGCAAGGTGCCTGACGCAGCAGATTCTCGGTATTGCTGCCGATATCCATGTCCTGGTCACTGTGTACCCCGATGCGTCCCAGCACCAGCAGCCAAGGCTGCTCCCGCCGCACATACTGGAGCATCTTTTCAAAAGCCTTGCCATCCAGCAGGGTGATTTTGAGGTTCACCTTCTCGTCCTCTGCAATACGCCGGGCGATTTCAAGGTGTGACTGGTAAATCTTGGCCAGGCCGGTATCAATCACCTCTTCGTGCAGCTGCTCCTGTTCTTTGAACCTGAACACCTTTGACGCTTTCTCCGTCAGCACATTGACGATGCTGTTGAACATCGCATAGTGCAGATAGGGGTCGTAAACGGAGACGGCTTCGACCTGCCGTCCGGTGGCGGCCCCCAGTTTCAGAGCGGTGCGTAATCCCGCGAAGGACTCGGGGCTGCCATCTATCCCCACGATGATATTCCCTGCCGGGGATCCATCGGGATGTACCGCCCTATCATCAAGCTTTTTGATCACCAGCGTATCGGTGCGCACGCGGCGGGTAACCCGCTCGCATACGCTGCCCAGCACACTGTCCTTGACCGCACCGAGCCCGAGCGCGCCCATGACCACCAAATCATAGTTGCTCTCATCAATGTCCTTGCAGATCACCTTCCAGTTCTTGCCATCGTACATCTTCGGGATAAAGGGCACATCAGCCGCCTTGCACCGCTGCTCGGCCACCACCAGATACGAGTCGCTGATCAACTCCAGCCCCATAGTGATCAGGGTATCATGGATCTTGCGCTGCTTTTCCATGGCTTCCTCATGGAGATATTCTTCGGGCAGCGTAAATTCCATCTGCTTGAAGCGGTAGTCATGCATCCGCGCTGCGTAGGCGTGACTGGCCACCACGGTTCCGTCGAATTTTTCCGCGAGATCCACGGCCATATCCACGGCGCTGATTGAGTGCTCGGAGTTGTCAACGGGCACGAAGATTTTCTTGTACATGGCGGGATCGCTAGTAGATATAGGGGATCCGGTCTTGAACGTAAGTCAGCCGGTCAATAACATAATCCAGCTCCGGCTGATGGCCGGCTGACGGGAGCACCTGCAGCAGGGCGGATTCCAACAGCGGCGAGCAGGCTTCCACACCATCCTGGGAGGCCTGCTCCACGCACGCAATGAATTTCCGCAGACTGAATCGGGCCTGTACCAGTTCATTGCGCAGGTCCGCCTGCGGATCGGACCGGTCAATACAGCGAGACAGCCGCATCACCTCCAGCCCCAGGATAGAGGGCACCATCTGCCTGAACTGCGACCAGGGGACATATTGGATCTCATTTTCCACCATCTTCAATCCTCCTCGCTTTTGAGCACGATAGCATCATCGTCACACTCAATCTGGCAGAATTCAAAATCCACACACTCCTCGCCAATCACATAAATCGGCTCGCCCACACTGATGGCCCCGATGGGACAAGCCTCAACGCACTGGCCGCAGGCGGTACAATCTGATGTGATTATGTAGGGCATTTCAGATCAGGTGTTCCACAGGGGTGGTTGGCGCGGGCACCTGGGGCTGCTTAAACGGTGCGGCCCGCTCCATCCCGCTTAAGGCCTGTGACATTATGCCGGTGGTCACAAATCCGCTGCCGATACTGCGCGCGTACGCTTCAACCCCCCTGCGGGTTTTGTTTCGGATAAAGCTGATCGGGATACGGTCAAGCCGGGTCCGGGCCGCCTGATCCCAAGTGATATTATGCTCGGCCAGCGAAGCACCGGTAGGCTGATAAGTGCATGCAGGATCTTCGGACAGGTAGTCTCCGAATCGGGCAAACGCACGGCACCTGCAGCCTCCGCAGAGGGCCTTGAATTCACAGGCACCGCAGCGCCCCGACAGCCGGTCGGGATCACGCAGGGCTGCAAAGACATCCGAATCCTGCCAGATAGTTGTAAACGAGGTCTCAAGCACACTGCCGGCCACTACATCCATGTACGGGCAGGGGGTAACATCACCTTCGGGAGTAATGCGGCAGTATTCGGTCGCGGCCATGCATCCGCCGCTCTCCGTACCGCCTCGGCCTCGGGCGTAGGCAATCTGCTTGAACTGGGGGGCGCATTTGCTGCGCACCAGCATGGGTCTGTAGGAGGTCTGCGCGTCAACCAGGCGCGTCAGCATCGCATCGGTCGCATCCGGGGTCAGCTCAGTCATGGTTTTGCCGCGTCCCGTCTGGACCAGGAAATACAGGTTGAAGGCCCAGGCCCCGTGCTCGCGCGCAAAGTCCAGCAGCGCGGGAATTTCGTCGTAGTTCTCCTGCATCACGGTGGTCTGAACCAAGACTTCCAGCCCTTCCGCTTTGCAGATTTCCAGCGCGCGCACCGAGTGCTGCCAGGCTTTCGGGCTGCCTCTGAATCGATTATGACGGTCCGGGTCAATGGAATCAATGCTGATCCCCACGCCCTTGACACCGCACTCCACCATCCTACGGGCCACACGCGGGGTCACCAGCACCCCATTGGTGCCCATCACCACCCACAGGCCGAGCCCGCTGGCTTTGAGGGCGATTTCGTAAATATCCCGCCTAAGCAGCGGCTCACCTCCGGTAAGAATCAGCATTTCCGTGCCGAGCGCGTGCAATTCATCCAGCAGCCCTAGGCACTCCGAGGTGGACAGCTCCCGATCCGCCGCTTTACCAGCGGACAGGTAGCAGTGCGGGCAGCGCAGATTGCACTTCCGGGTCAGATTCCAGGAAACCAGCGACGGTCGGTACGTCACAATGCCATATCAGTATTCGTCCCTGCGGCCTGCGCGCCACCGGACCAGGCCAACCAGGGCAAGTTCAACCAGGAGTACGATCAGGGCCCACTTGGCCATAGGCAGCAGGACGGATTCCTGCTCAATGGGCTCCATATAAATATGATACCAGGCAGATAGGCCCCGTTTGTTGCCTCGCTCTCTGTTGAAGCCATCCCACACCGAAAACGAAACCGGCACAAACGCACGCTCCTCAAAGGTCATCTCGCCCATGCGCCGGGGGCCTTTCATGACGATGGTCCACATGCCATCCTCATAACCGGCGGTACTTTCGATCGGCCAGTCGGATTCCGTAATCAGGCCTGTTCCCTGTCCCAGCAGCGCGGCAGCGGAATCCGTGGCCAGATCTGCAAACCAGATTGACATCGGATTTTTCGTATCCCCGAACATGAAGTAGGGGCGTTCCAGTCCGACGGGCGTAGCCGCCGGCCAAAGCAGTGCCACCGCATCGGACCAGTCACCCGCAGAAGTGTCCGCCTGAGCCGGATTGAACAGGGGCGCTGGCAGGGAGGGGTGATTATGGCTGGCGGTTTCGGCGGTCATATCGTGCCAGCGCAGCTGCAGCGCTATATGCGTTGTGTCAAAGACTGCGCGCACGGCAATTCCGTTTACACCGGGATTAAACTCCCGTCCCGGCTCAATCACCTGACCGACGATGGGGAAATACGCCTCCGGCGCGTCAGCGAACAGTAAGGGGTCACCAAGATCAAGCGCCTGTGATTGTCCGATCGCGGTCGCAACAGTGCCGTAATCCGGCGTGGAGCGCGACAGCGACCAGACATAGTCCACCAGCGCCCAGCGGTCGGCTTCCTCAATGGACTGCTGGTAGGAGGGCATAGGCGTGCCGTTGAGACCGGTCATAAAGGTCCGGTAGATATCCTCGCGTGTTGAGCTGGCCCGATAGGTCCAGCGTTTGGTCATGTCAGCCGGGCGGATATGGAAGCCCCACTCATCTTCCAGATCAGGCGCTGACAGCCCGTTGCCCCGCCCGTTATCGCCGTGGCAGTCCGCGCACTGGTTGGCCTCAAATACGGCGCGGCCCCGCGCCAGGTGATCTGGATCATCCGAGTATCCGGGGGCCGGAGGGACTTCAACAACGGTCGGATTGCCATAGGGCCCGGCAAAGGCCGCATCAAACGACTTGAGGTAGTAGGCGAGGTTGGTGATTTCGGCTTCAGACAGGATGCCTTCCCATGCGGGCATGCTGGTGTACGGCATGCCCAGACGAATACTGCGTCGGATATCCTCGGTGGTAGGCAGTTCACCGCTGGCGGTGGAACGGGACTTATAGTTGCCCGAGGTAAAGTCTCTCGGAGTCGGCCGCACAAACGGCGTGGCGACGCTTATGGCATCTCCGCTGTAGCCGTGGCAGTGCGCGCACTTGATGTCGTAGAGTACTTTGCCGGCTTCCCGCTGCTCGTCGGTCCCGAGATCATTGGCCTGCTGCGCACTGGCCTCGGCAGCCCAGATCAGTACCGTACAAAGGGTGATGAATCGGATCATGGTCAGTGGGGCATACCCTGCGCCCGCGGTTCAAATCCCGTGAATTCATAGAGGAACAGGATCACATCCCAGATTTCCTCTTCCGTCAGAAAGTTCTCCCAGGCCGGCATCGCGCTGGACCAGGGGGTGGACTCTGGCGGCAGTCCGGGTGCCCCCTTCGCTATGCGCCAGAACAGGTAGGACTCCTGCAGCATGGCAATGGTGGTCGCGTCGTTGAAGTTGGCCGGTAGCGGGTCGTACCCGTGCGCAAACTGTCCGGCCCCCTCCATGTTGTCGCCGTGGCAGTAGAAGCAGTTCTCAAAGTACACCCGGCGCCCGTTGTCAACATGTGCGGCGAAGGCTTCCGGATCGCTGTGCTCAAGCTCACGATACGGGTTGTTGGCGGTGGACAGGTTGATGGTGTTGCCTTCAAAACTGATGGAGGCGGGCGGCACCGGGTGGATGGTACGACCGCTGGCCGGCGGCTGGGGTGCCTGGTTCAGGCTGGAAAACACGCTCAGCGCAACCAGCAGCGGCAGGGTCAGGATGACGACAATGAGGGCAACCTGGTACCGTTTCTCCACCATGAAGCTGACCAGGGTCTGCCGCGCCTGGGCCAGCTCCTCGGAATCCGCTGATAGGTAAGCCAGCAGTGCGATCGTGATGATGGCCATAAACAGTACCACAATGGACTGCGGCAGCGGGGGAGTGATTCCGTACGAGAACGCGGCCCAAAGGGCGGCCCACCAGATCGCCATCCAGGCCAGGCGGTTGAGATTCACCCAGCGTGTGACCCCCACCTGAATCACGACCAACACGGCCGCAATGGTCAGTAGAACAAGCAGATTCATCGTGCGGGCGGATTATAAGGTGGCCAGGTAGTCCACCAGCGACTGAAGCTCGGCCGCGGTGACTTCATCATAGAATCTTGAAGCGGTTACCGTCGGCAGCATCAACCCCTGAATATAGCCTTCGGTGATGGACGCGTCGGGGTCTATGACCGCCTCGTAGAGTTCGGCTTTGGACAGGCGGCTTCCAATGCCCTGGAATGTCGGCCCCACGCCCGCCTGACCATCAAGGGTATGGCAGGTGTTGCACAGATAGCTGGCATAGATTGTCTCGCCATCGCGGCTTTCTCCGGTCGCGACCGGTGTGACAGCCGGGGTAGTGGGGGCCTGTCCCTGCCACTGAAGTTGGGTCTCCATCGTTACCGTAGGTGTCGCCCCCAGGGATTGCAGATACGCGATCACCGTCAGAATCTCCTGGTCAGTCAGTGCGACCGGCGGACGGGAAACGTCCGGCATACCGGCAACGAAGCCCTCCACCACATAGGCATTGGGGTCATACATGGATTCGGCCAGGTAATCAACATCACTTTGGCCTTCCACACGCGTAAGGGCTATGGCACCGATATTGTCCAGATCCGGGAATCGCAGGCCGGTGCCGCTTTCGCCCATGGTGTGGCAGGTCAGGCAGGTCCCTTTGCCGCCAACGATTTCTTCGCCGATGGCGATCATTTCGTCTGTGGATATATCGGCGCTGATCGCAATGTCTTCCGGTGGCTCGGTGCGCTTCTGGGGTACCCACAGACTGACGTACCAGTAGAAGGCGCTGACCAGAATAGTAAAGCCGAAAATCAATAGTGCGTGTTTCACTGCCTTGCTATTGGGTTAAGGGGGTAGCTGCCGTTTCGGACCGACGTTTGAACCATCGCTTGGACTGCCCGGGCTCCCAGTTCTTCTGCCCGGAAAGGCTTGACAGGAAGAACACCACGGCAATCAACAGGAAGAATACGACGACAATCGCACTTACGACCATCCCTGCAAAGCCGAGGGTGGGCGTGAAGGCATCCACGGAGGTGTCGCGGACTACGCCGTACACATGCCAATGCTGCCGCATACCAGCCCGCACATAGCCCATCAGCCCCATGAGCCAGGTGAAGGTGATGGCCAGGAAAAAGAGGGCATACTGGGATCGGGCCGGAATCTTGCCCCACGCCACACGGCCTCTGGATTGGGCGTTCCTAAAGAGGAATATGTCAATCACCGTCACCGACACCATGGCAAAGAGCACCGAAAGCACCTGCGGCTGGGAAAGTCCGATCCGGGTTTGCGCATCCACGAAGTAGCCGTACACTCCCAGAAAGACCACAAAGATGACCACGGCCGCAAAGATGCCGAATTGAACGAGGTTGCCGGTCTTGGCCCAGGACACGGTGGCTTCCTTGTTGGCCCGTCGGTACAGCAGAAAGCTGACGTAGGTGGTCAGGATCAGCAGGTTGACCGCCGTATTCTTTGCACTCATCACCCCCAGCACATTGAGTATGGGATGGTGCGATCCGCCCATGGCGCGGGCTTCTTCAACTGTGGCGACCAGGGAATGGGGCGTGGCCCAGACGATAAAGCAGAGCGTGATCACCGCCAGCAGGTACTTGATGAAGCGTCGGAATCGCTCCGCCCCGGGTATTCGGCCCATACTGAGCCACAGGTAATAGTTGGCTGCCAGAAACAGGTTGCCGATGAGTACCGCCTGAATGATGAACAGCCAGGAAAACGTACCGCCCATCAGTGTGATGCCCAGGCTCTGATCATAGGCGTATATTTCCACGCCCAGCCAGTAGCCCGCGAACGGCAGTGGCAGCAGTGCGCAGATGGCGACAAATATGCCCACATACCCCATCCAGTCGTAATGGGCGCGCTCCTCGGGGGTCTTGGCACCGAGGAACTTGAATGCTCCGTAGGCTGCACCGATGGCACCTCCGAAGGCCACATTCGCGATCAGGCGGTGGATGTTGATGGGCATCCAGGTATAGTTGTTGATCGCCTCCCAGAGATTGGTCAGGTTTCCGAGCTCATCCACGCCCGCCGGCGTGTTCATGAAGGTCAGCCATGCGTTGGCGATGAACATGATGGCGGTGCCCACGATATTGAGCATCACGCCCAGGAACAGGTGCACGCGTGGTGAGAATTTACCCCAGCCGTAGTAGTATGTGTAGAGGAAGACGGCCTCCAGAAAGAACAGCAGCACATAGGGCAGAAACGTCCAACTGAAAATTCTGACCAGATACTGGGCCAGTGTCGGGTAGAACACGATCAGCCCGAAGGTCAGCAGCGCGCCCAGCGTTGCGGTAAACGAAAACGATACCGACAGGAGCTTGGTGAATTCGTACGCCAACTGGTCGTAGCGCTTGTCGCCGGTTTTGTAGCCGATAAACTCAATCACCAGCGCGAACATGGGCACCGCGAGCACGAACGCGGCGAACATCAGGTGGAGCTCAGCGACAGCCCACATGAGCACGCGGCTGCTGATAAACGGCAGAGCACGGTATTCTTGCTCGGCGACCTGCGGCACCCCCCAGGCCGGATCGGCCGCAAACAGGAGGGCCGCAATTGCAAGGCACCCTGTCACCAGGGTTCTAAGACGCAGCATGCGAAGAATCATTACGGATTGGCCCTCTTACCAAGGCGAGGCGCGCACAAAATATCAAGAAAAATGCCGATTCAAAAGGCAACTCTCGGTGAATCCTGAAATTTATGGCACTGGAATCGTAATTTTGCAAGAATTCAGACGGCCAGATGTTGCTCTTTTGCGGGATAGCCGGGCGGAAGCGGGTGCGACCGGGTGGTGCAACCTGTGGGCCGTGTCCCTGGAATGATGGTCTGTGCAAGTAGTGTGAGTCAATCCCTTGGCCTTAAATGATTCAGAAGACAGTAGAGTGGTTGGACCGCTATCGGGAGGTAGCGTTTGACCTGATCAGGATTTACCTCGGCATTGGGTTGTTTGCCCGCGGCGTGCTCTTCGCCTTTGATGCGACCACCTTTGTGTCGCTGTTGCCGGAGGGGTCACCAGCGTGGTTGGGGGTCGGGCAGATCCATGCGGTAGTCGCGGTGCTGCACCTTCTTGGAGGCCTGTGTATTGCGGCGGGGTTCTGGACGCGTGTGGCGGCTTTGGTGCAGGTCCCCATTCTTTTCGGGGCGGTATTCCTGAGTCTGGGCAGTCTGTTTTCCGCAAGCCAGTCGTTTGAGCTGTCCTCGCTGGTGTTGTTTTTGCTGCTGCTGGTGGTGGTCTGCGGCTCAGGCACCTGGAGCCTGGATCATCGCCTCCGCTTTCGCAGGACGGAGCTCCAGCAGCTTTTGGATCGGCTCTATAGGTTCCGCGGGCCGGCCTTTGACCTGTTGCGCATGTACCTCGGGGTGGGTCTGCTGATTCGCGGCGTGCTGTTTATCGCCGATGCCAACAGTTTCATGGAGTTGATCGGCGGCGAGCCGGGAAGTATACTCCGGTCCACCGTGCTGCTGCACTATGTGGCATTGTCGCATTTTCTGGGGGGATTCATGCTGCTGGCCGGATTGCTTTCGCGCGTGGGGGCGCTGATTCAGATTCCGATTCTGGTAGGGGCGGTGTTTGTGGAGGAGATGAACGGCGGTCTTACCGCAGGCACGCAGGGATTTGAAATCGCGGCGCTTACGCTGTTTCTGCTGGTGCTCATATTCCTGTACGGCTCCGGCGAGTGGTCCAGTGATCGCTACCTGTTCCATGACCGCGAATCCCCGCCCGCGCACGCGGTGGCCCCTGTGGTGCAGGACATACTCGATCAGGCGGCTCCTCAGGATCAGTCCCTTGTGAATCCGGAAGAGATTCTGGCTGTACCGGAGGCGCTCACATCACGGGAGTCCATCGAACTGATCAAATCGAACCCGCACATTGTTTCACAGGCCCGATACAGTTTTTGGGGGTGGGCCATGTTTTTGATTGATATGACCCCGAAGCCCAGGGAGATTGTCTTCAAGGATGTGCATTCGGGAGAAGTATTGCGGCGCAGTAAGGATCCCCGGGTGCTGCAGCAGTTCCGTTACCGCTGAGTGCGCGGCAGCATCGTAGTCCATGCATGTGACCGAGCTGCTTGACCGGGCCGGTGAGCCTCAGATCTCGTTTGAAATCATCCCGCCCAAGCGGGGCACTTCTGCCGATGCACTGATGGCGGCGGTGGATGATCTGATGCAGTTCAATCCCCCCTTTATTGACGTGACCAGTCATTCCGCAGAGGTTGAGTACACGGAGCTGCCGGACGGGACCTGGCACCGCCGCGTAAAGCGCAAGCGACCGGGGACGGTGGGCATTTGTGCCGCCATCAAGGGGCGGTACGGCGTGGAAACCGTGCCCCACATTCTCTGTCACGGTTTCAACCGGAACGAGACGGAGGATGTACTGATTGAGCTTGATTACCTGGGCATCCACAATGTGATGGCCCTGCACGGCGATGATACGGGGCTGCAGAAAAAGCCCGGTCCCGACGCGGATTTCAACAGGAACGCCTTGGAGCTGGTCGCTCAGATTGATGCGATGAACCGGGGGCGCTACCTGGATACTTCAATGGTGGCGCATGCCACTGATTTCTGCGTGGGCGTGGCGGGCTATCCGGAAAAGCACTTCAAGGCACCGAATCTGGCTTGGGATGTAGAATTTCTCAAGCGCAAAGTGGATGCCGGGGCCCACTATGTGACGACCCAGATGTTCTTTGATCCCCGGCATTACGAGAGGTTTGTGGCGTTGTGCCGCGGCACCGGCATCAAGGTGCCGATCATTCCAGGGCTCAAGGTGCTCACGACCAAGCGGCAGCTGATGGTGTTGCCGAGCCGGTTTTATGTGGAGATTCCGGAAGAGCTGGCGGGCGAAGTGACCGAGGCCAGCCCCGAGCATGTGCCGGACATCGGCATCAGGTGGTGTGTTGCGCAGTGTGAGGCGCTCTTGAATGCCGGCGCGCTCTGTCTTCACTTCTACGTCATGGGACGTTCGGCCATCGTCTCCCAGGTAGTCCAGCGACTGCGCGCCATCTGACGGGGCGGCGGTGACAATTTTGCGGCCATTGGTTCAGGCAGGAAGTGTTCTTGCAGGAAGCATCATCTTTTCCCTTGTGCGCGTCCGGGCGAAGGTCAGGCAGCGCGCCGAATCGGCCAACCTCCCGGTGGCAGCTCCCGCCATAGCCCATCTTTGACATTTTTCGGCATTTTCGGCCCATTTTTTGGGGGTAAATAGGCAGTTTAGGGCCTATTTGGTCACTACAAATTTTCTGA
>JAPPNA010000146.1 GCA_028873925.1 Bacteroidota bacterium | reverse complement strand
AAGGGCGACTGCGGAGGACCTACCTCCATCTCCAACGCAGTTGCGCTACACTTCCGTAACGTTAAAGAACACTAATTCTGTGCCGCTCGTGGCACACTATGCCGCGGTCCGTCGCCGCTTTGGGGACCTTGACCTGCGCACGAACCCCCATACCGCTGGCAGGGAACCCATGCTCCGCTGAGAAGTGCTACTTATGCATCAAAGGTCCGGCATGGCCTGCCTCCGCCGACGCATCGCTGCCGGAAAACTGCAAGTCTCCACTACTGGAGGAAATGGTTCGTTTATTTTTATGGTCACGCAGAGATATGCATTGGACTGGCCATAAGTTGCCGGATCAACGAGTACCGGGTTGCCTGACGACATGTTGTCGCGGGGCTTTCCCGGCGAGGACCTGGCGTTCCGCCGCCAATATTGCAGCCATCGCCAGAGCGCTTGGTACGACATTTGCCGGATCCGTCCACTCCCTGCCCGCGGACCCGGAGAGCTGATGCGACAGATTGTACCCGTCTTCGTACTCCTGCTTGCCTGGGTGCCTGCTTCGTTTGCCCAGGTTGATTGCGAGGACTGGGGAAGCGCGTATTTCTTCTCCCAAGGCACCGCCTAGGAGATCCGGCGCTGCCTGATGGCCGGAGCCGATCTGAATGCCCGGTTCGGCCCTGGGGAGACTCCCCTGCACCGGGCGGCCAGTTGGGGCAGGGACGCATTGGTGATCGCGCTTCTGGCCGAGGCCGGGGCAGACGTGAATGCACGGAATTCAAGCGGCATGACCCCGTTGCATGTGGCGGCAGCACCCTACGGGCGACCGGCAATCGTCCGTGCCCTGGTAGCGGCCGGAGCGGATATGACAGCGCGGAATGCTAACGGCGATACGCCTTTGCATTTATCCGTTTTGCGGGGGCGGCCCGAGATTGCGATTACGTTGTTAAAACTGGGGGCCGACCCCAAAGCGCGAAACGATCAAGGCCGAACCGCAGACCCGACCGGCTGCGAAAACTGGAGTACGCGCACCTTCGCGCAGCTCAATGATGCCGATCTGATCGCAAAATGCATTGAGTCCGGCTCGGATGTCGGCCAGCGCGATGGCTTGGGCAATACCGCTCTGCACCACTGGGCCGCGAAAGAGGATCCTACCGCCGCAGTCCTCCTGATTAAGGCCGGAGCCGATGCCGGCGCTGTGAACCACCTGGGCTCAACCCCGCTTCACCAGGCGACAGCAGCGAACGCGGATCCCGCGCTGATCCTCGCACTCATCAAAGCCGGAGCGGATGTGAACGCGCGGGGCCACTGGGGACAGACCCCCTTGCACGAAAATCCAAGCCCGGCCTTGTTCAGCGCGCTGCTTGCCGCCGGAGCCGATGTGGATGCGCGAGATGATAACGGCAACACTCCGCTGCACTCAAGCCGGGACACCACGACGATGCGACTGCTGGTGGAGGTGGGGGTGCACATCGAGGCACGGAACGAATACGACCGCACCCCTTTGCATTCAACCTCCAATCCTGCCTTGGTTCGCAGGTTGCTGGAGTTGGGGGCCGATCCACGGGCACGCGACAGTGAAGGTGATACGCCGCTTCACAGGGCGTGGAACAGTCCGCTCCTGGCGGCCCTGCTGCTGGATGGAGGGGCCGATATTGAGGCCCTCAACGAAAGAGGCCGAACACCAGCACATGAATATGCGCACTGGGGCGGAGAGGCGCTCTCCATCCTCTTGCGGGCAGGTGCCGATGTCGGAGCGCGTGATGTTGATGGCCGCACCCCGTTGCACGGCGCAGTCTGCACCCCCCGATCTGGAACTGGCGGAACGGCGCTGCTTGTTGCAGCGGGCGCGGATGTGAACGCCCAGGACAACGAGGGCCAGACACCGCTGCATAGGCTCTGCGGGAATTCCAAGTACGCTGCCATCATTGAACAGCTCATCGCGGCGGGTGCGGATGTGCATGCGCGCGACAGGCACCGACAGACACCCCTACACACGATCTCCTGGTTAGGTATCGATGCCCGCATCGCCGCGCGACTGGTGGCGGCGGGCGCGGATGTGAACGCCCAGGACAACGAGGGCCAGACACCGCTGCATAGGCTCTGCGGGAATTCCAAGTACGCTGCCATCATTGAACAGCTCATCGCGGCGGGTGCGGATGTGCATGCGCGCGACAGGCACCGACAGACACCCCTACACACGATCTCCTGGTTAGGTATCAATGCCCGCATCGCCGCGCGACTGGTGGCGGCGGGCGCGGATGTCAATGCTCGGGATGACCAGGGCGAAACCGCCCTGCACAAGGTGGTCGCGCACGGTGATTCCACCGATGTTGCTGCCCTTATCGGTGCCGGTGCCGACGTGAATGCGATTAGCCAACGGGGAGACACTCCCCTGCACGAAGCGGCGTGGCACAGTGATGACCCCGCAGTCATCAGCGCGCTGGTGGCCGCTGGGACGGAACTGGACGCACGCGATGGACGCGGCAACACCCCCCTGCACGACTCCTGGACTAACGAGATCCGCGCCGTTTCGCAAAGGCTGCTCGAGTTGGGGGCCGATCCGCTGGCGCGTAACGACCTCGGCCATGTAGCCGATCCGAACAACTGCCGGAACTGGACCGCACCGGAGTTTGCACAGGGCGGCAACGTTGAAGCGGTTGCCAACTGTGTCGCATCGGGCAGCGACCTTAACGCACGCGACGCACAGGGCGATACACGCCTGCACCACGCGGCCTCCGATGGGGATTCCACGCTCGTGGCCTGGCTGCTTGATGCCGGAGCAGCGGTGAACGCGACCAACAACACCGGTGAGACCCCGCTCCATGTTTTCAATTCAGGGGCCGTCATAGCTTTGCTGCTGGATGCAGGGGGCGACCCGAACGCACGAAGCCCAAGAGGTACGCCGTTGCACTCCGCAGCCGAGCGTTTCGCAGCTTCGGATGCGGTGACCCTGTTGCTTGAAGCAGGCGCGAATGTCCGCGCAAGAGATGGAACTGGGGCGATGCCCTTGCACAAAGCCCAGAATCCCAAAGCTATCCGTACGCTACTCGCCGCTGGAGCGGATGTGCATGCTACCGACGACCGAGGTCGAACACCGCTCCATCCGGTCCTTACCGTGTGGTTCCCCTTTGACCAAGGTTTAAGGGTGCCCCCGCTTGTCGATGCCGGGGCGGATGTCAATGCGCAGGACTTGAGCGAACGAACCGCCCTCCACCTGGCGGCGGGCCATGGGATGAGGGATGTCATCACTGCATTGGTGGCCGCGGGAGCGGATCTGACGTTGCCGGACGCGGCGGGCGACACGCCTCTGCACACGGCATGGTCCAAGCGCGACACAACCGTGGCACGGTTGCTGGTGGACCTGGGAGCCGACCCCGGTGCCCGGAACCGACGCGGCGAAGTCGCCTATTCCATCGAATTCGCTGAGATTACCGACTGCCCTGAGTGGTACTCCCCCGGGCTCATGGCGGCAGCCACGCCGGAGGCTGTCGCCGAATGCCTGGAGGCCGGACGCGAAATCGATTCGCGCAACACCGAAGGCGACACGCCACTGCATCTGGCGGCGGCCGGCGGCAATCCATCCGTCGTGGCGCTGCTGCTTGAGGCAGGCGCGCAGCCGGACGCTCATGATGGCAGAGAAGCGACACCGCTGCACCGGGCCGCCTTCAGCGGGGCATCCGACAATGTGAAACTGCTCTTGGCTGCCGGGGCGGATCTGGAGGCTAAAGACTCCCATGGGGATACCCCCTTACTCCGGGCGATCCACTTTCATGCCCGAGGCGACTCCGCCACCATCGCCATATTGCTTGACTCCGGTGCGGACATCCATGCTCGCACTGAAATCGGCGAAACGCCGCTGTACCGCCTGGCCAGGAGGGATCGCTACGCGGGACTCATAAGAAGACTGCTCGGGCTGGGAGCGGACCCGGATCCGGCAGATTCGCAGTGGATCCCACTCCATAGCGCGGCCGGATCCCACTACGGACCAGACCATGTCTTAGCTCTTCTTGAGGGTGGAGCGGACGTGAATGCGTAAGACCGAAACGGCTTTACCGCTCTTCACGAAGCCGTTTCGGACCCGTGGGGCGATGACACGCGAATCACAACCGCCCTGCTGCGGGCGGGAGCTGAAGTCAACGTATTGACGGACGAAGGCTTAGCCCCGCTGCATATGGCTATGACAATTAGCAGTCCCGCTCACATAAGTACTCTTCTTCGGGCCGGTGCGGATCCCTCTATGCCCAACCCAATCGGGGACACGCCTCTGCACATCGTGATTCGGACCGAAGAACCGCCCGAAGTAGAGAGAAGTACGCGCACGCTGTATATAAGTAAATGGGTGTGGCAGCAAGATGTCCATGCGAGAAAGCGGGCAGCGCTTCGGCGTGACATAGCCATGATCGACACCTTAGCCAGCGCGGGAGCGGACCTCAATGCGCGGGGAGCACTGGGCCTCACTCCTGTAGAGCTGGCAACCAGGAACGGGCGCGAGCGGCTGGCTGCAAGGCTGATGGAACTCGGGGCGGACCCGCCGAGAGGACGGGTTCTCCTTCGGGTGTGTGACTGGGCGCACTCCAATGTGTTTGCCGTAGCTCCATTGGTGACGCTGGAGGGGTGCATCGAGGCAGGCTCGGACTTGAATGCCCGCGACCGGAACGGGGACGCACCGCTCCACACCATGATGAGGCTGCTCAAATGGAACCACTCATTCGCCCCCGCCGCCATCACCTTCTTCCATGCTGCAGGGGCTGACATCAACGCGCGAGACGACAGCGGCAGAACACCGCTTGACCTGGCCATCGCGGAGAATAAACCGGTGGTGATCGCTCACCTGTTGGAGCTGGGAGCAGTCTCCGGCCTCGGGGATGATTTGACCACCCCCACCCGCTCAGCGGGCTGCGAGGAGTGGCCATCGCCCCTATTCTTCCGTCATGCCACAGTGGATGTCGTAGCCGATTGCATTGAGGCGGGAGCGGGAGTGAATGCAGCAGTGGACCTGGGCCGAACGCCGCTCCACCAGGCAGCCGCCGAGAGCCCGAACCCCGCTGTCGTAGCCGAACTGCTGGAGCGGGGAGCCGACCTCAACGCCAGACTCGCCGGAGGCAGGACCGTGCTGCACGAGGCGGCTCAAAACAACCCGAATCCCGCAGTGCTGGCCGTTTTGCTGGATGCTGGCGCGGAAGTGAATGTTCGCGGCAGCAACGACATCGAACGGGACCCGAAAATAGTTAACCTTCATGAATCCTTCTATCTGAACGCCTGGGGCAGCTTCCATGGTGTTTTCGATCTGGCGGGAAGCCGAACTCCCCTCCATGAGGCCGCGGTGTCAAACAGCAACCCCGAGTTGGTCGCGGCTCTGATATCGGCCGGGGCCGATGTGCATGCCCGCGCCGAACTGGCCGAATACGAGTCTGGCGCAACCCCGCTCTTTTGGGCCGCATACGCCAACCCGGACACCCGGGTGCTTGAACTCCTTGTGCAAGCCGGAGCCGATGTCAACGAGCGCGGCGGCTTCGGCCGGACCCCGCTACACATCGCGGCCCTGTATAACCCGGTAGCCTTTCCGGTGCTCCTGGAACTCGGTGCCGACCAGGAGGCTACTGACTGGGATGGCGGGACACCAATGGACTACGCGGCCGATAACCTCTGGCTGCAGGGGTGGGAGTTGGTGAGGAACCACTCCGAATAACGGGCAACCGGCCCGCAATCCGGTTGCCGCCAACAACGGCTGATGGAATCCCATGCCTCCCGCTTGAAAGACAAGCGTCAACGCTGCTCAAACCATTCCATCATCGGCTCTTGAAGTTTCGCCGAGTCGTCGGCGGGGGCTCTTCGGCGGTGTGGCCGGCGGAAATGGCTCTGCCAGGAATCCGGCCGCCACAAGCATTGCCGATTCTTTGCAGGCCCGCAGGTTGAGCACAGGGGTGATCGCCAAAGTGACTTGCCCTTGGTTTTCCGGCAGCTCCGGCGCACCAGGAGTATGCGCCATAGAAGCTATGATACCTGCGAAGTGGGGACTGTAATGCAATTCCTGCCCATAATTGGCTGCAAAGTGGGGCATGACCCCTATTTTGTTACGACAAATGGGCCATAATGTGGCTCAGGTGGGAATCATAACTCGTAAATTTTCCTGTGGCGCAGACTCCTTGAGGCCACCCGACGGGTCTGCGTATACGGTGTGGCGACATTTGCGCCCGATATCTGCGCGTCCTCACTGCTGCCAGCGATGACGTTGATAGCTGTTGGTCATACCCGTAAGGGCCCGGTGTATTAAGCAGGAACCGCCGTTCCGGTTTTTTGGGGGCGGGTGGAGTTGGCAATCAGCGCACTTCCGGTTCCTGTTTTGCCTGTAATGGTGTAGTTTCCGTCAATCTGCTGTTTTTATCATGAGAGTCTTCAGTTTTGCCGCCTTTGTACTTTCGCTGCTGTGCACTACGACTGCGGCGCAGGATTCACTGCCGGAGGAGTTTCGTCAAAAAGCCACGATCACGGTCATGGGCGAACAAGGGGTTGAGATTGAGTTAAAGGCCCCCGACGGACAGCGCAATCAGTTTACCCTGGCAGGTCCGCATGTGACCATCTATTCGGAGCCGGGCAAAGGCTTTTGCGTCAATGACCAGGATTCGCCCACCGTGGGTGGCGTGCTGACCGATGATGGGGTTGCGTTCTATGGCAATTTGACGCTTACCTCCTCTGAGCTGGATGCCGCGGTCCCGTTGAATGGCCGGCTGCGGATCAATGTGTTTGACGCACTCGTTGAAATCACAACCGAATTGGCCGAAGCCTCAACTGACAAACCCGCTGAATCGCAGGTGCGCCCGCTCAATCAGCAGGCCGACTCTATTGACGGAATGCGGGAGAAAGCCCGGAACCTGCGCCAGCAGTAAGCTTGGGCGCGGTACCGGTGGCCATTTCCGCCCCAGGCGGCTGATTCTCTGATAATGAATTCTTACCGATGGCGTGTGCGGGGCGGGGGGCCTTGAGCTGCCCACCGCCACAGTCAGCCAAGCGGCTCCTTCATGGCGGCCGCATCCGCCTGCCGCGCTATCCGCGCGGGACAAAGGACTGAATGCCGGTAATGGCTCGTCCCAAGATCAGCCCGTGAATGTCATACGTCCCTTCATAGGTGTTGACGCTTTCCAGGTTGACCATGTGATGAATCACACGGAATTCCCCGCTGATCCCGTTGCCCCCGAGCATATCCCGGGCCGTCCGGGCGATATTCAGCGCCGTGTTGCAGTTGTTCCGTTTGGCCAAGGAGACCATTTCAGGCCTGGCCGTACCGCTGTCCATCATCTGGCCCAGCCGCCAGGCGAGCAGTTGCATCTGCGTAATGCCGGTCATCATGTCAGCCAGTCTGGTCTGCACCAGCTGCATGGCCCCCAGCAGATGACCAAACTGGCGACGCTCCAGGACATACCGCCTGGCTCGTGCGAAACAATCCTCCGCCGCACCCAGACTGCCCCATACAATACCGTAGCGCGCACTGTTAAGGCACGTAAAGGGGCCGCGCAGTCCGCGTACCTGGGGCAGTACCCTGTGGTCCGGTACAAATACGTCATCCATCACCAGTTCGCCGGTCAACGACCCGCGCAGGCTCATCTTGTCCCCGGTCTTGGGGGTGGTGAACCCGGGAGCGTCCCGCTCCACGAGAAAGCCCCGGATTTCACCAGCATCGTCCTCATTAACTTTCGCCTTAGCCCAGACCACCGCGATATCCGCAATGGGCGCGTTGGTGATCCACATCTTAGCCCCGCTGAGCCGCCAGCCCCCATCGACCCGCATTGCCGTTGATTCCATGGAACCCGGATCCGATCCGTGATTGGGCTCGGTAAGACCGAAACAGCCGATCAGTTCCGCGGTCGCCAGTCGCGGCAGGAAGGTCTGTTTCTGTTCATCGGTGCCGAACTTCCAGATGGGCAGCATAACCAGGGAGGTCTGCACGGACATAAACGATCGATAGCCCGAATCAACACGCTCCAACTCCCGTGCGACCAGACCGTACGAAGTGTAGCTGACCCCGGAGCCCCCGTACTCCTCCGGAATGAACGACCCCAGCAGACCGAGGTCACCCATCTCTTTGGGGATCTCCCGGTGAAATACCTCATGCTGATTGGCTTCCAGCGCCCGCGGCTCTAAACAGTCCTGCGCGTACCGCCGGGCGGTCCGCTGGATCAGTCGCTCCTCTTCTCCAAGCTCCGACTCAATCAGATACATATCCTGGAGATTCACTCGGCTCTCGGCCATGATATCAATGCGGTAGTGATGCCCACCTCAAACCAGCTGCACGGCCCTCCTGTTCACGGCAACACTTTGTGCGCCACTTTGTACGAAAGTCAAACCATCAACGGGCACCGATTGCTAATGCGCTTTACCGGTCTGCTTTCACTGGCAATTCTCCTAGGGTCCGGCATCCTGGTTTCCGGACCGGCCGCCGCTCAAATGCACCGCATTGGTTTTGGGCTTAGCGGCGTAGCCTCTACCCAGGATCCCCCGGTCGGCCTTGGGATAGACACGCGCTTCGCCTGGCCGATCAATGAGGATTTTTCCGTGGCCGCCGGCGCAGGGATGGTAGGATTTGTATTCAGGGGTCGCGAAGGTGCCTCCTACTTTTTCAAGCCGAGCCTTTCCGCGATTGTAACCCTGCAATCGCAGAATCCCGTATCACCGTATTTCATCGCCGGTCTGGGCGGGTACATCCCGGTGGGAAGCCCCGAGTTTGCCAGTGAGTCGGGGCCATCCATTCACGCGGGACTTGGATGGTCATTCCTGTTGCAGACCACCGCCATCTACCTGGAGGTGAGCCCTATGCTGGTCGTCGCCCGAACTACGGCCAATGTGCTGCTGCCCGTCCGATTCGGGGTCATCCTGTAACTCACACGGCGCGGCGCAGAATGGACTGCAACCGCTCATGGTCGTCTCTGAGCAGGCGGCTCAGAGCGCGCCCGGCACGCACGACCTCATCGTAACCGCCATGCGAGACGGCAATGCCCCTGAGCACGGCCACAAGGACCTCGTCTATGGGAATATCCTGCCGGCTGACCAGGATGCGCAGATAGTCGTAAGGCTCACCCAACCGGCGCACCCATTCATCGTCGCAGGCAAATGCAAACTGGTGGATCTGTACCGGACGCAGCGGCAGTGACTGACGCAGGTCGCCCTGTCGGCTGCGATGCGCGCACACGATAACCCGAAATGTCGTGCGGAGCAGCTCCAGTACATGCGGCATCTCCTGCTGCAGCTCCGCGGCGGTGCGACGCAACGCAACCGGGCATCGGTTTTGATCGTACGGCCCCATCTCCACCTGGCAGACCAGGCCAAATACCGAAGACATATCCTCCTGCTCTACCTGAACCCAACTCCCCAGCCCAGGTACCTGCGCTTCACGAAATAACTCGGCGGTGAACTCGCCAGTGCCCGCGGCCACGACTTCCCCTATCGCTGGGGTACTCATACCACCGGCCGCCTCTTGGACTGGACTTTCCGCGACTCCATCAGATTAACACCGGATTTGGCAAGTTCCCGTTTCAGCATAAAGTAGAACAAGTCCCGCTCGCCGGCGCGAATGACGGCTTTCTCGTGAGCTTCCGTCAGGATCATGGGATAACCGTTGCCCTTGGTGCACTCACTTACGATGAACGCATGGATCAGATCAACGAGAACCTCTTTCTCGGCCACCCAGCGCGGTACTTCCACGCGCCCAATGTCCCCCTCAACGCTGACATAAAAGAAAAACACCTGATCGTCCGGGTCGTAGGCCTTCTTGATGTGGCTGGAACTCTCAAAAAGCGCACTGCGCTCACCGGGCAGCAGAAGTTCAGCGAATACATGGCGGTCTCTGAGACCTACCAGATCTTCATTTTCAGATACCAGCCGCAGGAGATTGGTCACTTCCGTAGCATTGGGAAGGCTGGTGTAGGCACAGATGGGAATCTGCTCGCGCCGGAATTCTGACAGCAGCTTAGTGAACCTGGCAATGAACTGCTCCTCAATCTGCTGTTCTTCAATCGCCTGCAGCATCCACCGGATCAGTGTACCATCGGCTATGGCCACCAGCGGACGATCCGGCCTCCGGGCTGCGCGCGCCGCAGCGAGAAGCCCTTCCAGTTCCAACTGATCACGCCAGGCCGTTACCAGCCGGGGAGTAAGGGCCTGCCTGAGTTGCGGAATTTCCCGAATGGCCACCTGTGCGTCCGCCTCCATAACGGGAGGCTCACCGGTGCCGTACTGAAACGCAATGCGGCTGACCTGCACTAAACAGCACTCCAGCGTATAATGGGGATCAGGAAAAATTTGCGAGCCATCAGCCGCCACCGCCGTAAAGGGCGCGGGCCGCGCAGGCGCAGGCCGGGATTGCGCGGGCGACTGCATGGGACGAGCTACCAGCCAGGGAACTTCGCGGGCTTTCTCTTCGATCGGATAATGCCCATGGTCGTAGTCCAAAAGAGCCTGCTTTGCCTGCGCAAGGGCCGTACGCAGACGGGTGAATTCCGGGCGTTCCCGCTCCACCAGTGCGGATACCTGCTGAGCTATATCCTGTAAATTGAGCAGCGGCTGCGTGAATCTGATAACCATGGCGAAGATAGCTAATCCCAAACCGATGGGGCTGTATATCCATGTCCCCTTCTGCACGCAGCGGTGCATATACTGTGATTTCTACTTTGTCACCTCCATGCGCAGCCGCAGCCGCTTTGTTGACGCGGTGTGCACGGAAATCAGCCAAACCGCCCAACGATATCGCGAAATTCCCGTCGCCACGATCTACTTCGGAGGCGGCACGCCCTCCAGACTGCCGCATGAAGATGTAGCGCATATTCTGGCTGTAATCCAGCGCTGCTTTGATACGCAGGCAACCATGGAAATCACTTTTGAAATGAATCCGGAAGACGTTTCCACAGACTATCTTGCCAACCTGAAGAAGTGCGGCATTACCCGACCCAGCGTCGGGATCCAGTCCTTCTGGGCGGACGATCTCAAGTTTCTCAATCGGGCGCACGGCCCCAACCAGGCCGACCGGGCCATCGCACACATAAAGGAGGCCAGGTTCAAAAGCTGGACCCTGGATCTGATCTTCGGGCTGCCCGATCAGCACCCCACCCGGTGGGCGGTAAATCTGGCCCGAGCCATGGATGCGCCGCATATTTCAACCTACAACCTAACTATTGAGCCACGAACGCCCCTGCACCGGAAGGTTGAGCTGGGCTGGGTCACACCGGCCGACGACGACACCGTGACCCAGGCCTACGAAATGGCAATGGACAAACTGAAACGCGCGGGCTATACCCACTATGAGATCTCCAGTTTTGCCCGCCCGGGACATCGGGCACAGCACAATGAGGCCTACTGGAAGCACAGCAACTATCTGGGTTTTGGACCCTCCGCCCATTCGTTCTGGTGGGATCACGAAGGTGCACACCGCTGGAACAACGTGTCCAATCTCAAGACCTATCTCAGCCTGATCGATGACGGACAGGCCCCCGCCACATTCACGGAAACGCTCACCCTAAAGGAACTCGCCACCGAAAGCATCATGCTGGGACTGCGCACCAGGGAGGGCATATCCGTTAAAAGATTGAAGGATACCTACCAGGTGGAACTGCCGAGGGAGCGAATACGCCATCTGATCCAGGCGCAATTGATTAAACGCAGCGGTGATCGGGTGCGCCTTACCCGGACGGGCCGACATGTGTGCGATCCGATTACGACAATGCTGCTGCCGGACTGAACGGGCATCGCCTGCGGGGGTAAAACGAACACGGTTTTTCTGAATCGTCTGCTGATGCGCGCCGGCCTGATCATTTGCTGCCTGCTGGGATTGCTGGCAGCCTGCGCCTCCTCGCCGGAGGAACAGGCCACCGGCACGCTGGACTTTATCGGGGCGGACGGGAAGGTGATCCGCACGATTCAGATTGACATCGCGGCTTCGGATGCCGAGCGCCAGCGTGGCCTGATGGACCGCACAAGTCTCTCCCTGGAAGAGGGCATGCTGTTTATTTTTCCGGCACCGGACTCACAGAGTTTCTGGATGCGCAACACCTATATTCCGCTTGACATCATGTTTGTCGGAGCCGACCGGCGCATGGTCAATATCGTCAAGCGGACTACGCCCCTGTCGGATGATTATATCCGGTCTGCCGGTCCGTCCCAATATGTGGTTGAAGTCCGGGGCGGCTTCAGTGACCGGTTCGGCATAGATGATTCAGTCAGCATCCGATGGCAACAAAGCGAGCAGTAGAACAGATGCGCCCCCTGATCACCTTCATCATCGCCCTGGTAGCCAGCAGCTGCAGTCCGCCGGAAGAGCCGCCGGCGAGCGTTCCTGCATCTGCCCCGGAGATAACCTTCCGCGACGATGGAACACTGGAGGTTCTGCGCAACGGGCAGATCCTGCGGACGCTCAGCATTGAGATTGCCGACACCGACGAGGCTCGTCAGAAAGGCATGATGGAGCGCACTTCATTGCCGGCCGATACGGGAATGCTGTTTCTCATGGAGCAGGAGCGCATCCAGCAGTTCTGGATGGGCAACACCCCGCTGTCACTGGATCTGATCTTTATAGATGCCGATTCCCAGGTGGTGGACATTGCTAAAGAAGCCCAGCCGTTTTCACCTGAGTCCATTATCAGCCGCGTGCCGGCCCTTTATGTGCTGGAAGTACCCGGCGGGTTTGCGGATGTCAATGGGATCGTTGAAGGCGATGCCATCCGCTGGAGCCGGCACTAAAGGCCGAACGATTCACCACATGCGCAGGTGCGCGCAGCCTGCGGATTGGCAAAGTGGAACCCTTTGCCCTCCAGGCCATCGGAGAAATCCAGCTCCACCCCCTCCAGATACAGGCTGCTGCGCTGGTCCACGACAATGGAAAAACCGGCGGCGGTGAACCGCGTGTCACCCTCCTGAGGCTGCTCTTCCCAGCCCAGGTTGTAGGTCAGGCCCGAGCATCCGCCCGGAATGACAGCCACACGCAAATACATGCTGGAAAGGTCAATCTGCTCAGAAGCGGCCACGGTCTTGAGCTGCGCGGCCGCGCGGGGGGTAATGGTCAGTTCCATGAATTGGCGGTGGATTCGGATGTGCTGATAGGAACAGCTAGTATATACGATGGTTTACGCGGTTATGTTTGCGGACGCATGGGAGTCTGTCCTCCCTGAGTCTGCATTGGGCATCAAGAATTGGTCATGAACACCGACACCCAGTACCTGCATCAGGTTGCCGACAGTGATTACGAGCACGGATGGTCGACGGAAATTGCCTCCGACACCATCCCCAAAGGGCTCAATGAGGAGGTGATCCGCCTGATCGCAGCCAAAAAACGGGACCCCGACTGGATGTTGGAAAGCCGGCTGCGCGCGTTCAGGCACTGGCAGACTCTGGCTGACGATCAGGATAAGTATCCGCGGTGGGCGCACTTGGACTATCCGGACATTAACTTCCAGGAGTACAGCTATTACTCCGCGCCGGGCAGCAAACCCCGCTACGAGAGCCTGGATGAAGTGGACCCTGAGCTGCTCAGGACATTTGAAGCCCTGGGCATCCCGCTGCAGGAGCAGAAAGTGCTAGCGGGCGTGGCCGTGGATGCCGTGCTGGACAGTGTGTCGGTGGCGACGACGTTTAAGGAGGAGCTGTCCAAGCTCGGTATCATCTTCTGCTCGTTTACCGAAGCCATTGAGCAGCACGGCGATCTGGTGCGCAAGTACATGGGATCGGTGGTGCCGTATACGGACAACTTTTATGCCGCCCTCAATTCCGCCGTCTTCAGCGACGGATCATTCTGCTATATACCGCCCGGCGTACGGTGTCCAATGGAGTTGTCCACGTATTTCCGGATCAACGAGGCCAATACAGGCCAGTTTGAGCGCACCCTTATCGTAGCGGAGGAAGGGTCCTACGTGTCGTATCTGGAGGGGTGTACCGCGCCGCAACGGGATGACAATCAGCTGCACGCGGCCGTAGTGGAGATCATTGCACACAAGGATGCGGAAGTGAAGTACTCCACCATCCAGAACTGGTACCCCGGCGATGAGCAGGGCAAGGGCGGGATTTACAACTTTGTCACCAAACGCGGCATCTGTGCAGGTTCCGGGTCAAAGATCTCCTGGACCCAGTTGGAAACCGGCTCGGCCATTACATGGAAGTATCCCAGTGTGCTGCTGAAAGGGGATAATTCGGTCGGGGAATTCTACTCGGTCGCGTTTACGAAAGGGCGGCAGCAGGCGGATACCGGCACCAAGATGATCCACCTGGGCCGCAACACCTCCAGCACGATCATTTCAAAAGGAATCTCCGCGGGGGAATCCAACAACAGCTACCGGGGACTCGTCAAGATTGCCAGGAACGCCGAAAATGCGCGCAATTTCGCCCAATGCGATTCCATGCTGCTGGGAGACCGGTGCGGAGCCCATACATGGCCCTACCTGGAAATCCATAATCCCAGCGCGCAGGTGGAGCATGAAGCTACCACCTCCAAAGTAGGCGAAGATCAGATGTTTTACTGTCAGCAGCGAGGCGTAAGTGAGCAGGATGCCATCAAGCTTCTTGTCAGCGGCTTCTGCCAGGAGATCCTGGCCAAGCTGCCGATGGAGTTTGCCGTGGAAGCCCGCAAGCTGCTGTCCATTGAACTGGAGGGCTCCGTGGGATAAGTTCGGAGCCGGTGCCCCACCCAAGACGCAAACAATGACACCTATACTGGATATCCGGGGGCTTGCCGCCTCCGTAGATGGTATGCCTATTCTGAAGGGCATCGACCTTCAGCTGAATGCGGGCGAAGTCCACGCCATCATGGGTCCCAACGGATCCGGCAAGAGTACGCTCGCCTCCATTCTGGCCGGGCGCGAGGATTATGAGATTGACGCGGGCTCGGTGGCCTACAACGGCGAGGATCTGCTGGAAATGGAAGTTGATGAACGGGCGCGTGAAGGCGTGTTCCTGGCCTTTCAGTATCCGGTGGAGCTGCCGGGGGTCAGCATGATGAATTTCCTGAAACAGGCTGTCAATACGGTGCGCGAACATCGCGGTCTTGAACCGCTGGGCGCGGGAGCGCTGCTTCGCCTGGCACGGGAAAAAGCCAGGCTCATCGGACTGGACCCCAAACTCAAGAACCGTTCGGTAAACGAGGGTTTTTCGGGCGGGGAAAAAAAGCGCAATGAGATTTTTCAGTTAGCTCTGCTGGATCCGGTTCTCGCCATCCTGGACGAGACAGATTCCGGGCTGGACATAGATGCACTTCGGCGTGTAGCCGACGGAGTCAATCAGCTGCGGACCGCTGAGCGGACCTTTCTGGTCATCACGCACTATCAGCGCCTCCTCAATTACATTGTGCCCGACTTTGTGCATGTAATGGTGGATGGCCGAATTGTCCGATCCGGGGGCAGGGAACTGGCCCTTGATCTGGAAGAGAAAGGCTACGACTGGGTGCGTTTTGAAACTGTCGGCTAAACGCAACACGTTTATGGTCAAGTACCCCGAAGAACGAATTGTAGCCGAATTTGAGCGGCAGCACGCGGTCAACGGCACCTGGCTGCCGCATTTGCGCGAAAAGGCTCTGGCGGCGTTCAAGACATCCGGCTTTCCCACGCGAAGGCAGGAATCCTGGAAGTACACCAATATTGCCCCCATCGTCCGGCGATCCTACAGCACGCCCGATGGGGGTGATGCCGACACGAAAGGCGCTCCAGATCTGGACGCACATGTGCTGGTGCTCGTCAATGGCCGGTTGCAACCGGACCGATCCGTGCTGCACGGGCTGCCTGCCCAGATTACAGCGACCAGTCTGACCGACGAATCCCACACCGGATTGATTCATGCGCATCTGGCGCAGTATGCGTCTTTTGCCGCTGAGCCGTTCACGGCACTGAATACCGCGTTCCCTGGCGATGGCGCGCTGATTCATGTGCCGGCTGATTCGGTACTTGAAAAACCGGTGCATCTGATCCATGTGACAACTTCCAATCAGGCTGCCATGGTCCAGCCGCGCACCCTGATCCTGGCTGGCCCGAATGCGCAGGCAAAAATTGTCCAGTCAATGGTCACCCACGCAGCCGCGCCGGTGCTCATCAACAGTGTCAGTGAAATCCTGGTCGGGGCCAACGCGCATGTGGAGCATCTGACCGTGCAGTCAGACGGGCCCCAGGTCAGCGCGATCCACCACACCAGCGTATATCAGCACCAGTCCAGCCGGTTTTACAACGGCTGCTTTACATTCGGTGGCGAACTGACCCGCAACAACCTGTCCATCCTGCCCGATGCAGAGCACTGCGAAACACTTATGCACGGGTTGTTTGTGGCGCGTGACAGGTCCCATATTGACAACAGCACACTAGTCGACCATGCCAAGCCCAACTGTTACAGTTCGGAATACTACAAGGGCATTCTTGACGATAGGGCTACCGGCGTGTTTAACGGGAAGGTGCTGGTCCGCCAGAATGCGCAGTTGACCAATGCGTACCAGACTAACCGCAGTATTGTGCTGTCAGAAACCGCCCGTATGTTCTCCAAACCAGCCCTTGAGATCTATGCCGATGATGTCAAGTGCTCGCACGGGGCTACCACCGGACAATTGGACAAAGATGGGTTGTTCTATCTGCGGGCTCGGGGCATTAATCCGGAGGATGCTCGGCGGCTGATGCTGATTTCCTTCGCCGGTGATATTATTGAGCAGGTGCCGATAGAGGGAATGCGGGAAGTATTGTACGGCGAAGTGGAGCGCATGCTGCAATAATCATGAACTGCGAATTGATTGACAACTCGTCCAGACCTGGACTGATTGACGAAGTCGTAGCGTCGATCAAGCAGGTCTATGACCCCGAAATTCCCGTCAATGTGTTTGATCTCGGCCTGATTTACAAGGTCCGGATTGATGACGATGATCGGGCCCTGATCACCATGACCCTGACCACGCCTAACTGCCCGGTGGCTGACAGCCTGCCGAGCCAGGTTGAGTCGGTCGTTATGCTGACCGACGGGGTTTCTGATGCTCATGTCCAGCTCACGTTTGAGCCTCCATTTACGATCGACATGATGAGCGAAGAAGCGAAACTTGAGCTCGGGATGCTGTAATTGGGGGCATGGTTGGGATTTTGTCGTAAATTGCGCCGGGGTTTATTTGCGCATCGCATCCCCAATGCATGGCAAGTCGTTTCAGCTTCTGGGCAGTCCTGCTTGTGGTCTGCGCACCTGTGCTGCCCCAGGCTTTCGGGCAGTCTGCAACGGTACGGGGGTTTGTGACGGACGCGTCGGACGGGCAGGCTCTCCAGGGTGTCAATGTCGCCCTTCGCGACCTCGGAGGCAATCTGCGCGGCAGCGTCTCTGATGACGATGGTTTCTTCATAATCACCCGGCTCCAGCCGGGCCGGTGGATGCTGCGTGCCACCTTTATCGGCTTTGAAACCTGGACGGACACGCTGGATCTTGGCGCGGAAGCCACGGCTCGGCTCAGTATTGAGCTCACGCCCGGCGTGGAGATGGGAGAATTCGTCGTTGAAGCAGAGCGGGACGGAGGAGCGACCATTGCAGCGGGCGTACAGACTGTCCGCCCCCGGGATGTTGAGCTGGTGCCGACACCTGATGTTTCCGGGGACCTTGTGTCCTATCTGGCCACCATGCCGGGGGTTGTATCTCTTGGGGATCGCGGCGGGCAGGTCTTCATCAGGGGCGGTGAGCCCTCACATAATCTCTCGCTGTTGGACGGGATGTACATCCACCAACCCTTCCACATTCTGGGATTTTATTCGGCGTTCGCGTCGGATCTGCTGCGCAATGCGGATATCCATTCCGGAGCCTTCAGCAGCAAGTATACCGGTCGGATGTCTTCGGTCATTGATGTTCACACACGTAACGGCAACAATCAGTCCATGCGGCGCACTTTCTCCTTTGCGCCCTTTGTGAGCATGGCAATCCTTGAAGGGCCGGTCAGGCGTGGGGTGATGTCGTTCTTATTTTCAGGGCGTGCATCTACGATTGAGCGTGTTGCTCCGCGCTACATTGATCAGCCGGTGCCGTACAATTTCGGCGATTTTTTCGGCAAGGTCCACGCCACCCTGAGTCGCAGCCATCAGGTGTCCGCCAGCGCCATTCACACCTACGACCGCGGAAAACTTGCTGAAAATGTTGAGGATTCCGATGAAATCCGCTGGCACAACACCGCCTATGGCATGCGGTACCTGGTGGCTCCGCCGATGCTGGCGATGCTGGGAGAGATTCTCTTTTCGGTTTCCAGGCTCGAGATGACTATTGGGCCGCCGGATGAACCGCTTCGCACCAGCGCCATTGACGGCTTCAATTTCGCGGTCAATCTGACCAATTACGGCCAGCGCACCAATGTGGACTGGGGCTTTTATCTGCGACCGCCGCAATTGGACGCAGAGCTGGGAGGGCTCTTTCAGAATCTGGAATTCACCAGCGACCGCATTCTGGCTACCGGGGCCTATTTTGAGCCTGAGGTATCGGTGACACCGGATCTGCGCATCCGGGCCGGGCTGATTGCCGAATTTCTGGGGGACCAGGGATTTCACATGGAGCCGAGGTTTCGGGTGATGTACGGGCGGGGGCCGCATCAATTCAGCCTGGCTGGCGGCTTGTATCGCCAGGAGATGGTGGGCATCAATGACCGGCGGGATGCCACCAATGTGTTCACCGCCTGGACGGGTTCGCCGACCGGCAATCTGCCCAGCTCCATTCACGGACTGGTGGGCTACAATGTGTCGCTCAGCGACGGGATGAATCTGTCTGCGGAGGCTTTCTACAAGGATCTGTCGGGGCTGTTTGTGTCTGAATGGACCGCCTTCCCCCGATTTACGACGCGACTTCAGGAGGCCTCCGGGCGTGCTATGGGATTGGATTTGCGACTTGAGCTGCAGCGCGGCAAATTCTATGGTTTTGTCAACTACGGACTCTCGTCGGTGGAGTATTCGGCGATGCAGGAAACGTTACCGGTATGGTTCGGCTCCGACGAAGTACGCTACCGTCCTCCCCACGACCGGCGGCATCAGATCAACCTCCTTGTGAGCACCACATTGGCCGGATTTGATGTCAGCGTACGCTGGAATCTGGGCAGCGGACTGCCGTACAGCCAGATCCGCGGCTTTGATGGCTTTGTACTTATGGACGGGCCCACGGACGTATCCAGAGAGCCGGGCATGGCCCGAGTGATCTATGATCAGCCGTATGGCGGCATCCTGCCCAGTTACCACCGGCTGGACCTGTCGGTAGACCGCGTGTTTCAGTACGGCGATGATTCGTTCATCACCTTCCAGGCAGGCCTGGTCAATGCGTACGACAATGCAAACCTGTTCTCGCTGGATGTCTTCACATTGCGCCGCAACTATCAGCTGCCGCTGATCCCGACTGCCGGTATCAAGTTTGAATTCTGATGCGCAACTGCTTTCTCTACCTGTTGTTTTGCGGGCTGCTATGGGCGGGCTGCGATCAGAATATAGAGCCCATTGTCGGAGAGGATCGCCCCTACACTCTCTGGGGATTTCTGGATGCCAATGCCGACACCCAGCGCGTACGAGTATTCACGGTGGAGGAGCGTCTGGGCACGGACCGATCCGGCCCCATTGACGCGTCGGTAGCATCCGTGAATCTGACTACCGGCGAGACTATCCGGTGGGCCGGCCGCCAGATCACCTTTGCCGACACGAGCATGGGGCATGTATTTGAAGCCGCGTTTCGCGCGGTGCACGAAGAGCAGTACCGCCTTGAGGTGACGCGGTCGGATGGCAGCAAGTCCACGGCCACTGTTACGATCCCTCCGCCGGTCACAGTAGAGCTGGTGGATGAGCGCAATCGGACGGTAGTGCCGGCGTTTATTCACGGCAAGCCGCCAAATCTGGTGGATGTGTCGGTGGTTTACGATGCCATCACGCTTCCGCCAGCCAATCCCTGGCCGCCCGGCTCAACCACCCCGGAGGCGGTGCGACTGCCGGTGGCGGTATCTTACAGCGGTAAGGAGGAGCCCACCGCAGATGGCTGGAAGTACGAGATCAATCTGCGGCAGGATTTTGAGGAGGTGCGGGAAGTATTTGAGCTCAATTGTCTGCGGCCGGACCTGATTGCCTTGCGGCGGATTGATTTTCGTTTTCTGGCCGCCGATGAGCAGTGGGATCCTCCGAACGGGTCCTTCAACCCGAATCTGCTGATTGAGCCGGGAACCTTTTCCAACGTCACCAACGGGTACGGTTTTTTCGGGGGCGGCTACACGGTTTCCACGCGCTGGATTCCCACCAATCTGGTCCTGCGCAATGTGGGTTACAGGACTGCCGGCCCCTGCCCGCTGCAGCCGCAGGACACGCCGGACTGCCAGCTGCCACCGGAACCCTGTTTGCGTGACAGGTAGAAAAGGTGGGTTGCCTCCTGCACATTGAGACACAGACGTCACAGCCACCCGGCCGAGTCAGAGAAACGGACCCAATGCGGTGTCTTTGGAGCAGCGGCCATTCGGATGGCCGACAAACCCCATGTTGACGCGATGGAAACCGATCTGCGAACCTGCGTCAAACACCGCATTGAGTATAGCCCTGCCAGAGAATGGCTGCCGTATCCGGTGTCAGCGGCACATTGGGCGGAATCATATGCCGCCACGACGCATCGCCTGTTCGGCGGGCCAGCAGTTCCTTGACGGCCGCCACCATGGGATACCCCTCAATAGCTGAGCGGGCACGGGTGAGCTGAGCCTGCAGCCGGGATGCGCTGGCGGAGGTCTGATGCGCTACCAGCCGGGCCGCCAGCGTACACAACACATTGGCGGTAGCCGTAATGCAGCCAGCCCCGCCGGTGTGCAGCACTTTAAGGAGGTGTCGCTCGGTGCCGGCAAACAGGCGGAATCCCGGAAAACGCCTGATTACATGTTCCATGTGCGCCCAATCGCCGCTGGAGTCTTTCATGCCTGCAATCGTCCCGGGATAGAGGGCAAGAAGACGCGCTACTGAGGCATCGGAGAACGGCACCCGACTCATGTGCGGGAAGTGGTACAGATACACTCTTAAGCCGCTGGCCCCAACCGCCTGCAGGACCTTTTCAAAGTAGGTCACGATCCCATCATCGGTCACTTCCTTGTAGTAGAAGGGCGGCAGCATCAGTACTTCCCTAACCCCGCAGCTCAACGCATGTCGCGTCAGCCGGATGGTTTCGTTCAGTGCGCTGCAGCCGGTACCCACCATAACCTGATAAGGATCAATGTCCGCCGCCAACAGCTCTTCCAAGGCCTGCATCCGCTGAGAGCTGCTGAATGAATTGGCCTCACCGGTAGTCCCCATGAAGGCTACACCCGTGCATCCGTTGGTCAGCAGCCATCTGATGTGCGCAGCCAACCGGGCATGGTCTATCTCCAGGTTAGCATCACATGGTGTCACACTCGCCGCGTAAACCTGGAAAGCAGATACCGTAGCCGGGGCCATTTACGTCCTGGCTTCTATGCACCCTATCGGATGAAAACCCAACCGCACATTCATCCTGACGCGGGCATTGTGTAGGGCAATTTACCGCAATCCGGGCAAAGCTGACCCCAAAGTCGCTCCAGATCAGCGCCGCACTTCGGAACAATATCCTAGGGTGTCGGGGTCACTCCAACTACCTGCGGATTGAATTCGTCAGGCAAATCAATTACATGCGTGATGGTGCTGGACTCCACAATTACCACCTACGGGGCGGTGGCCCAGATTCAGTAGGTAAATAGGTGAGGGGCCCGGGGGAGCTCGCTATTTCATAGACCGCTCCCCAGAGTTATCCCCCATGTTTTCCGAAGAGTATTCGCAGCTGGAATCAGCGCTGCGAGAAGCCGGCGAGCCGGGCCAGCTCGTCGCGGCGCATACATGGTGGTATTTGGTCCCGGCAGGACTCATATGCATCATGTGTCTTCAAGCCGAATGGACGAAACGATGGCATAGCTCAAGCCCACAATTGGCTGAGCGGTCAGACCGGCAGCAACAGTGCCGGCATGGAAAGCCCTCTGATTACGAGAAATCCTTGCCTGCAGATACACCGACGATTTTGGGATCGCAGCCTCAGAATTCAAATGGCTACAGCTACCCTGCGGTTGCACGCTTAACAAAGTCACCGAGCCTCTTGCAAAACTATGGAACCGAACATTGTCCGACTCATAAGAGGGCGGGC
>JAPPNA010000066.1:11798-22138 GCA_028873925.1 Bacteroidota bacterium | reverse complement strand
AGTGCTCCAGAGATCCGACCCGCTGGGATTGAAGGTCAGACTCGTTTTGTCCAGCATCAGATCGGTACCCGAAAGGCCCGTAATCGCCACGGTTACCGGGGCCGTAGGCTCTGTCGCTAATTTCACCGTGTAGGTATTGTTGCCGCCCTCATTGACTCCCAGGGTTGACACCGAAAGCGTGATCCCCGCCGTTTCGTCGTCGTCCACCGTCACCGCCAAGCTCGCGGTCTCGCCTGCGTAGTCGCCGCCGGAGGCCGTGTGCAGCAACATCGCGCTGTCGTTGGTTGCGTCGTCGTCCTCGCCCGCGGATACTGTCACCGTCTGCGCGGTGTTGTAGTCCGCGGTTGTGAACGTCAGCGATGTCGGACTCGTTGTTACATCCGCGCCTGAACTCGTGATCGCCACGGTCACCTCGGCCGTAGGCTGCGTCTCCAGTTTCACCGTGTAGGTATTGTCGCCGCCCTCATTGACTCCCAGCGTGGACTCCGAAAGCATGATCCCGGCCGTTTCGTCGTCCACCACCGATACCGCCAGGTTATCAGTACGCGTGTAGTCAGTATCCGTACTCGTCAGAGTATGCGTTAATGTCTCGGTCTCATCCGCTGCATCTTGGTCCTGGGCCGCTGACACCGTTACGGTCTGCGCATCGTTCCAGGTGGTCGTTGTGAACATCAGCGGTATCGTCGGGCTGAGCGTCAAAGCCGAGCTCGCCTGCTTTGAAATCGTCATTGTCACATCCGCCACAGGCGGTGTAGCCAATTTCACCGTGTAGTCGGCGCTGGCACCTTCGTTGACACTCAGCGGATCCGGATCAAACACCAGCCCCGCCATCGCATCGTTATCAATCACCTGCAGCGTAATGTTAACAGGCGATGCACCGCCATAATTGCCACGGGTCGGGGTGAGGGTAAGCGTGATGGTTTCATGGTCCGTGTCGCTATCTTCAAATGCGCATAACCACACCGTCTCAGGATCTTCCCAAGTATTCCCGGGAAAATCGATTCTCTGTATAGGTTGGGAATTTCCTCGCGGTGTGGAAGTTACATACACATGTTGCCGATCAACACCAACACTTACCCTTGCTCCGTTTCGATGTGTAGGTTGCACCGTTAGGCTGAGATCAAAGGTCTCCCACACCGTGGGAGTAGCGCCACACCCCCCTTCCTGCAAGGTCAATCCCGTCTTTGTAACCCGCAGACCCGGTGTATTGTCGTCAACAGTCACATCGACCTCCGCTGTTACGCCCGCATAGTCTGCCCCGGCGGCCGTCAGGGTCAGTGTCACCTCGTCATCGTCGCTATCGGCATCCGCCCCCGCTGACACCATCACCGGCTGCGCCATGTTCCAGTTGCTCGTCGTAAATGCCAGGCTCATCTTGTCCAGCGTCAGATCCGTGCCCGAGTGGCCCGCAATCGTTACCGTCACAGTGCCCGAAGGCACATCCGAAAGACTTACATCAAAGCTGTTGTTTGATCCCTCATCCACTGCTAGGTCCGTCGGATCCACCACAATCCCCTTTGACCCATCGTTAACCGTTACGGCCACCGCGGCCGTCTTACCCTCATAGGCTCCACCGGCTGCTGTCAGGGTCAGCGTCTCGCTTTCATCCGCAAAATCGGCATCCGCCACCGCAGAAACCGTCACTGTCTTCGCCGTGTTGTAATTCACGGTCGTAAATGTCAGCGATGTCGGAGTCGTTGTCAGATCCATGCTTGAACTCGTGATCGTCACCGTTACATCGGTAGCAGGCTGGACCGGAAGTTTAACATCAAAGGTAACTTGGTCACCCTCGTCAACCGTCAGTGTCGTGGCGCTGACATCCAGAAACAAATCATCGTCCACCACCGCAACCGACAGATCTTTGGTGCCCGCGTAGTCGGTATCCGTACTCGTCATCGTATGCGTTAAGGTCTCGGTTTCGTCCGTCGCATTTGGGTCCTGGGCCGCTGTCACCGTTACCGCCTGGGCATCGTTCCAGGTGGTGGGTGTGAACGTCAGTGGTGTCGTCGGGCTGAGCGTCAAAGTCGAGCCCGCCTGCTTTGAAATCGTCACCGTCACGTCCGCCGCAGGCGGTGTAGCCAATTTCACCGCGTAGTCGGCGCTGGCACCTTCGTTGACACTCAGCGGATCCGGATCCAACACCAGCCCCGCCATCGCATCGTTATCAATCACATTCACCGTAATGTCAACAGGTGCCGCATCATTATAACCGCTGCGCGTCGGGGTAAGAGTAAAGGTAATTGTTTCATGAACCGTGTTATCGTCGTCTTCAACTGCGCACATATACACCATCTCAGGAACGCTCCAACCATTCCGAGAAAAATCGATGTACAGTCGATTTCCTGCTTGTGCTATCGTTCGTGAGCTGGAAGTAAGTAAAGCTACCCGCACGGGATTGTCAAAATCAAGGAAAATCCTCACTCCTCGTCCAGCTGTCGGCCGCTCCGTAAGGCTGAGCTCAAAGACATCAAAGACCGGGGGAGTAGCACCGCACCCTCCTTCCTGAACTGTTAACTCCGTCTTTGATACCCGCAGACCGGGCGTATTGTCGTCGACGGTCACATCCACCTCGGCTTCTACGCCCGCATAGTCCGCCCCGGATGCCATCAGGGTCAGCGTCTCCTCGTCATCGTCAATGTCGGCATCCGCCCCCGCGGTCACCGTCACCGGCTGCACAGTGTTCCAATTCGCTGTTGTAAATTCTAAAGATTCCTTATCCAGCGTCAGATCCGTGCCCGAGTGGCCCGCAATCGCTACCGTTACAGTTCCCGAAGGCACATACGTAAGGCTTACGTTAAAACTTGCGTTTGATCCCTCGTCCACTGTTAGGTCCGCCGGCTGCACCACAATCCCCTTTGACACATCGTTGACCGTTACATCTACCGTCCTTGTCACGTTATCATAGTCCCCCCCGGCTGCCGCCAGGGTCAGCGTTTCGTCCTCATCTTCAAAATCGGCATCCATCCCCGCTGACACTGTTACCGTCTGCGCAACGTTCCACAGGTTCGCGGATGCCGTCGGACTGAAGGTCAGCGATATTGGACTCGGTGTCAAATCCGTGCTTGAACTCGTGATCGTCACCGTTACATCGGTAGCAGGCTGGACCGGAAGCTTAACATCAAAGGTAACCTGGTCGCCCTCGTCAACTGTCAGCGTCGTGGCGCTGACATCCAGAAACACCGCGGCATCCACCACTGTTACCGTCAGAGATTCGGTACCCGTGTAGTCGGTATCCGTACTCGTCATCGTATGTGTCAACACCTCGGTTTCATTGTCCGGGTCGGTATCCGTTGCTGCTGTCACCGTCACCGTCTGCGCAACGTTCCAGTTGCTCGTCGTGAACGTCAGCGATGGCATCGCTGGGCTGAGTGTCAAAACCGAGTTCATCTCCTTTGTAACAGTCACCATCACATCGTGTGTCGGCCGGGACCCCAATTTCACCGTGTAGTCAACGCTGGCACCTTCGTTTACTCTAAGAGGGTCCGGATCGAATGCCAGCCCCAAAAAGTTTTTGTCTTGCACCGTCACCGGCAAGCTGGCGGTCACTCCGTGAAAGTCGCCACGGAGAAAATCGTCAATGCTCAGCACCATTGTCACTGTTTCGTTAATCGTATTGAGATCAGTCAACGTTTCCACATCTACTCGCTGGGGGGTGCTCCAATTAAACTTGTTGAATCTCAGCAATGTTGTATAACGCAGAACTCTTACACCGTTTACACGACTCGCAGCGATATCCACATTGAACGAGGAACTTTGAGATGTGGGCAGCGCAGACAACCGCACCGTAAAGGATTTAGTTTCGCCTTCGGGGATTGTCAGACTTGACTCCGACAATATAAGGCTGGGGGTATCGTCGTCGCCCACCGTCACCGAGACCGTGGCTGTCTTCCCCTCGTAGTCCGTATCCGTACTGGTCGCCGTGTGTGCTAGCGTTACATCGTCGTCTGCTGCGTCATCGTCCTGGCCCGCTGACACCGTAACCGGCTGCGTCATATTCCAGTTGCTCATCGTAAACGTCAGCGTCGCTGGGTCCGGTGTCAAGGTCAAATCCGTGCCTGACTGGCCCGTGATCGTCACCGTCACGGCAGCCGAAGGCTGGGTTGACAATTGCACCGTATAGCCTGCACTGGCACCCCCCTCAGCCACCGCCAGCGTCTGCGTTGACACTACCAGCCCGATCGGATCGTCATCCTGCACCGTCACCTCCACCTCGGCTGTCTCCCCGTTGTAGTCCGTGTCCGTACTGGATGCCGTATGCGTCAGCGTCTCGGTATCATTGTCCGAGTCGGGATCGTCACCCGCGGTCACCGTCACTGGCTGCGCAGTGTCCCAGTCTGTGGTCGTAAACGTGAGCGATGTCTTGTTCAGTGTTAAATCCGTGCCCGCATTTCCGGTAATCGCTACCATCACCTCAGCCGTTGGGGGCTGCGCCAATTTCACTGTGTAAGTCTTGCCCACCCCGTTTTCGTCCACTGTTAATTCATCCGGCTCCACCACAATCTCCTTCGTCACTTCGTTGACTGTCACATCCACCTCGGCTTCTACGTCTGCGTAGTCCCCCCCGGCTGCCGTCAGGGTGAGCGTCTCCTCGTCAGGGATTAAATCCTCATCCATCGCCGCAGCTACCGTCACAGTCTGCGCAACGTTCCAGTTGCTCGTCGTGAACGGAAGAGATGTCTTGTCCAGCATAAGATCAGTGCCCGAATGCCCCGTAATCGTCACCGTCACGGCAGCCGAAGGCAGAGACTCAAGTACCACATCAAATGTTTTTGAAGTCCCCTCGTCCAACGTTATTGATGACGGAGCGTCAATAGCCGCCGTGTCGTCATCATCCACCGTGACCTCCACACTCGCACTGGCACCGTAGCCGCCTCCCGCCGACGAAAGCGTCAGCGTCACATTGTCATCCATCGCGTCGTCATCATCCGCCGCTGTTACCGTCACCGACTGCGCCGAGTTGTAGTTTCCGGGCGTAAAGGTCAGCGTCGCCGGATTCGGTGTCAAGGTCAAATCCGTCCCCGAGTGGCCCGAAATCGTTACCGTCACATCGCCCGTAGGCAGCGCCGAAAGACTTACATCAACGGTTGCAATTGATCCCTCATCCACAGTCACACGCGCCGGCACTACGATCCCCATTGTCTCATCGTTCACCGTCACATCTACCTCGGTCATCACTCCCCTATAATCTCCCCCGTTCGCCGTCAGGGTCAGTGTTACGCTCTCATCGTCAAAATCAGCATCAGTCCCGGCCGTCACTGTCACCGGCCGTGCAGTGTCCCAGTTTGAGGCCGTAAACTCCAGTGCCTTTGGGGCTGGGTCCAGACTCGTACCCGCATGCCCCGTTATCGTCACCGTTACAGCAGCCGATGGCTGAGACGCAAGCTTTACATTGAACGGCTGTGAATCGCCCTCGTCTATTGAGATTGATGACGGAGCGGCTTCAATTGCCGGTGTGTCGTTATCTTCAATAATCACATCAACTGTGGTGCTCAAACTGCCATAGCCGCCCCCGGATGCCGTCAGGGTCAGCTCCACCTGCTCATCGGCGGAATCATCGTCATCGGCCGCTGACACCGTCACCGGCTGTGCAATACTCCAGTTCGTGGGTGTAAATGTAAGCGATGTCTTATCCAGCGTCAGGTCCGTGCCCAAATGACCCGCAATCGCTACCATCACATCTGCCGAAGGCGCGGCCGTGAGACTCACATTGAACAAGTCCGTAACTTGCTCGTCAACCGAAATCAACGACGGAGCGACAATTGCTGGCTCGTCGTCGTCCCTGACTGTCACATCAACCGTGGTCGTCCCGCTATAGCCGCCCCCGGATGCCGTCAGGGTCAGCGTTTCGCTATCATCGGTAAAATCATCATCCTGCAACGCAGTTACATTCACCGTCTGCGCCGTATTGTAGTTCGTAGTCGTAAACGTCAGCGAAGTCGGATTCGTTGTCAAATCCGTGCTTGAACTCGTGATCGTCACCGTTACGTCGGCCGAAGGCGCAGCCGTAAGCTCTACATCAAACGTCTGTGAACTCTCCTCCTCCACCTCTATCTGAGACGGAGCATTTATTTCGTTCGTATCGTCGTCAATCACCGTCACCACCACCCTGGCTGACGTACCACCAAAGCCCCCACCGGCTGCAGTCAGCGTAAGCGTCACCTGATCACCGCCCGTGTCCTGCGCCGCCGTTACTGTCACGGGCTGCGGCGTGGAGTAGTTCGTAGTCGTAAACGTCAGCGTTGCCAGGTCCAGTGACAGACCCGTGCCCGAATGACCCGCAATCGTTACCGTTACGTCGACCGCAGGCTGCGCCGTAAGCACTACATCAAACGCCTTCATCCCTCCTTCGGTAACCGCAATGGCTGGCGGTACATCGATCCCCGGTGTATCGTTATCATTGATCATCACCGGCACATCCAGTCGCTGGCCGTACCAGCGGCTATTCACGTCGGTCACGACGAATATCAGTGATCCTGTCTCATCAGTGATATTGTCGTCCATTCCCGCATCCAGCGTCACCGTCTGTCCGACTCTCCAGCTCGTACTGTTAAACGTCAGAGCTTTTGAGGATGGTGCGGTAACACTCGCGCTAGCGGGCAGGCGAGCCTCCAGGATGTCCACCGTAACCCCGCCTGCTCCGGGGGATGACAGAAGTTGTACGCTCAGCGTGGCAGTCTTACCTTCATCAACATCAATCTCAGTTGGAAATGCTACAATGCCTGCCTGATCGTCTATGACACATAGATCTATCTCCCTTGTAAAGGTATTGCCCGAAAAGCCTGGTGGCGGGACTGGGTTGGCGGGTGCAATCTCAATTGCCAGATCTATACATCCACCCACATTGTCAGCGTCAGCTCCTATGTTGAGTCCTATATCTACTCCTTGATCCCAATTACCATCATTAATAATTACAGTGCCTTGTTGTCCTGCCGTAAAGCTAATATTTAGACTCAGGTCCTGGTCTATAAGGGCGTCCAGAAACAACTCAATTCCACCTACAGCGCGAAAATCGTTCGTTTGCTGATCACCTGCCTTAGGCTTCACATTGAAGGTTACGGATGTGCCCTCTGGAATAAACCAGCTGTTTCCATCAATATACCCGGGAGAGGCTATTGTTGGGGAGCTAACTTCAATACTCGGTTCATGCGTTACTTGCCCACGGGCCACAGCTGTCAGGCCAAACGCAGCAAGGCCCAGCATCAATACAGCCTTGCCGAAACAGACCTTGAATTGGACCGACCCGAACCTACGCATCCAGTCCGGCAGTGAGAAAGCAGGTGCGGAGTTTTTCATCTCAGGTTATACATCAATTCCAATCCGATTTGCCCCCTCATCTGAGCAGCAGCATGCGCTGCGTAAGGGAAGCGGTTCCGGCCTCCAGCCTGTAATAGTACACACCACTTGCCAGAGAGCTGGCCCGAAAGAGCACCTCATGTCGTCCGGCAGGCATCAGCCGGTTTGCGAGTGTAACCACCTGCCGCCCCAATGCGTCAAATACGTGTAAACGCACATGGACCGGCTCAGCAAGCCCAAAGCTGATCGTTGTGGCCGGGTTGAAGGGATTCGGGTAATTCTGCCCCAGTGTGATCCCCGCCGGCACCATCCGCTCCTCTGCCACAGCCACCGGCTGCCGTGGAGACAGGATGAACTGAGCCCGAATGGGAACAACAGTGTGATCTGTTGCTGTGGTGTTTCCGCTCTGAAACGCAAGATCCCACAAACGAACCCAAGTGCTATCACTCCGGTCGCCAATCAGTGAAATATCCTCAACATCGTAGTCGGAAACACCCACGATCATACGGTTGGGATCCGTGCCCAACTCGCCAATGCCGATATACATCGTGTCCGGTAGCTCGCCGAGCGCCTGCATCTCCGAAGATAGGTCCAGTTCCAAATGTCTCAACGAATAGGAGCCGGCGTTAGAGCTTGGATCTTCAAAATTCTTCTGAAAAAGAATCCGGTCCGGCATGTTGTCCCTAGCACTCCATACATATATTGTGAAATCGCGTCGTGCATATGGAGGCACATTCGTCTGCGTAAACTGGCTGAACCAGTACGGTGCCACCCATACACGATCCAAATGGATCCGCCGGTCGTCGCTGGCTCCCACATGCGGTGTGAAGCGAGTTGCCATCAGGCCATCCGGCCCCGCCGCCATCTGGAAAAACGCCGCCTCCCGGCCCGAATCCGAATGCCCCACCGCATTACCATCATCGTACTGAACAAACACCAGCTCCGCCACAGAGCGGCTGGGAGACCAGGAAGCCTCGTACTCCACATTTACAGTCTTCGTCTCCGGGTCCATCCCCACGATAACCAGCACGAGACGGCCCGACGAGCCCGGCACCAACACCTCGTCTCTACCATCAACACGAACCTTCAGGATCTCCACGTACCGTTGCTGGTCGTCATACCGAATCAGCCCGACCCGCACGTCCCGGGACATCAGCAGCGGGACCGTAGCGCGAATTTTGAAATCCGATACCGCCCGCCATTCAACGTAGGCCACACCCCCCGGTTGAATCTTAACCTCCTCCGCAGGCGTATGGACTGCCGCGGAACCCGAAAAGATCCGGCTGGGCACTGCCCCGATCGCCTGACGCTCCCCAGTGGTGTAGCCGAAGGCTGGCCCCAACGTGGTATCATTAAGGTAATTGGCCACATGAAAGTCATATACCAGATCGTCAACAGATATGCCAGCGGAGATCTCGTCCAAAACCGCAGCCAATCCGGACGACCCGGAGGCGGGATTACGTGTGACACGACCTGTTTCCAACACGCCAAATCGGTTGGCGAAATAGTTCATAAATAAACCGGCCCGCTCATAATCACGGATTCCCTCCCATTTGTACAGCGGCACATTGTAGGTCTCGGGCGCATTCAGATAGGTTATCGGACGCCCCGCAAACCCGAGTGCGATTTCGGCCCACTCCGACAATCCCTCGTTGATGAAGGTGTATTCTGCGAGATCGTAGTTATACATGACCAGGTGTTGGTACTCGTGTGCCGCCGTCTGTGCTGCAAAACCGATCCCGAAGTCCAACAGGGGCCGGGTGTCCAGATACAATATGTCCGCCCCGTTGCCCGAGAGAGTGTCCAAGTCATTCGGGGTTACAAAGCCAGCAACAAATACCGGGTTGGTACCGCCATCGTATTCATCCCGGATGTCAAGCCACAACACGTCCGAAATGCCGTCGGCATCCACATCTGGAGGATCTCCAAAAATGGCTTCAATACCGGCCACCACGCCCGAGTCCGGATAGAATGACCGCGGCGGTGTTTGCTCCGCCAATGCATCCATCAGGTCGGAAATATGACTGTCCGTGATACCCTCATCATGCAACTCCGCCACCTCCACCCACAAACGGAATCCCACCCGGTCAGGATCGTGCTGATCCGCACCCACAAGCATGAAATCAATCGGCTCAGGATACGGTAGCGGAATGCCCAGGAAACTTAAACTGAAATTGAGCACGAAGAACGTCCTGATCTCCCCAATCTCGGCCGCCTCAGAAGCCTTTCTGGACAAACGTCCGGCTGCCTTGCGTTCGTGAAATCTTTGGAGCGCTGCCTGTCCCTCCGGGCTATTGGTCAGCAAATCCGTAACATGCATCACGGAAGGCACCGTGTTGCGCACCTCCGTAGTATCAAGGGTCAACAAAGCACCGTGCTGGCCCCGTACTCCATCAGGCAACAATACAAGCAAAAGAATCAGCACCGCCACAAAACGCTGCATTTTATCGTTATAGTTGAAGTAAACAAGCCTTGCTCACAGACATCGTCAATGGGGGAGGGCGGCCGTGGCCCGATTCAGTCGGAACGGACGCGAATCTCCCGGAATCCGTGATAGAAGGCATCTTAAAATCACCCTTCGTATTACCGGTCACAGCTTCGGCGAATGAAAACGTCGGTGTGAATGGATCCGTGGACATGATGTACTGCGGTATGCCGGTATTCTCCAACGCGGGCTTTCCCGCGTTGTGAACTAAAGCCATCATCTGTGCAGCACCAAGTTTGCAGAGAGATTTGGCAACGGGACCACGGGCCAGAATCTCTGCCCGTCCATCTGACTGCCTTTGACCCTCCGGGTAAGCCGCCTCTGTCTCCCATCCGCAGTCGGAAACGCAGGCAAAGAATTCACCTGACCTGGGGAATCTGCCTTTTCCTCGCAGGGTAGGCCCACAGGGCTGGCTTCTTCCGCGACGCGACAGCATCGCGAAGCTGTCTCCTCCGCGATCCTTATGGCCTATCCGCGAGAAAAACGGGGGGGGGGGGGGTTTTTAAAAAAAAACAAAAAAATGTATCCCCCCCCCGATCATTGTTGCAAGTTGACCCCAAAA
>JAPPNA010000066.1:0-11788 GCA_028873925.1 Bacteroidota bacterium | reverse complement strand
CCCCCCCCCCCCCCCCCCCCCCCCCCCCCCCCCCCCCCCCCCCCCCCCCCAATGACTATCAGCGGCCAACTTGCTGCCGCCGCCGCTGACTGCTTGCAGGTTGACCGCAAACGGACCTTATCCGGGCGCGTGCCGGCGGCTGTAAACCTCACATGACCCGATTGTGGGCGTTGCATAGCGAGAGGTTAAGCAACAAGTCCGTTTGCAAGATAAGCACCCAAACGACCCAATATCAACCAAAAAAAGGGGCTAAATACGGTGATTTGGCCGGAAATTGACCCTTTTTTGGCTTTTTCTCCGATGCGATGGGGATTCTCGCAGATTTGGGGGGACGTGTTTTCACCTGTGGCATCGCCGCTGTACGAACGCAAGGCGTTGCCCGACTGATGGGCTCCCAATTCCGCCAAACGGGTTTCAGGGGGGACGCTTGCCCACACGGGAGAAAGACTGCCGGGCAGGAGGTGGTGCGAGGAGGACAGCGGGCTGACCCTCGCCGATTTTGGGGCGGTTTGTCGGGTCCATAACCGCCGCGGGGAATGGGCAGGTGGGCGAAGGTGACATTTTTTTGGATGCCGTTCTCCGGGGACGATGCGCCAGACAGGGTATCGGTGCCGGGGCGGCTCGGTGGGATGCAGGGAGCCAGCGCGGCGGCGGCACCTTCAGCGCGCGCGAATCTTCCGCAGGGTTGGTGTTCCTGTTGCAGCGGAGTGATGCCACTGCTGACTGGAATACGCACGGAACGTCAGGAAGCGGACTGGCGGGACAGATTTCAATGACCGAGCTATGGAAATGCGCCCAAAAGCCGCACCGGCCTGCACGGAAATAACAAACCTGAGCCGCGTGAACGATGCCGCTGACTCGGTGCTGAGCGCACGGCCGGATCACCGCACGACAACCAGCGGACGTGTGTAGATGTGGGTCTTATCACCGGCGTTACCCGTCAGACGAACAAAGTAAACTCCGGGCGGCAGCGCCCGCCCGTCCTCTTGGCGCGCATCCCAGGTGGTGCTTCGCGCCATCGGCTGGCTCTCTGTCAGCGTAGCTATACGGCGTCCCAATACGTCAAAGACTTCAATGTTTGCTGTGCCTTGAAGCGGAGCCCCGTAGCTGATGGTCACTTCCCCGCGCGTCGGATTGGGGTACATCGCATTGATGGCCCATATCGGTGCCTCCTCCGGCGGTTCGGCCGATGTGGACGTATTGATCACATGATCCCAAAGCTCTTTAGCTTGGTCGGCGTTCTTCAGGAAATCTTCCGCGCTCGTACCGGCAATCAGGGCGAATGCCACTTCAATGGTCTCTCCTGAGGCCACACTGTGCGGACCGCTGGCCATCAGCTGAGACATATCCGTGCCCGCCAATTCCATTCGGGATATTCCGCCGGACATGGCCTGCCATTTTTCCCTGCGCGTGAATCCGTTGTATAGCTCGCTCGGATTGTCAAGTGCTCGGTAATTCATCAGATGGGGATCGGTCAGCAGCCTGAGTCCGACATGCAGACTGCCGACCCGATCCGTACCCCAACCGGACGAATGCGTGCCGGAGAATCTGGCCTGATCCAGGCTGACATCCCCTATATCAATGTCCCAGTCAATGTACAGTCCGATATGCAGATTGGTAATGAGGTTCGCGGTCTCATTACCCACCGTGTACTTGAAGATGGCAAAATCCTCGTTTCCTTCCCCGTGGTCCACAAAACTCTGCTGCAGAATCCGCACACCGATCGGAGTGGATGCTTTCTGATCCGTCAGTACGAGCCGCCCCTCCTGCGATGTAACCGGACCTGGTATGATAATTTGCATGCTTTCGCCTTCCGGTATAATGAAGTGGTCATCCTGGTCCGATGCCGCACTCCGTACCGAATTACTCACCCTTGAACGACCAGTCGCCACGAGCAGTCCGCCTTCATACAGCGGACTCCGCTCCCGGCCCCCCGCATCCAACACCCGAAATCCAACGCCCTGACCCGAAGGATCTCCCTGAAAGCCCGTATAGCCGAAATTGCCCTCGCGCGTTATGGACAGGCGCATGGCCGGGGTGTGATGCGTTGCGACCAGGGTCTGATTGATTGGAATCCTGAACAGATCGGGCGTATCCGTCAGCGAGCCCTGGCGGATTTCCGAATAGAACAACAGCCTGTGATTGTCAGGGGCGGCATCGGTAAGCCTGAACGAAAACTCGTATGTGGCCGAATCACCGTAGGCCAAACTGATGCCCGTCACCTCATCCTTGATGAATTCCACAAACGCGGCCCCCGTCCTCAGTGCGACCGTTGCCCCCGACGCATCGCCCAGATAATTAGTGAACTGAGCCCGCACCGTGATGATATCACCTGTGGAAGCCTCCTCGGATCCGTTCTGGTTGGCGAATTCCATGGCCGTAAGCCGAAGTGCCGGCCCGGCAGTTTCGGTAACCGCCCGAAAGGCATCCACTCTGCCACGCCCGAATTCACCCGGATTGCCGACGAACTGAGCCGCGTCAATGTTTTGCGCCGTAAGTCGGACCTGCTCGCGAATCTGCCCCGGTGTGTAATCCGGAAATGCCGTCTTAACCAGCGCGGCCACCGCGGCCGTCAGGGGAGCAGCAACTGAGGTGCCTGATGATGTGCCGTAACGATTCCTTGGAAGCGTACCGTGGATGCTGCTGCCCGGAGCAAATACGTTTACAGAGCGGCCATAATTGAATCGATTCCCGTCCGATGTGCGTGCGGTACCTCCAACGCTGAGTGTGACGGCAAACCCGGAAGGGTAATGCGGCTTTTCATCCACATTGACGCGTGCATTGCCAGCCGAAGCAACCGCCAGCGCACCTTCAGCAAACGCGGCCTGAAATACGCGATGGCTGACCTCCGAAAACACAGTGCTGCCGAAGCTGCAGTTGATAATGTGCGCGCCCATCAGGGACGCATACACCACCCCATCAAGCGTGCGACACAGAGTATCGCCATCCTGGCAGGTCGTATTGACAGGCATGATTTGCGCGTTCCACCCTGCACCGGCTATACCCAAGGCGTTGTGGGTTACCGCTCCCGCAATGCCGGCAACGACCGTTCCGTGGATCGCATGCGTACCGTCACCGTAGACATCCGGTTTTCCGGTACGGAAATTCCAACCGTGAATATCATCAACGAAGCCGTTGTTGTCATCGTCAATGCCGTTGCCCGGAACCTCGTTGGGATTCGTCCAGATATTCTTCCGAAGATCTTCGTGCTCCCAGTGCACCCCGCTGTCAATAATCGCAATTACCACTCCTGACTGTCCGCCTTTGGCTACATCCCATGCTTCGGGGAGTCGCAGGTGGCTCAGATGCCCCTGAGAGAAGAACCGCGGATCATTCGGGTTTTCTGAAGTCAGTCCGGTCACCCGATGGACCGGCTGGGGCTCGGCCAGGATCACCGCCGGATCACGGGCCAGTTCCCATGCCACAACCTCCGGCACATACGGAGCGCTAAATTCCACGGTATAAATGGAGCGCAGCGACTCCATTGCCGGGGTGAGCGTTCTTTCCCGTGCGATCACATCCAGGAACGGGAAGGCCTTTACAATGGACTGTACGCCATAGCGTTCGGCGGCCCGATCAAAGACCGTGAGTCCTGTTTTGCCTTGAATCACCGTAACATCCCGATTCGCAAACTCCACGAACAGTCTCCCGGGCTGAACGGATGATGCAGCATCAACCTGGGCCATCCCGGGCCTTATCAGCAGGCACAGCAGTGCAGCAGAAATCAGCCAGCGTGCAGCTAAGCCGAATCCTCTTGCGGGCAATCCCGTGAGCTGTGCGCCCTTTGCGCTCGCCATTGTCCAGATCAACATTTGTGTGGGGTCATTTGCCTAGCATCGGGCCGCACCAATATAACATGGAACCCTTTTGCGTCAGCCACAGCGGGGCAGATTATCGCGCTCATTTTCACCTGTTCTGAGTATTCTTAGCGACCTCGCTGCCAGATTGTTCCGCACTCAGCTTGGCTGCATTGGGAATTTGCCGATCCACGCGGGGCTTCTGGGCGTGCGGAACGCTACAGCCGAATCGATCGGGATCGCAGGCGTACGCTTCGTCCATGACACGCTGCCGCGCCTCCCGGCACCTTTTCCATACTGCCGCGACGCACCGCAGCCGGATACATCCGTGTGACCTCGGAATGGTGGAATATACGGAGGCACCATTGACAGATTTGCCGGGCCCGGTTTCGGGCATCCCCCAATGAATCGGATCGGGCTTGTGCGTCCCGTGATAATTCATCGTCTGGAAGTGCGATTACGACCACGGATTATCGTACGAGCCGACCACACCCAGGTCACCCAGCAGCTGCACACAGGTCGTGCTGACGAGCCGCGTTCCGAATGAATCGTCAGTTGGCCTCCGCCCGTTTTAACATGGGATTGTGGTGGTCCTTAACCACATCCGCCGATTCAAACCGAGTGATCGTCCTGCCCACGACATAACGGCTGAAGACATCCACGATTGCGGATTATTGGGCACCTAGGCCAGCAGCTCCGGTTGGGTATAGCGCTTACGCCGAGTTCTACGCACCTCACCCTGGCTGCAAAATGTCATATCGTGGTTCGGTGACACAGATAATGGCCTTCATCCAGTTGCGCGGCCCGGATTTGTCGGGACGCTCCGCAGATTTCCCGAGTGCAGTGCCCGAGAGAGCGAATCAGGGATTAACAAGCGGCCCACAAGGACAGCCAGTGACCATCTCGGCTCTTCAGGTCTCTCGGCCGAGCACATCCTTTCGCGGGCCGAATTGGTCGGCTTCACATGGTTCCCGTGGACTGATGAGGTCCGTATGGATAAGAGTAAAGGCAGCTTGAGAGCATCTAGCGGTTAGGCTCCACCCGATAGGGATAGACCGATTAACGTATGACCCTGCCTCCACTTGGGGAAGCAAAGCCGGCATGCCCGCTTGCCCTTTGAACTGCCGACACCTAAACGATCCGCGCGATTCGGAACTAAACGCCTTGATTCAGGTACAATGCCATCGTCGCAATGAGAGAGCCAGCGTAAATGGCCGTAATCCCTGTAGGAACACCGACTATGCCAAATTGGCTCGGATGTACGCTGCCCGGTGAACCTAAACCAGGACCCGGCAAGGAGCTTGCGATGTCGTTGCTGCATGGAAAAAGTCGGCAAGGAGCTTACCTTCGCGCCAAGCTGGGCAGGCTGGAAGGGGCTGTTAGGTCCACAATTGGTCGAAATCACCGTTCAGTGCGTAGCTGCTCACTCGAGGCTGCCATCGTGAGTGCGTCCGCTCATGGAGTGCCTGCAGTACAATTCCGCAGCTGCTCACCGGACAAGACAAGCCAAGATTATGCCGTTGGGACCCTTCAACTAAACAGTGGGCAGCCAATCCTTGGAGTGCCCCCCCGCCCGAGCCATCTGAGCACTGGTCAGCCAAAGCTACGAGCGAATCCTGATCAAGCATTCAGGTCGTTTCCGCATTCGGGCTCGTGTGGATTGACCGCTAAATGATTCTTCAATTCGTGGAAATAATGGCATACCCGTGGTCCGTCTTGCCGCCCGGAATCCACCGAGCGGATCTACGTGAGGTAAGGAATCGGTACGCGTCCACCTATTGGCGGATGAGGCTGTTTGGGGGGTTCGTTTTGGCCAGCAGGAGCCTTGTTCGGGCCAAGTGCGAGCGCATCTATCTTGATGGGAGCTATGTAACGGGAAAACCTGTACCTCGCGACTATGATGCGTGTTGGGATCCAGATGGCGTTGACCCTCGCCTGGTTGATCCCGTCTTTAATAATTTTGCCAATAACCGCGCCGCACAGAAACAGAGATTTGGGGGAGAGTTTTTTCATGCTGGCATGGTCGCAAACCGCTACGGGCAGAACTATCTTGACTTCTTCCAAATTGTAAGGGCCGGAGCGGAGCGAAAGGGGATAATACTAATTGAGTTTGAAGGGGATCCACTCCTATAGAATTCCAAGCATCATGATACTTAGTGACCAGGAATACGAATTCTCGCTGGTTCAGCTGGGCAAATTCAAGGATGCCGTGGCCGAGGCGGAAAAGCGGACTACGGACAGGCCGTGGTTTCACGATGCCGAGGTAAATGGAATGAAGGGTCTGATCTCCGATCTTGAGAAAGATACGCTCCATTACGCCCTGCTTAAATCGGGTGAAACAGTCCCTCAGAAGGTTCACTCTCTTGAGTCACTTCCCACGGCGTTAATTGAGACGCGCATCGCAAGCGGCTTAAGCCAAGCTGATTTGGCAGAACAGATGGGAGTGACTGTACGAGAAGTACAACGTCTTGAGGATTCCGAGTATACACAGGCTGATCTGGGTACAATAATCAGGGTGGCGAACTTGCTGAATGTCCATATTGAAGACATCGCTGACACTGATTCCACGCGTAAATGTGCCCTCATTCCTTGGGAGAACTTGGCGCACATCAACTGGGAATAGTTTCCCGCGGGTGAAATGATTCAACGTAAGTATTTCGATTCGAGCTATGCCAGCTGTCATCAAAGTGTCCCATTTTAGCTGGCACAGCCCGCCAAAACAAGCCCAACCGGAGCGGGAATCCCTGCTAAGGCTCAAAACCCAAAACAAACACCACCAACCACTGAGCATTGAGGCTCCACGGGAACAATTATCCCTGACATTCATTATACTTGTAGCTGGCCCCCGTTATAGTTGTCATTGGACAGCAGTAAATGCGTCAGAACTGCATTAGACACCAGCGCCAAATCCCAGGCCGCCAACCAAGTCACAATCCCCGCAATTCTGGAGGGAAATGCTGCCTTCAGGGTGGGGCCATCAATCTGAATATCCAATTGAGCACCTCGTTCACAAGTTTCAAGGTAACAATGCCAGCAAAACGACTTCCGTTTGGATTCTACAATGCAGGCTCCGAAAACAGGTCGTCTGGGCCAAGATAGTCCATTTGGATTCTGTCTTGATGCGCTGCAATTCTTGCCCTGATCAGCCCGCGCCGATTGGGATTTAAAGTGGCTTGAAGAAATCCCAACGGATGCCCATCAGGGGCGAGTACACGCGCGCGACCGTTTCTTTGGAAGACATGGACTGGCGTGTTTTCAGACAAAAAGTGGTCTGTATCCCAAATGACATCACTTTCGTATGTACGCGCTATCCAGCTGAGAGATCTGCGCTGACTAGAGTCTTCCTCAAGTTTCGACCATAGAGCATTGATCTCTGCATTGGGCCAATCAGGCTGCTCACTCAGAGCGACAACGGCATTCGAATTGAGCCATGACCGAATTCCCTGAACCGTCGTAAACGTCGCCTGTGATTCCTCCGCAACTTTGATTGCTGCCCGTCTTGAGCTAAAACCGACGCGAATCAGTATGGATGCCGAGCGGTTCATAGTGCCAGTTTCAACTGCGATTACGGCTAAACCACGCTCAGTTTCACCATTTTTTGAACTGTCGTCTGCAACCATCTCGTCGTTCGCTTCCGCTCGGACTCGCACAGCCTCCATAGCCCACGAAAGTTGATAGACGAGAGCAGTCTCAATGAATCGCAGCGTTTCAGATTCCGATCCTTGATGGAATCGGGCAACTGGCTCGCCGCTAAGCCAGCAACGAATTAATCTCTGCCAGTCTTCCGGCAGGTGTCTGGGTTTGAACGGGTGAATCCTGAATATTTTCTCGGCGAAACTGGTAATAGCAGCGATGGTTCGTTCAGCGTCCTCAGCAAGAAGTGATTCGTTGGCATCCCTGATGAGCTGATTTACCTCCGATGCCATCTCATCAAGTGCCCGACCTGCTTTAAGACCGACACCTGCAAGGAAGTAACCTCTCCGCTGCTTTGAAGTAGAGCTTGCCCAAATGAATTCGCACCGTTTACGTATAACTGCCTTCATGGCTCGTTGTAATGATTCGTCGTGGCGGCGCAGACTGCGTTGCCACAGGGATGACTGAAGCACGGCATCCAGCATACTTGCAACTTCACCTTGCAAGAAATCCTCTTCATCTCCGATCATGCTCAGGATAGCCGTGTCAAGCGACGCGACTCTCTGGTCCCACTGCTCAAGCATACCATTCTCCGAGGGAGAATCAGTCTCTGTGGGAAGCGTCCAAGCATTGGCGCTATTCACAATATATTCGGTGAGTTCCCCCAAGTCATCGCCCTTAACTCTCATCATTTGTTGGAGCAAGGCATTGATCAATTGAACGATTCCACTCTCTATCTTCCGAGCTCTTCGTTGGTTGACGAGCATTTCCCAGACGCGCCGCTTTCTTTCTACTTCTTGCCCCGATCGATTTGGATCTCCGAAAATCGGAAAAAGCACTAGGCCCTCCATATCCACATATGCCCGACCCGCTCGACCAGCAACATTCATGAACTCCGATGTCTCCATAGGCCTTCCGCTTCTGTACAGTGACTGCATGACCAAAGCGGTAGCTGACAGATTCAGGCCCTGAGCAAGCGTCGGTGAGGAAACGGTGACTTTCAATTGGCCCGCTTGTAGGCCGCTCAACCTCTCTACGATAAACGAGAGGCAAAGCACCATGATGCAGCGCTACTCCCAGTCTGAGGCATTTCAGAATGGCGCTATCCGACCCAAGCCATTCCTCGCCAAGAGCAATGGCCTGATTGATGTCCGCATCAGCTTCCAAGAGTGACTTGAGTGCTCCTCGCTCGTTCAGATCGATTATGGTGGCAGCGAACGGCTCAACGCTCTTGCGAAGCGGGCAGTAAATCAACACAGTCTGGCCTCCTTCAACGAGCTTCCACGCCGTGGCTAAGCAGAGTTCGCGTTGATCGCGCGGAAATAGTGTTCGGCGCTTTCGCCTTGGGGGGACAAATTTGTCTGGAACTGACCCTTCTAAGAATCTGGGCACCCACGAAGGCTCTCCACCGAACTTGATGTTGAGCCGAGCAAAAGTTGAACTCCAAACTACCTCGCCGAACTGCAATCGCGTGGGCCTCCAATCGCTCTTGATGCAATCTCCCGGATCGTCGCGCCTGATCCAGTCAACAAAATCCTTCATCTGATCGTTGTCAGGAAGAACAGCCGATAGGCACACAATGCGCCGCTGACCTGCATCAGATCGCCTTAGTAATCGCTGCACCAACGCTTCGTAGCGGACTTCTCGTTCATTGAGGCCGATCATATGCCCTTCATCAAGTACGAGCAGGCCAACATCGTCAAGCACCGACCGATCGTAGCGCAGCGCAAAGTCAAGTTTTTCTGGCGTTGCTACTATGATGTCTCTGTTACGAATCGCGTCCTGATCAAAACCACTCACGCCAATACTGCCGTATAGGGCAGAAACCGTCCTTCCCAGTGGACCGAAAGTCCGCTGAAGTGTGGCTTCGGTCTGGGCTGAAAGTGCCCGCAAAGGTGTCGTATAAACGACGCGCTTACCAGCTGCGAGACACCTCAGTATGCATAACTCGGCTATTCGGGTTTTGCCAGCGCTCGTTGGCAATGATACCACAAGGTTGTCTGATTGATCTACTGCGCGATTGGCAGCCTTCAATTGAGGTGGCCACAGATCTATTTCTGCCCTAGATCTGCACAGCAATGAAGTGACGAACAACTCCCGCTGACGGGGCCAGTCCGTAACCCCTCCAGGGGAAGGTTCCAATGGCAGCACATTATGGAGCGTGCAGGACCATAGATCTTCCAGAAGATGAATCGCCACGCGGTGCACCCACCAGGTGTGCGCCAAATTCATGTCGCCGCATACGACCAGACTGCGTCGCAGGTGGTTCATGGCGCGGTCAACATACTCTCGCTCGCCACATTCCACAGCTAACAGGAACAGAGCCATGGCCCCCAAGAAAGCGTCTGCCAGTGCACTGGCCAATGCTTCCAACAGAAACGACTCCGTATCTGGGGACCGATCGCCAGGCGCTTCATACCTTTGCAGATGTTCCCCGATTGAAGCGGCTATGCTTTCATCGCTGCCTGTACTTAAAGCTCTGTATTCCAAGACCGTAGTCTTGAAGCCTCTAATGTCCCGACGCATGAGCGATGCCAATGCCTTCTCAATAGGAGACGATGTATTATCGGATTTGATTGCGGATAGGAGCGAATAACCTCGCGCAGACAGGTGAGCGAGGTGATAACTCGCCGCAGCCATGATAAAGTGGAATTCTCGATCAGGATGGTCCCGGCTACCTTTGGCCACAACGGCCTCAAGAGCAGTCGCTGCCTGCTTAAATGCCTTGCGCGCTTGATCGTAAGGCCCTTCCAGCTCACGGAGGCGCAGTCCGAGACTAAGCAGCGCGTAGCCATATGATTGCAGATCATGGCTGAGTTGCGTAGAAAAGTTTGGGGCATCGCGTGGTAGAGCCCCGTCTTGCCAGACCATAGCACGCGCCTGCCCCCGCGCGATGAGCTTTCCCCGGAATCCAGGGGCCACCGCTGCGTCAATTTCGGCCTCGACTGCTTCAAGGGTTGTCGGCATCTGCAATCACCTGATCGTACACGGCTTTGACGAAAGACGCATGATCCTCCACCTGAAGGCCTACACTCCATTGACTGATTCGGCCTTGATAATCCTCCAAGTATCTGGACAAGAGCGCCTGTGGATCATTTCCGGAAAGCGTAAAGAGCAAATGGCGGACATCTTCCTTATTGATTCCATCGCGCAGTTGTGCAGCCTCTATGGCATCTGCAATCAACTGCTTTCCCTGCTCTGCAAGCCGTTCCGATATGAATGCCAGCGAATGAGGCGCGGGGCATCCCTCGTCCCTGCTGAGTGCGTCGCGAGCGTTCTGAACTGCGTGGGCCGTTAGCCTCATGGCACTCTTGGCCTCAGCCTTAAGAAATCGAAGGCATTGGCTGTGTCTGTCACATTGAATTGCGATCACATCATCGCCGCGCATAGGCATTTCTGGATGGTCCTTCCAGCGCAATCGCTTAATGGGAGCGATGTAGCCATCACCTTGCGTGTCAATCCATTCTGTAGCCAGGATTTCGCCCAGATCCCCTGATCGACCTGGCTTCTTTGTTGGAAGCTTTTGCCTTATCTTGCTGGCTGCGGCTGATTTGCCGAGGTTCTCAAGAGCCCGGGCCACGTTTCTTGGGCTGACGTAGTGACTCGGGACGATTGCCGCAATTGCTTGAATGCCTTCTATCCACTTCCGGGGGTCTATTTCCAGAACCCATAGTTTGTGCTGACCGATGGGCACATTTTCGGACCTGCAACAGTCGCTGAACCAACTCATCTGCGCCTCCTTTCGATCCGATAATCATGCCTGCACCCCGCTACCCGTTGGACTCCAGTTACAAATATCGGTACCATCTGTACCCTCCCCAGCTTCGTTTGTTCAGCGGAGGTCGGGGCGGCGAGAACTATCCGTCTCGGGAACCGGTGGCGTGTCCATCGCTCCCAGTCCGGCTTGCGTACAAATGCTTGCTCTCGCTGCCCGCCGAAATGAGCGAACGGATTTTGCCATACCCGATTCTTCTCCCGGAATAGCCATAACGGTGTCGCCTTAGCCTCCGTATGTGGCATTAGGTTAACCCGGCGTAGGATTGCCGCAGCGAGCCGGAAACTCGGCATCCTTTGACGGAATTTCCCTTTCTTCGCGCCTGACTGAGGCCTGTTCTGATCCAAATGGCTGTTAGCACGGCACCGGCCGATAGAGCATCCAAAGACGAATCAGGAGGGACGAAGGGAGACAAGCCCCTGTGCGGCGCATCGCCTGGCAGTCCCGGCAGCAAGTCCTGTCGCTGGAGGCCAACGGTTCCGTTAGTTATTTGACCTGCGGTCTGCATGCTCAATATGCCATTCAGTCCGCCTTGTGAAGTGCGAAACGCAACACCCCTGAAACTGGCATTTGGGGTGCCGAC
>JAPPNA010000042.1 GCA_028873925.1 Bacteroidota bacterium | reverse complement strand
CCCTATATCGGAACACCGGCGGATGGTGATTCAGTGATTACGGTGGGTGGTGTCTATCCCTCGGGCACATACTGGCCAGCCAGCAGCACGGGACCCACGGCTGATGGCCGCATTAAGCCTGACGTTTCGGCACAGTCAAGCGGGGTTGGAATTGCGAGGCTTCAAGACAGCTACGGAAGTTCCAGCGGTACATCTTTTTCGGCTCCCATGGTGGCGGGGGTCATTGCTCAGATTCTGCAGGTGAACAACACGCTCACCCCCAGAGAAGTATGGAGCATCATCACCTCAACGGCCAGTCAGGCGGAGTCGCCCGATAGTCTCCTGGGCTGGGGGATAATCAATGCCGACGCGGCCATCCGCGTAGCGGAACAAACAGGTCTTAACGCTGAGAATCGTGCGACTCCTGCGGAATTCGGCATTATCGTTGACGCACCCTATCCGAATCCGTTTACGAATTCCACCCGGTTCTCTGTAGAAATAGCAGAGCCGGTGTTCAATGCGCATTTGACGATCTATAATCTGATCGGCCAGGAAGTTGCCCGGCCTTGGTCCGGTCGCCTTAATGCCGGACACCACGATCTGGAATTCTCCGCAGAGCAGCTTCCACCGGGTATGTACCTGTATGTGTTCAGGACCGAGCATAGCCAGGCCGCGGGCACCGTTGTGCTTGTACGCTAGCCTTTTCGGCTGGTCCTGACCGCCTGGCGACTACGCGCGTGATTTAGCATCCGGCCGGCTTGAGTTCATGATTAACTTCGGGCAGGCCGTTTGGCCACTCCTGCTCCTTTGGGCATCGGCCGCCACGCTGACTTGGATCACCTACCAAAAGAGCACGCCCAGACTTAAGGGAGTCTTCGCCTGGCTGCTCCCCGCACTCCGGTTTGCCGCGCTCTTTCTGCTATTGAGCCTGCTTTTTGAGCCCATCCTGCGTCGGTCTGTCAGCCCGGCGACCCGGCCCGTCCTGGCTGTACTTGTGGATGAAAGCCAGAGCATGACGCTACACGACACGCTGACCGAACTGCCGGCTCTCAACGAGGATGTGCGGTTGTACGGATTCGGAAGTTCGCTTCGCCCGTTGGACCAGCTGCCGGCAGCCCGCGATACTGCGCCTCGAACGGATATCAGCCAGGCGCTGCGGGCCGCACAGGGTTCCGACGAACTGATCCGCGGCATACTGCTGATCTCCGATGGCCGCTACAATACGGGACTCAACCCCGTGTTCGCCGCTGAAGAATCCGGCATTCCCATTCACACGGTGGCCATAGGAGACTCACTGCGTCAGAAGGATGTGCGCATCGTGCAAACACTCACCAGCGATGTGGCCTATGTTGGACAGAAAGTACCGGTGGAAGTAATGATCTTCGCCGAGGGCATCGAATCCGCCAGCGCCACCATCCAGCTCTTCAGCGGCGACAGCCTCTTGAGCAGCCTTCCGATAACACTGGCTCCGGGAGAATCCAGCTTCACCCTCACACATGTTCCGCAGCGCGAAGGACTTCAGCCGTTTGCAGTTCGGATTTCGGTACTGGAGGGAGAAGCTTCATCCGAGAACAACCGTTTTTCCTTCACGACACGCGTGCTTCAGCGCTCGCAGCAGATCCTGATGGTCGCATCGGCACCCCATCCAGATGTTGCCGCAGTCCGCTCCATTTTGAGTAGAGGTGAGGGCCGCCGTGTCCGCACGTTCATTCAGAAGTCTCCCGACAGCTTCTATGAAGGCCCCGTAAGTGTACCGGCTGACTCGTGCGACCTGATTATTCTGGTCGGATACCCGCAGCTCAGCATCGGTGCCGTATCCGTCTTGACTGACCGGATTGAGCGCGGCATACCGGTGCTGTTCCTTGTCAGCCGGAATGTTTCGCCGGATCTGTTTTACCGATCATTTGCCGACTACCTGCCCGTTTTGCCCCGCCCATCGCCAATGCCGTTGGATGGGGCAACCTTTGTGCCCACAGCGCGCGGCCTAAGGCATCCGATTCTGGACCTTGATCAGGATGACTGGGGTGTTCTTCCGCCGCTAATGTTTGGTACGGGTCGTTGGGTATCGGCACCGGATGCTGAGGTGCTGGGTCAGGCCAGGGTGCGAGGGGTGGCACTCAATGAACCGCTCCTGGTGGTCCGCAACCTTGAAGGCAGGCGGTCGGCAATGCTGCTGGGGTCCGGCACCTGGCGCTGGCTGAATCTCAGTGACGATCCGCAGATCAACCCGCCCGTATGGCCTCGGCTGCTTGAGAATCTGGTCCAGTGGCTCACGGCTCCCGAAGATAATCAGCGCGTGCGTGTAACTCCGGCCTCTAGCACCTTTGATGGCAGTGAATCCATCCTCTTTACCGGTCAGGTGTACGACGAAAGCCTGCGTCCGGTTAGCGATGCTGACGTAACGCTTGACCTGATTGCTGAAGACGGGCGCAGTTTTCCCTATATCATGCAAAGCGGACCGGAAGGTCATTACCGGCTGAGGCTGGAATCCCTGCCGGAAGGCCTCTACGAGTACCGTGCTCAGGCAGTGCGACTGGGAGAAATTCTGGGATCCGATCGCGGCAGTTTCACGGTGGCTCCGCTGGGGCTGGAGTACCGTGACCTGAGCGCGGACACTGGACTGCTCCGTCAGATCGCCCTTCGAAGCGGCGGGCACTACTTTACGCCGGAAACGCTTGGTACTCTACCGGCAGTCCTGGCTCAGGACAGCACGTTTATGCCGCAGATCTCCACGGAAACCGTGGAAAGGGAGTTATGGCAGTGGCCCGCCATTGCCATTCTGATTCTGATCCTGCTGTCGATCGAATGGGTTCTGCGCAAACGTAGCGGCCTCGTGTGATACCTACGCCAGTCGGACGTACGTTACGCCGGGATTGAGCGGTGGACTTTCAAATGACGCGACGGAATCCATTTCTTTAAGCCGGGCATGTATGGCTTCACGCAGGGCACCGGTGCCTTTGCCATGGACGATTTCGAGGTTAACCAGGCTGTGCCCGAGACCCTGATCGATAAACTGCTCCAATTCGACCAGCGCATCCCGTACACGGCTGCCGCGCATATCGATGCGCGCTTTAGGGGGCTGTCGCTGCAGGTTTGGCTTCTTTTCTGATGTGCCGTTCCGGGCGGGCTTGAGTCGGCTGACATTGACATGAAGGCGCATATTGCCGAACGAGACAATGGCCCGATTGCGATCCAGTTCCAGTATGCGGTACGGTGTATCACCCTGGTCAATCATGACCCACTGGCCTGGTTGCAGGGTCACCTTGGGTGCCGGCCGGGCTCGGCCGGGACGGCGGTATGCCCCTGATCGCGAGGGCCGGGAGCTGTCGGATTCTGCGGTTGGCTGTTTGGGTTTCAAAGGAGAGGCCAATCGGTCCTGAAGCTGGCGGTTCAGCGCCTCGAAGGTTTCCATCAGCGCTTCCAAGGAGGCCCCGGCAGTCCCGAAAAGTGCGCGGGCACGCGCGACAATGGCAGCCTTGAGCGACATACGCTCCGCGATTCGGAATGCGAAAGACGCTCCGGGCAGCCCCTGCCTGAATTCAAACGTCGGGCGCATGGTCTGTTCGTCAAATGATAACGAGCCATTGGCGACACCGGGTGCCTCGTGGGCGTACGCCTTTAGCGTCCCGTGATGGGTGGTCACGATGGTCAGCGCCCCCTGTGCCGTAAACTGCTCCAATACCGCCTGAGCGAGTGCCGCGCCTTGGGCCGGATCCGTGCCGGTGCCGATTTCGTCAACCAGCAGCATGACACCGTTGCATGCCGCCGCGCACATCCGCTTCAGCCCCGTCACGCGCGCGCTGAAGGTGGACAGATCATGTTCAACAGACTGCTCGTCTCCGATTTCGACCAGGATCTGCCGGAACAGCCCAAAGGTGGATGCCGGGTGCACCGGGACAGGTAGACCGCATCCCAGCATTACCGCCATCAGGCCGGCCGTTTTCATGGCCACCGTCTTTCCGCCCGCGTTGGGGCCGGTGATAACCAGCGTACGGAGATCTCCTCCCAGCGTCAGATTCAGCGGCACAACGGCCATGGAATCCGCCGCGTGCAGCAGCAGCACCGGATTTTTCCCGTTGCGAATATCCAGTAACGGCTCCTCTTGAAGGTTTGGGATTGTGCCCCCGATTCTGCGGGCCAGACGTGCTTTAGCCTGCAGCAGATCGATAGTACCCAACAACGTCTGATTGGTATCCAGTGCGGGCAGATTGTGACGGACCCGCACGGTGGCCTCACGCAGCAGGCGCTCAATTTCCCGTGCCTCCTCAGCTTCAGCCAGTCGGATATCATTACCCAGCTCCACACATTCCGCCGGCTCCAGATATACCGTACGCCCGGTGGCGGAGGCATCATGGACGAATCCCCTCATTTTGCGTTTAGCTTCAGCCCGGAGTGGAATCACCATGCGCCCGCCCCGCACGGTCAGCTGACCTTCGGAGGCGAGTCCGCCGGATACTGCTTTCTGCAGAATGGTGCGCAGTCGGTCCCGCAGCAGCCCCTGCAGCCGGTGTCGTCTGCACCGGATACGGCGCAACTCAGGTGAGGCATCACCACGAATCTCCCCGCTGGTGTCCACAATCGAGCCTATATGCTCTTCCAGTTCAGAGAGAACCTTCAAGCGGCGGGCCAGTCCGGATACCACCGGAAAAGACTTCGGAAGAAGTGCCTTTTTTATGCGGCGGGCGGCCCGGCACACTTTTCGGACCGCCTCAAGTTCATCGCCCCGCACCCATCCACCCGCTGGAGCAGCCCGTTCCAGGGTTTTCCGAATATCCAGAAAGTCCTCCAGCGGCAGCAGGTCATTACGTTCAATCGCTTGAAGCAATTCACTGACTGACTCCAGTGATCGGACGACCATTTCACGATTGTCGGAGGGACGTAGTGCCTGGAGCTGCGCTCGCCCCATTGCACTGACCAGCTCATCGGCCAGTGCCGCGCGGATGGCATTCCAGCCGAGCTTGTCTGCTGCCTGATCAGTAATCACAGCCATACATGCAAAATCCGGCGGGGATTGTTATTGTTATAAACGCCCCTATCACCAAATCGAATCCAAATGCGTTCATTTTGCGTGGTGCTACTGATTGCGGCTGCCCTCCCCTCGCAGATGCGAGCCCAATCGCCTTCTTCGCATGACGAACTCGTTGAGTTCTTCTTCGCTTGGCGCGCATTTACCGTGCCCAACATGAATGAGGGCGTGCCGAACTATACGGAATCGGCCATGGCAGCGCAACATTCCGCACTGACCGACTGGTACGACCGACTGGCGGCATTTGACACTACCGGATGGAGTGTCAGCGAGCAGATTGACTGGTATCTCATCTGGATCGAAATGAATGGCTTGGATTTTGCCCATCGGGTCACCCGGCCCTGGGCCAATGACCCGGCGTTCTATGTGTGGTACTACCCGTCACCTACCGATGTCCCGGAACGGGAAGGCCCCAATATTCATGGGGCGATCGAGCTGCCCAGGTACGCCTGGCCCCTTTCGGAGGAAGATGCGACCACCATTGCCGCCCGACTCACCCGTACAGATGCCGTTTATCGGCAGGCGCGCGAAAATCTCACCGGTACCGGACATGATTTCTGGAAGACCTCCCAGCGCAGCATGGAGGGCCAGCACGACGATCTGATCCAGCTGGCCTCGGAAGTCGAATCCCTCCATCCGACCCTGGCCCAGGCGGCGCGCGAGGCCGCACGCGTCACCCTGGCGTACCGGGATTGGATCGGCAACCAGTTGCCCGGCAAAAACGGTCCCAGCGGTATTGGCCGGCAGAACTATACTTGGAATCAGCGCCATGTGCATTTGCTGCCCTATTCGTGGGAAGACCAGGTAACCCTGATGAAGCGGGAACTCGTCCGCGCCCACACGTCCCTCAGGCTTGAAGAAAACAGGAATCGTGCTCTTCCGCGGCTGACGCATATGCAGACCCCCGAAGAATATGATCGCCGCTTCAATGCTGCGGTCACTGAGTACCTGGAGTTCTTGGAACGGGAGGAAATAATGCCGATCAAGGACTATATGGAGGCCGCGCTCAGAGCGCGCGTAGGCTCGTTTACCCCCAGTGAGGAACTGCGCGGATTCTTCTCTGAAATCACCTATCGCGATCCCATTGTGATGCGGACGCACGACTACCACTGGATAGACCTGGCGCGCCTGCGGGAGGAGCCGCATTCAAGCCCGATTCGCCAAGGCCCGCTTATGCACAATGCGTTTGACAGCCGTGCTGAAGGGATGGCAACCGGAATGGAGGAAATGATGATGCACGCGGGACTCCTGGATGACCGGCCCCGCACACGCGAGCTCATCTGGATCCTCCTGGCACAGCGTGCGGCCCGCGGACTGGGCGGGCTGTATCAGCATGGATTGGAGATGACCTTTGATGAGGCCACTGAGTTCGCCTCCAAATGGACCCCGTGGAATGTGCTGCCGGCAGAGGGCGGCACCATTCAGGGTGAAGAGCAGTTCTATCTGCAGCAGCCGGGGTACGGTACCAGCTATGTGATCGGGAAGATTGCTATTGAGCATCTGATTGCCGAATATGCGCGGCAGCGGGAAGGGCAATTCCGTCTGGTGGAATTCATGGAGGCTGTCAACAGTGCCGGCATCATCCCGGTGTCCCTGATCGTTTGGGAACTGACCGGGGATCGCTCCATGCTGGACGAAGCATTAGGCACCAGCGGCCGGTGAAGGGCCGCCTGATCAGATTGTGATCAGACCATGGTCAAAGGCTTGGGGTCGCACACCCCGTGGTGTAGCTGCACCGACCGATCTGCCGTGACTGATTGGCGAAAGCAGAACTGCCAGCGCAGATAATGTTCTCTCTTCCCTATCCGCTAAAGATATCCTCAACCGTGCGGGCTACAATGTACTGCGGGGATGAATTCTCACCCTGTAGGGCTCCGACATGCGCTCGGCCACAAATGACCTTAGCATTCTCTGCCGGGCGGAGATCCTCCGCGTACCGACTGCCCTTCGTTTCCACGACAAAGTACAGCCGTTCGATCCCGTCTCTATTCACAAGAACCGCCCAGTCAGGGTTGTAAGGGCCCAAGGGCGTGGGCACAGTAAACCAGCCGGGGAGCTTGGTGTACAGCCTGACCGCATCATGGCGCTCCAGATCTTCTGCGAATCTCTTCTCGGTTTCTGACTCATAGACTACTTCCTTGTAGACGGATTTCCTGGTCGTGGAGAGCATATTGCTCAGATACCCGGAAAGGTCTTCCTGCTCAAACAACTCCTGGCGATAGATGTGGCTGTCGTCAAGGCGCTGATAGCGAATACCATTTGCGAGTTCAAGGTGCTTAGCGCGGTTTATGCACGCAGCCGCCCGCTCAATAAACGCTTGGGGGTTTCTCTTGAAGTCATCCAGCCGGCCGCTGCCTATCAGTATTCGGCAGAGGGTACGCCGCGTCAGCTGTGTGCGATCCTGGAGTTCAGTCAGCACGTCCGGAAGCTCAAAACCGCTTTCACTTAAGGCGATAGTCTGAGCGCCCTCTTTTTGCTCGGATTGTACACCGGCCCTGCCGATCGAAAGGTTAGCCTTGCGCCACTGAAGACGTGCCCTGGGTATTGTCGGTGCACGCCCGAGTGCCCTGATACAGCGTTCAATGAGATCACGGCTGGAAAACTCAACGCGGTAGGTGGTCTTCTGCTTGATCCGATCCCAAAGAGCCTTGAAGTCGTCGCTTTGGTATACGCTCCTGCGAATGTTGACTTGGCGGCGTTCGGCGGCATTCCTGACCTCGATCTGCAGGGTAAATTTGCGCAGAATCCGGATGATCTGACCTTCGTACTGCACAAATTCCGCGGACAGTTCGACTTCATGCGACCTCAGAGCTGACCGCAAGGCATCCTGTATCCGACCGGCACTATCAATGTAACCCCTGCTTTTCAAGCTGTCCCACAGTGCTTTGGACATTTCGATTCCCAGCGTCGATGCTATCCCATCTTTGTTGATCACCTTCACGGCCGCAAACTGATGGCTGGCAATCTCGCCAAATCGGATGCCCGTTTCCTTCACAATCTCGCGCTGAAGATTCCGGGCAAAGTCTTCATAGCTCTCCATGGCAACAACTGTCAGCAGATTGATCCCGCTTTCACGAATGCGGTGCCCCTCCTGGTTGACGCACAGGCGCAGTCCGCGACCAATGGTTTGGCGTCGCTCGCGCTCGGTCTGAATGTCGCGCAATGTGCAAATCTGAAAGACATTCGGATTGTCCCAGCCTTCGCGCAAAGCGGAGTGCGAGAAGATGAATTTGAGTGGTGTATCCAGAGACAGCAGCTTCTCCTTTTCGCGCATGACCAGACTGTACGCCTGCTGAGCTGCGGCGCGTCCGGCCACATTGCCATGGTCGGTATCCACCACACGCCTTGATCGTCGGTCTATGGAAAAATATCCGCCGTGAACTTCCTCTGCGACCCGGGCAACATCCATGCCATCAAATAGGGACGCGTATTTGGGGTGTCGGGCCAACCTCCGATACTCCTGCTCAAAGATTGTGGCATATGGCCCTTTCAGGGGATTCCCATCGGAATCATACTGCCGGTATTTTGCAACCCGATCAATGAAAAAGAGCGAAAGGACCTTGATCGCCTTCGGCTTGAGGCACCGTTCTTTCTCAAGATGTTCACGGATCGTTCGCCGGATCATTTCGCGCTGGATGGCAAGGCGGTCAATATCTCCCCAGGCCTGACCCGGCGACAGGAATTCCTCCCTGCCGGGGAAGCACAGCTCCAAGGACTCGCTGCCCCGAGCCACCCGAATCTCACCCACCCGACAGTCCCGGTAAATCACGCGTCCCGTCACCCGCTCAAGATCATCGCCATCCATCACGGTCACTATGCGCCGGCGCACGCCAGCCCTGGACTCCACATCCAATTCCACCCGAGCACTAACCGTTCCGCGCTTACTGTTTAATTCAACCAAACGGACGTAGGGCAGGTTATGAGCATCTTCAGGGATGGCGGCTGCCACTTCAATCTGCTTTACCAGCTTCCGCTCATGCGCGTCCACGGCATCCAACCGATATACCATATGATGCTTATCGGTGTGCGTTGCCGAATAGCGCAGCGTGCAGAGCGGCTCCATAGCAGTGAGCGCGGCCCTTCCCCTGCCCCGGAGCCCGCCATCAACGCTCTGCGGCTCATCCACTATGACGACGGGTTTCGTAGAACGGATCAAGTCAACAGGTTTGCTGCCGCCGGTCTTCTCACTGTCCTTGTACAGATTGTTCACATCCTTCTTGTTGATCGCGCCGACTGTCACAACCATGATCTGGATGTGAGCGCTGGCCGCAAAACTGCGCACCTCCCCGAGCTTGGATGAATCGTACAGGAAGTAGTCAAACGGGATGCCTGCATATAGCGCCCTGAAATGTTCCTCGGTAATCTGCAGCGTTTTGTACACGCCTTCCTTTATAGCTATGGAGGGGACCACAATCACGAACTTCACGAACCCGAAGCGCCGGTTCAGCTCAAAAATCGTACGCAGATACACGTAGGTCTTGCCCGTCCCGGTTTCCATTTCCACCGTAAAGTCCCCGGACTCAAGTTCTTCTGAGGGCATAATTCCGTTGCGAGTCTGCACATCCCGCAGGTTTGCCAACACTTCCGTATCCGTGAGCTGCAGCCGATTGCCCCTACCCTCGTCCAGGAGCCCCAGCGGGCGCTGCCCATTGGCGATGGCACCGGTAATGGTGAATTCCGAGTGGCAGATTTCCTGACCGCGGAACAAATCACAGACCGAATCTACGGCCTCGAGCTGAAAATCCAGGTTTGGCTCAAATCGGAGCTTCATCGACTAAAGGCTCCGCACATTTGAGAGGCCATTCTGGTCCAGAATCGCCATTAAGTTAGCCTTTGCCGCATCATCCGCAAAGGCATGGTCACCGAACACACAAATGGTTTCTCCCTCTGGAGCCAGTTCTCCGTGCCAGCCAACGAATCCTTGGGCGAAGTCTTCAATGTCCTCAAGGCGTATGCATCTTGAAAAGCACGCCATGAGCATGCCTGCGTCAACCGCATGTACATCTTTACCTGCAATCACGCGCGTTTCGACTTGTGAGCTTAGGTCCAAGCCGAGTCTGTGGATCACCTCAAACAGCACATCTGCATCGGTGCGATCCGGCTTCAGGCGCTCCACCGCATCATCAAGGGATTGCCGGAGGTTCCTTGAGTCGGGATTCCAAGCACGGATATTGCTTGAATCCAGGCGGAATACGCGGAAACCGCAGTCCGGCTTGTGGCCGGACGAGCCTCGGCTAATCTGCTGCCCAACGGCGCAGAGTCTTGCCCGGGTCACATCAAAAATCGTCTTGAATGCCCCCTGACCGGATACGGGTTCGGGAAGCTGCACCAATATGAACCGCCTCCGCCCTCCAAGATTCCTGTTCAGTTCCGCTACGGCATGAGCGGTGGTACCGCTACCCGCGAAAAAGTCCAGAATTACCGCGTCTGGATCGTCGCGCGTCGCCGCCAGCAGACAGTCGTATACGGCCCACAGACTCTTTGGAAACGTAAAGGGGGAACCCGGAACGAGTTTGTTTACGATGCCGGTTCCGTATTCGTTTGCGTCATACCGGCGATCGTTCCAAACTGTCCTGAAGAGACCGAAAGTCTTGCCGATTTCTATTTCATAGCCATATGCTGTCTTCCTTGCTCGCAGCATGCCCCGAATCCCATCGACTGACTGTCGCGCGTATCTCCATTTCCGTTCTACGCCGGACCTGTCAATCGGGTAAACCAGGGCGATATCGTCGGTGAATTCGGTCTGGTCAGGATGGAAATCGTCCGGGCAGACATCGCCAAATCCAATGATTTGGCCCTTTCGCACCTCGATGGCATAGAAGCAGTTCTTCGCGTCAGCCCGGCGGGATTCACCGCCCCAGTTGCGAAACTGTGACCATTTAACTTCGGACTCATTGATGATTCGATTACAGATGGCTTTTCGCCCGGACCTGAAGACGAAAAACGCGTACTCATGCACATAAGAAAAATTCCTGCCCTGAACACCTCTTGGGTTGTGTACAATCGGTACACAAACATGGTCATAGGTCCCTTCTTCAAAAACCTCGCGTAGCAGCACACCCAACTGACTGACCTCATGGTCATCAATCGTGCAGATCAGGACCCCGTCCGCCGCAAGAAGCGTTCGGGCGAGCCGCAGTCTGGGATACACCATGGAAAGCCATCTGGTGTGAAACCGGCCTCCTGAGCTGGGATTGCTGGTCATGGCCGCCCCGCCTTGTCGCTGCCCGGTTAATTCCAGATAAGTGCGAATCCCATCCTGGTAGTCATTGGGGTAGATAAGATTCCGCCCGGTATTGTAGGGGGGATCGATATAGATGGCCTTAATCCTGCGTGAATAGCTCTTCTGCAGGAGCTTCAAGACTTCCAGATTATCGCCCGCAATCAGCACATTCTGAGTTTGATGCCAGTCCACGCTCTCTTCCGGACAGGGGCGCAACGTACCGTTTGAGGGCATTAGCGAGTGTTGAAGGGCACGACGCTTGCCGTGCCACATCAGCCCGTAGGTCTCATCAGTATCACCGCCATCACCCACGAGCGTCTTGAGGGTCTCCACATCAACCGTCCACCCATCGGCACCCTCCTTGACGACCTCTGGAAATACTTCCCTGAGGCGTGCGATATTCTCCGCGAGCGATTCCGGGGAACCATTGTTAATCCCCTCTTCGGCCCGAGTCCTCAAGTTCATGCTGCTGCGCGTCGTTGTCATGGGCCATGCAGTACGAATCTTGCCACTAACGGCATAATCCGCTTCAATGTGCTGATCCCCCCACCGCCACCCTGGCGTGTACCCCCGAGTGAGGGTGGAAGAATGCCACGGAGGGTCGGGAAACTGTACACTTCTCCCTGATCAAGGGCATGCGTATCCAAGTAATCCGCCCAGTCACTCTTGAGACCCGGCGGATCAACCATCTGATAGATATCCCCTTTTGAAAGCTCATCCAACGCATCCGATACCGGCCTCACGTAGGCAGGATATGCCGCGAGAAAGCGATACGAGCCATAAAAGCACTGTTTCACATGACCCATCAGGTTCTGCCGGCCGGTATTCCAATGGCGGTCAAGAATCACCTCAGCCCCTGACAATTTTCGCCCCTTGCTGAGCCAGGCAACGAAGCGATCAATACTCGGCAGGGCCGAGTCAGACGCTGATCTGCGGATTCCGAACCCCAGCATAGAATCAAGATCAGCTTGGACCCCAGCCAGCAATTCAGGCTCTTCAGCTGCAGACGCACGCGCGGCGATTATAGTAGTGCGGGAGCGATCTATCCAACTTTCCAACCTATCCAGCGTAACCTCCTGCGAAGCACCCGCACAGGCTGCATGCAATGCCCGAACAGTATCTCCGGCGGCACCGCCCGAGAGTTCAACTATAAGCTCTATATTGCGGTCAAACCCTCCTTCAGAAAGATTTGAAGAGCCGACGAGAACGCGGAAATCATCGGCTGCGTAGACCTTTGCGTGCAGTCGTTGCGCTACCCGAAGCATCGTCGGATTACCTTCGTCGCGCCAAAGCGCAAGTAACGCCAGAATCGCTTCCGGATCAGATGCGCCGGATGCCCAATCTGACGGGGACAATCTGGTAATGACCTCAAGGCCTACGCCACCGGGCAGGAAATCAAAGAGGTTGTCCACTCCTGAGCTGGTTATATAAGGCGAGCACACCAGCGCTTGCTGCACGGACGATTCCAGCACCTCCTTTAGCGCCTGCCAGGTCGGCTGATATATAAGCGGCATACGGTAGCTTCGGTCGCCAAATCTTGGGCCAGATACCGGGGACTGCTCCCCGGATGAGCCGTTCATCTGCAGAATTGGATCATAGAACAGGGCATGCGGGCTGGCCTGAACAGAACTCAAGATACCAATTGTGTTCATGGCTGGATCCAGTGGGACCCAGCCTGGTTCCCTGATCGGTCCTCCCAATAGTCACGCTGCTACAACGGCGGTCAGTCCCCAGCGCGATGAGTTCAGGTAATCCTATTCAAACCGCCCGGCATCCGTGTCATAGGTTCTGGTGCTGATGTTGAGTCCGCCATCGGCGGACTCAATTAAATGCCAGGAATTTGCGCCCTCCTGCGGTGCACGCCAGCGACTTGAGGTGGCGGTTCCCGCCAGGCTTATGAGCAGACCTTCGTGCGCGCCGCGTACAACCTGTGCAATATGGCCGTGGCCACAGCAGACTACATCCACGCCCGCCAACAAAGCCGCCTCCAGCACCGCACGTCCGCCGTGCGCGGCCTCCAGTCCCTGTAACTGGGTAAGCGGATGATGAACCGCCAATATCTTGACACAATCCTCAGGTCGCGCCGCAAAGTACTCCCCTACCCTCCGGGCGACACCCGGGGCGCAATAGCCGCCCTTGATGGTGCGCCCGTAGGCGGAGTTTACCCCTAATACGGAAAGCCCCGTTATTTCCAGGGTGGGCTGCAAGTCATCGGTCACCATCCGCTGATAGCGCCGAAGGGGATCCCGCAAACGCAAGTCCGGCCGGTGCCACCAGGCATGTACATCATGATTGCCTGGGATGACCAGCATGGGCTGACGTAAAGTGTGCAGCCACCGCATGGCTGCGGAAAACTGCCACACGCGCGCACGCTGCGTCAAATCTCCCGTAACCACGACTGCGTCGCACCCTTGGCGGTCAATGTCCTCACGAAGCGCAGACGTAACGCGCTTATCCCGAATACGCCCAAAGTGCAAATCCGATACGTGCGCCAGCCGCATGTAAGCCAGCCGCCTATAGGAGCAGCGTTAGCGGCTCTTCAAGATAGGCCTGAACGGCCGCCAGGAATCGTGCACCGGTCGCACCATCCACCGCGCGATGGTCACAAGACAGCGTCAGGTGCATGCGCTTGCCGGCTTCAATCCGGCCATCCTCCACCACCGGCACGTCCCGAATCGCCCCGATCGCCAGAATGGCCGCATTGGGTGGATTGATGATGGCGGTGAATGACTCAATACCGAACATGCCCAGATTGCTCGTAGTGAAGGTCGAGCCTGCCATTTCTTCGGGCTGCAGCTGACGGTTACGGGCCCTGGCCGCCAACGCGCGGGTTTCTGCGGCAATCTCAAGCAGACTCCGGCTGTGTGCATCGCGCACCACAGGCGTTACGAGCCCTTCTTCCAGGGCAACGGCAATTCCAATGTCCACATAGCTGTACTGCCGGATCTCCCCGTCCTCCGCATGATAGCTGCTGTTGACTGCCGGGTGCTGTGCAAGCGAGACCGCGCAGGCTTTGGTTACGAAATCGTTGTAGGAAATCCCTTTCTCACCCCGATCCTCCTGCCACTTGTTGATCGCGCGACGCGCCTCCACACAACGCTCCATGGACACATCGGCCGTCAGATAAAAATGTGGCGATGTAAACTTGCTCTCCGCCAACCGACGCGCAATGGCTTTGCGCATCTGGGTGATCCGGATTGAGGTGTATTCCCGAACACCAGGCACCTGCTCCGGTTCGTCGCGCGAAGCCAACGCACTCGCAATATCCCGCTTGATGATGCGCCCTTCAGGACCGGAGCCAGCCAGATGGGTAAGGCTGAGGCCGTGATCGGCGGCCATTTTCCGGGCCAGGGGGGACACCTTGATACGTCCGGATTCGGCGGCTGCCATCGGAGAGGCAATACCCTCCTTAGGCGCAACAGCAGGCTCAGCCGGATCTTCAGTCGGGGCCTTGTCCGGCCTGGATACGCCCTGATACTCGCTGAGCACAGCCGAAGCATCCTCACCCGCCTTGCCCAGGATGGCGATCAGGCTGCCAATCGGCAGCGCGTCTCCTTCCTCGGCCACGCGCTGCAGCAGCACTCCGTCATCATAGGCCTCCACATCCATGGTGGCCTTGTCCGTCTCCACTTGGGCAATCACATCACCCGCCGCAATCGTACTGCCCTCTTCCACCAGCCAAGCCACCAGGACACCCTCCTGCATGGTGTCCGTCATCTTGGGCATTTCTACCGCTATCGCCATCCGTCGCTATAGATACATGACCTCCCGACATGCCCGATATACATCCTCGGCACCAGGCAGATAATGATCCATCAGATTTCTGGCATACGGGGCTGGCGTGTCTTTGGCCGTTACCCTACGTACCGGCGCATCCAACCAGTCAAAGGCCCTGTGCTGTATTTGAAAGGCCACCTCCGCCGCCACACTTGCAAACGGATTGCTTTCATCGACCACCACGCACCTGTTGGTCTTTTTGACCGAACGGATCACGGCTTCCCAATCAAAAGGGCGGATCGTGCGGGGGTCAATCACCTCCGCCTGGTAGCCATCATCGGCCAGCATGGCCGCGGCCTCCAAGGCACGCCAGTAACTCTTGTTATGTCCGATAATGGTGACCGCGTCGCCTTCCTGTGCAATGCGCGCCTGACCCATCGAAATCAGATAATCCTCCGCTTCCGACACTTCTCCACGCATGCCGTACATGAACTCGCTCTCCAGAAACACTACCGGATCATTATCCCGGATGGCGGACTTGAGCAGGCCCTTCGCATCATCCGGATTTGAAACCGAAATCACCTTCAATCCCGGAAAACAGCTGTACAGCGCCTCCACGGTAGTGTTGTGCGTCGCCGCCAACTGCCCTGCAGCTCCGTTGGGGCCGCGAAACACAATCGGAAACGAGAACTGCCCGCCCGACATATAGCGTATTTTGGCGGCATTATTGACGATCTGATCCATCGCCACAAACGCAAAATTCCAGGTCATGAACTCAATAATGGGGCGCAACCCGTTCATGGCGGCCCCGAGTCCCAGACCGGCAAATCCGTTCTCGCTGATCGGCGTGTCAATGACGCGCCGCTCGCCAAAGCGTTCCAGCATGCCCTCGCTGACCTTATAGGCACCATTGTAATCGGCCACCTCTTCCCCCATCAGGAAGACGTTGGAATCCCGATCCATCTCCTCGACCATCGCATCGCGGATGGCCTCACGCAATTGCAGCGTCGCCATTAGATCAGCAGAAAGGGAAAGTCTTGCTGGGTGTACACATCATCATAGATGGCCTCAAGCGGAGGCAGCGGACTATTGTCGGCAAATTCAACCGATTCCAGCACTTCGGTTTTAACTTCTTCGTCAATCACGTCCAGGGTCTCTATGGCAAACAGCTCCTGCTCCAGCAGGTAGCTCTTCAGGCGCAGAATCGGATCCTCATTCTTGTGGGAGTCCAGTTCGGCCTTTGTACGATACTTGCCGGGATCACTCATCGAGTGGCCCCGATAGCGGTAGGTACGGATTTCCAGGAGGGATGGATGACCTTCGCGCGCCATCGCCACATGATCCTGCATCGCGCGGCAGACGCTGAAGACATCCATTCCATCGGCCAGCGCACCGGGCATGGCATAGGATGCCCCCTGTTTGAACAGATTCGGATCGGCCGCCGAGCGATCAACCGATGTGCCCATGGCATACTGGTTGTTCTCAATTACAAAGATCACCGGCAGTTCGTAGAGCGAAGCCAGGTTCAGTGCCTCATGGAACGCTCCCTGCCACACGGCACCATCTCCCAGATAGCAGACACAGACTCCCCCGTCGCCCTTGTACTTGTGGGCGAAGGCAATGCCTGCAGCCACGGGGATATGTGCGCCAACTATGCCGTGGCCGCCAAAAAACCGCTTTTCACGGCTGAAAAAGTGCATCGATCCCCCTTTGCCCTTTGAACAGCCATCCTGTCTGCCAAACAGTTCGGCCATACACTCGTTAGAGGACATGCCCAATGCCAGGGCCAGTCCGTGATCCCGGTAGGCGGTGATCACTGAATCCACACCTAATTCCAGCGCGTATGCTGAGCCTGTTGAGATGGCCTCCTGTCCGATATACAGATGCAGGAATCCCGCAATCTTCTGTTTACCGTACATTTGCGCCGAACGCTCTTCAAATCGACGCTGCAGCAGCATGTTGCGATACATTTCCTCCAGATCCGCGACGCTCAGCCCCAAGTCCACGTGAGCAAAGCGACCGCCGGGATAGTGACTGAAGCTCAGACTGACCTTAATAGAATCGGCGGAAACAGACGATTGGCCGTTGGTGCTGGCAGGTTGGGTAACCGCATCCAAAGTGTCTATCATCGGGGCCATAATCGCTTGAATACTCTGATGGTCAGTGCGCGTGTCTCATATGCAGCCCTCAAACACGCGGTTCGGCGATTTGATCCTAAGGCGGACGCACCGTCCGCCGGAGCCGGGCATGGATAGCAGCCAAGGGCGTACACTGGTCATTATCCCGACCTATAATGAGGCCGCTAATATTGAAGAAGCCCTGACCCGTGTGATGGGCCAGCCCGGCTCCTTGGACGCACTGGTGGTGGATGATGGTTCGCCCGACAATACGGCCGCGCTCGTGCGCAAACTGCAGCTGACGTACCCGGACCGAATCAGTCTCATCGAGCGCTCCGGCAAGCTAGGGCTGGGAACCGCATATCTTGCTGGGTTTGACAGGGCCCTTGAGGGACCATACAGCTGTATCTGCGAGATGGATGCCGATCTCTCGCATGACCCGGATGATCTGCCGAGGTTGATTGAGCCGGTTTTGGCTGGCGAGTGCGATCTGGCTATCGGTTCCCGGTATTTCAAAGGGGTTCGCGTAGCCAACTGGCCCCTATCGCGCCTGATACTCAGCTATGCTGCCGGCATCTATGTCCGCATCATTGCGGGGCTACCGGTTCGGGATGCCACCGCAGGATTTGTGGCCTACCATCGGCGTGTGCTGGAAGCCATCCGGCTGAGCCGTGTCAAGAGCAACGGCTACTCATTCCAGATAGAAATGAAATTCCGCGCCTGGAAGCGCGGATTCCGCCTGCGGGAAATCCCCATCACCTTTTACGAGCGTACGGAAGGTCAGAGCAAAATGAGCGCCGCCATAGTTCGGGAGGGTGCGCTGAAGGTGTGGGAGTTCCGATTTCGCGATCTTTTCGGAAAACTATAGCAGAATCTGACTGATGCCTCCCTCCGGGGTGCGAACCTTTATTCAACCCAGCTTACATTAATGTCTTCAATTCAGGAGCCCGGCGGCTCACCTATCACATTCTCAGGCGGCGCACTGGTTGTGCCGGACTGCCCCATCATCCCGTTTATTGAAGGTGACGGCATCGGACCTGACATCTGGGCAGCGGCCCGGCATGTCTTTGACACGGCTGTACGGAAGGTTTACGGAGGTAGGCGCAGGATTGCGTGGCGGGAGATGTACGCCGGCGATAAGGCCCACCGGCAGTTCGGAGAGTGGCTGCCGGAAGCCACGCTGCGGGCAATCGGTGACTATCGGATTGCCATAAAGGGTCCGCTGACGACACCTGTCGGCGGGGGAATCCGCAGCCTGAATGTAGCTTTACGTCAACAGCTGGACCTGTACGCGTGCGTACGTCCGACCCGGTACTTTGCCGGAGTACCTTCACCTGTCCGCCACCCGGACTATGTGGACATGATCATTTTCCGCGAAAATTCCGAGGACATATACGCCGGTATCGAATTCAGGGATGGAGACGCGGATACCGAGCGTTTCAAGTCCCTGCTTAAGGAGACCTTCCCGGACCGATTCGCCAAGGTCCGCTTCCCTGATTCCAGCGGCATGGGTCTCAAGCCGGTCTCCCGAGAGGGTACCGCGCGCATTGTCCGCGCGGCGCTTGACTATGCGATACAGCAGAAGAAACCCAGTGTAACGCTGGTCCACAAGGGCAACATTATGAAGTACACCGAGGGGGGATTCCGGGATTGGGGCTACGAGTTGGCTGCCCAACAGTATGGGGCCAAACCGTTGGACGGAGGCCCATGGCATGTGCTGTCGCGAAACGGTCATGATATCATCATCAAGGATGTCATTGCGGACGCGTTTCTGCAGCAGATCCTGACGCGCCCCAGGGAGTACAGCGTGATTGCGACGATGAACCTGAACGGCGACTATATTTCTGACGCGTTGGCGGCCCAGGTCGGCGGTATCGGAATTGCCCCGGGGGCCAACATCAATTATGACTCCGGGCTGGCGCTGTTTGAAGCTACGCATGGTACGGCCCCCAAGTACGCCGGATTGGACAAGGTGAATCCCAGCAGCGTGATTCTCTCCGGGGAGATGATGCTCCGTCATATCGGCTGGACCGAAGCTGCCGAGACCATTGTGAACGCCATGGAAAAGACCATCCGCCAAAAGCGTGTGACCTATGATTTTCACCGACTGATGGATGGGGCGACCCTCCTGAGGTGCAGTGAGTTTGGTCGGGCGCTCGCGGACAATATCGCCGCCTGAAGTCAGCGAAAGCGTGCCCGGGAATCCCGGAACCGGACAATCGGCGGGATTGACCCATCGGGGTCTGCCTGTCCGATCACAAACAGGTCTCACAAGCGGCGGCCGCGGTCAGTTGAACTCAGCTGAAGCGATCAGGCTAGGAACTCTGGACTGCGTCGCATTGATGGCAGAGGTCTGCTGCCAACTGAACAGAGTATGACCACTGGCGGTATGTGTGGGTGCCTGAATTGGCGCTTCATTTAGGCCGCAGCGCGCTCCGAAAACTTGTTTGAGGCGACTGGCCGACCTGGGAGCGAATCGCGCATATGCCTGCCCGAAGATGCTCCGTTGTTGGAGTCCCGTTTTTGGACCGAAACGTAGCATGTTCCCGCTTCGGATACTTAGCAGGTGCCGGAACCTGGGCCAGCATGTCTTCCACTGGCACCACCCTGAATGCCACCATCGCGCTCGTGTATCCGGCTACGGCGATACGGGTGATGTTCGGCTCGCACGGCAGCCTGTCATGGATGAAGCGTACGCCGCGACCCCGATCAAAACAGGTCTAATGAAAAACGGGCGCGTATTTCGTACCGTTCAGATTATTCATCAGACCAACTTCTGTCATGCAGCAGGAACTCTATTTGGGGCTGGACGCTCACGCCAGCTACTGCGTACTGACCGCGGTGAACGCGCGAGGTCAGTTAATGCGGTCAAGGTCGTTTGCGACTTCGGAGGCGGCGTAGATTCGCGAGGTGCGTTCCATTCGGGCCAAGCCCAAATTCCTGGCGCTGGAGGAGTCTTCGCTGACCGGATGGATCGCTGGTGCCCTTCGGCCCTATGTGGATCAGATCATTGTCTGTGACCCCCGGCATAACGCGCTCATTAGTCGCGGTGGCAACAAGGATGACCTCTCGGATGCCATTAAGCTGTGCAGGCGGCTGCGAATGGGCGAACTGGTGCCGGTCTATCACACCCATCTTGAGCATCGGGCGGACTTCAAGATTGCCGCTCAGCAGTATCTGTCTATTCGGGCCGATGCGGTAAGTCTTAAGATGCAGATTAAGGCCAAATTCCGTCAGGCCGGAGTAGTTAGGGTCGCAGGCAGCGAGATCTTCACCAAGACGCACCGCGACCGGTTCCTCAAGCAGGTGCCCTCCAAGGCACGGCAGGAGATCATTTTGCGTCTATACGAGCTACCACTAACCTTATCCGACAGAAGGCTAAAGCCGCGATGGTGGAATTGGGCAGGCGCTATCCGGAAATCAGCCAGTTTGAACATGTGCCCGGCATTGGCGCATGTATTCAGTGCGTACCCCCGCATCGATTTGCCGATTAGAAGAAGCTGTGGAGCTACTGCCGACTGAGGATCCTGCAGCGCCACAGCGGGGGCAAATCGTTAGCCCACCAACGCCTTAATCCCTCAGGACTGGACGCACTGAAAGCCATCAGCTACCAATGCTGGCTATCAAGCCAGCGTACTGGCGAACCCAACGAGGTTTCGCTGTTATATGAGGCCTCCCTGCGCCGCACGCGTAATGCAGCGCGTGCGCGTCTCAACACCCAGCGCAAAGTGCTGGAGGCACTGTGGATCACCTGAAAGAACAATGTAGACTACAACCCGCAACTCTTTTATTCGCCACCTGCTCCCGAGGCGGTTACGTCAGCCTTGGCCAAGCCATAGGGCTGCGCGACGGATGCCTGCGGATTCGGGTAGCCGGGTATGCTCCAGCATCCGCTTAGACTCCACAGCATGGAAGTCTCAAAGTACAGGATAGCAACCCGGCCTTTATGCCCCATTAGACATTAGAGCCCAGCACGGGACTCTCATAAACGAGCATGACCTTTGAACGGACGTTTTTACCCCGTCTTGTTTGTCCGCAAGCAGGCATGACCGAGCGCACCGCAGACATGGATAACCGGTAGCCGACACCCCAAGACAACCCCGGAAGTACGCGCCCTGCAAAACTCCGCGCATTTTGCAGCATGGGGGAGGTGCGGGCGGAGCTTAGTTTTTCAAACGGGCGGATGCGTCCCGCAGGTCCCGACGCTCCGCCGACATGTTTGGATCAACTAGCCCAAGAATGCCACCAATGTGAGTGCGGTACAGATCTGACAGCAAGAAGGTTGAAGGCGACCAAGACTGGTCACCATGATTCCACCCCGACACACTGCAGCTGACCTCAAGGAGTCTCATTTTGGCTGGCACAGCCCATTCATGTTAGGAATTGCAGTGTTGGCTGTTTGGTTTCCACTTTGATTCTGCTCTACGGATGCGACAGCGCGATTGAGCCAAAGCCGGATTTCGCCTCCATGATCCCGGTCGCCAAGGCCTATCATGAGAGCGCAATTGCTAACCGGCCTTCGGAACCTCTTGCCCAGCCGCAGCCAGACTACTAAGAATCTATGCATTACGCTTGACTCCCGTGGTGAACTCCTTCGGCAACTCATCTACCATTTCCTCCAGATCCATCGTACGCTGACGCTCCAGCCATGTCGGCTCTTTGGGGCGCTCCTCCCCCTTGCGGGGATGCCCTCGCATACGCTTCGGGTGAACCTATCGGGCATCGCCGCTTCTGTCCCCATCTTGCTGTGGAGTCTGCATACCTGGTGCTGGATGGGGGTTACGGCGACTGCATGTTGATCTTCGGTCTGAGGGTGCCCGACCCCGAGGGGGATTCCATCAGCTGCATGCAGTTCAAGGGCGCGGAACAGGTAAGGTCGCTCAACGTACTGATAGAATTGCCACCAGTCCGAGATAAGTCAGTTGATGTTTCACAAGTTCATCCCGCTCGTCCCGGTACTTGTTCTCTGTGCTGATACAGCGTGGGCTCAGCATGCCCCGGAGGTCGTGCCTCATGTTGTGGTGGTCCAATTTGAGGCTCAACTCTCTCTTGCTGGCAAAGCAGCCTCGACCGGTTTACAGATCTTTGATCGGAAGGCGGCCGCTTACGAGGTACACACCATTGAGCGCATGTTTCCGTTTCTGGATCATGTGGAACCGACACCCAGGACGCGTCGCAATCTCCAGGCGCTGCGCCGCACGTACTATGTGCGATATAGCACCGATGTGAACGCTGAACAGGTTGCCAGAGATCTGGCCCTTACCCCCGGCATCGTCTACGCGGAACCGGTGCCGGTGAATCGTACGCGGGGACCGGTTCACTGGAAGCGGATCGATCCGAATGATCCCCGATTTGAGGATCAGTCGGAACTTCGTCTTATGCAGATGCCGGAGGCATGGGATGTAGTGAAAAGCTCAGAGGGCGAGGTGGTGATCGCCATCGTTGATGACGGAGGCGAATGGCGGCACGAGGACCTTCATGCAAATGTATGGACGAATGAGGATGAAATTCCGGGCAACGGGATTGACGACGACAACAACGGAT
>JAPPNA010000087.1 GCA_028873925.1 Bacteroidota bacterium | reverse complement strand
GTTGAGTGACCGACAGGATTGGCGAAGTCAAGCAGATTTATTAACTACAGGGCAGGGGTAGCCAGCCAAATTGATGGTTCCAGGCCGACTGGATGATGCAGCCATCCCCTCTCGGCGATTCGCCATCCGCATCTGCGCAACCTGACTGGCGAATGCATCCATAACGTCCTTATGTGGCTTGTTGGGATCCACTTGGGGCTTGATTGACCTGGTAAGCCACCGGGATGTCGGCTTCAAGATGTTTGAGAATGCACAGAGGAAGAACTTGCGATAGCGGCTCCTATTGGGTACGACACGATTGATTGCACGGCGCAGTCGGAGGAGATCCTCCGTGTTGCGGTCGCTAAACCAGTATTTGATCCGCTTGGATACAGCCGCGAGCTCAGCAGTGGTTGGCTCGCAAGATTCAAATAAACTCTTGATTGCGTCAATACGGCACCTAAGCCCGGCATCGCTATAGTGGCGCGTTTTCACTTGAGCGATGAGGGTTGCGACTGGATTGATGTCGCACCCCCAAAAATTCTTCCCGCTCCGCATTGACTCAACGGCGGTCGTACCGCAGCCACAGAAAACGTCTGCAATGAGGTCTACGCTAACACCGGCCTGCTGGGCGTAGCGCAAGGCCTTGGTGGTGATGAACGCGGGAAATTTTGCTGGATACGCGTGAATCCGGTGAATCGGATCCTCCTTTCGCTCTCCAAAATCCCAATATGATGGCGGCACGGCCGAACCGTGAACCGAAGAGCCCCCACTTTGATATCCAGATAATGTAGGTGGTCGCATAGCGGACTCAACATCGGGCACTCCATGAATTGATGGTCTAGCTGCCACGAACGACACCAGTCTTTGCCCCCGATGCCGACACGGTCCCTGTCCGCACCAACCAAATGCCTGAGCGGGTGGCATCCACCGCGGCACGCCTGTGTAAGTTCAGGAATTTCAGCGCCCGCAGATTCACCATGCCTAATGGGTATTGGGAATTCCAGAGTGCTGGCATCCTGCTACAAGCTCCAAACAGCATCATGGAAGATACGAATGGTCGTGTTGGTGCAATTCTTCGCCTTCATGATCACATTATACCAAGTAATCTCTTGGATGTTCGCCTTGCACCCCTATCCGCTCCAGTCTTGTCAGAATCGTTAAACTCGAGGGAATGACCCGCATACGTAGGATTGGTGGCCCTGTTGCAGCGGCGTGCCCAATCCACGATGTGGGTGAAATGCGAGGGGAAACGAATCCGGCCGTGTTTCATTCAGCCCGGTGCTATGGCCTCAATGTGGTATGAATGTGTTGACACGGGGGGTATTTGATTCGTACTGTGCTCGGGATTTGGTGCTGGTGCAAAAGGCTGGGCCGCAACCGTGGCACCGCTCGCCAGTAGGGGGAGTAGCCCTCATGAATGAAGGGAAACACCCAGGTGACTGGCTGATCCGTCCCAGCAATCTGTCCCGTAAACGGCAGATAGGGTTCAAGCGGTTGCGCTCCAGCTCATTGAAGACTGCCCGGACGATCAAGGAAACGGCTATTAAACGGTGGTGCAATGCCCGCCGTGTTCGGGCCTGCAAGTGCTGGCAGACTTGGGCCGTGCGGCATTGTCTTGAACATCTTGAAAAGGTCGCCGCGACCCTTATGAATCACCGCTGGGGTATCATTCCGATGGTACCGTCGCCGAAGGGAGCAACGGCCGAATCAGAGCGCGCAGCCTAGACTTCCGCAACAAACAACAGTCCGCCAACGCCATCTGCTGTCACCCGGGCGGCCGCGATTACCCAGAAAAATGTCCAATAGCCACTCAACCCACCGCAATTGGGGAAGAGCGGTTATGTTCGGAAATAGGGAATTCGATCTGTACTGCTCCGGTGATTCTTCCAGAACCGACCACCAGATCCGTGAGGCAATACCAAATGGCCGCAAACACCGCATGCCCGGAAGTCAGATCCGACCACACCGCGCAACACCTGGCTGCCATTGAGTCCTAAATTAGGCACCTACGCTCCGGCATGATGCATCTGCGAGCGCGCAGAATCCAGCATGCCCGGGGGCCCGGTGAGTAATGGCCGGATCCCTCCAACGACCTGAAACACCATCCTGCCCCCATCCCTGCTACATAAAATGGCATCTAACCTAACCGCGTCACACGATTCGCGGGTTCGTAGGGAGTCAGCATCAGCGAGGCCTTCAATAGGCACACTCAGCAGGTTCGCTACTTGGATTAAGGTATCCAGGTCAGCCTTTTGGTACTCGGAGTCCTCAAGGCGCTGTACGGCGCGTACAGTCACCCCGATCCCTTCTGCCACATCAGATTGGGTCAAGCCGCTTGCAACGCGCGTCTCAATCAGCGCCAGGGGAAGTGACTCAAGCGAGTGAGTCATCTGAGGGATCGTTTCGCCCGATTTCAGACGGACATAATGGAGCGTCTCTTCCTCAACATCTGAGATCAGACTCCGCATTCCGTAAACTCCGCCATCGTGATACTAAGGCCTGTTCGTAGTCCGCTTTTCCGCCTCTGCCACGGCATCCTTGAATTTGCCCAACTGAACTAGTCTGGTGGCCCGCAAATACGCGCAGTAAGGCGTTCAAGCTTTCCAAAGATGGATTCCGCCGTGGCCACCCACACGAAGGGCTTAGCTGTTTCATTGTAGTGCTCAATGAATTCATTGATGGTATTAATCAGGGCGGTAACATTCCGGAACGAGCCGCGCTTGATGGCCCGTTGACTGATGATTCCGAACCAGCGCTCCACCAGGTTCATCCAGGAGGCTGATGTGGGGGTGAAGTGGACATGGTAACGGGGTCGTTTAGCCAGCCATGCACGCACTTTGGCGTGTTTGTGCGTAGCGTAGTTGTCCATGACCAGATGAATGTCCACATCGGATGGTGTTTCCCGGTCAATCAGACGCAGAAACGACAGGAATTCCTGATGTCGGTGTCGCTTGCTGCACCGTCCGATGACTTTTCCGGTGGCCAGATCCAGGGCTGCAAACAGGGTCGTGGTGCCATGGCGTATATAGTTATGTGTATAGACTTCAGCGTAAGCGAAGCCCAAGGGTAGGGTATGTTTGGCGACAATTAGATTTTGGTAGCCGGATGGCAACGGCCCGTCATCACATGACACCCCATCTACCCCGTAATCCCATGTATCTCAATGAGTTACGCCAACTGCCTCTACCAACCGGAGTTGACCATAGTTACCGCAACCAACAGGTAGAGTCATTGTCGTTGACCCCAGTTATAATTGTCGTTGGACAAGGTGCGCTGACTATGGCCGTGACACCATTACTGCGCGTGTCACCTTAACGCCCTAATGGGTCGTTGCTTTTGCGTAACCCACGGCTGACATGCTCGGTTGAAGGCGGGGTAACAGCATCCGTTGCGTTGTCAAAAAGCGGTTGTAGCTGGGCACGCATGCGCTCCGCACTGACCCCTCCTCGCTCCTTCACCACATCCTCAATCTTGTGCCATAGGCGCTGGCCCGCCTGCGGCTTACGGGAAGCATAATTGAGAGCCTCCATGATGAGATGTCGCTCCATAGACGGGATGGGAACGCAAAATGCCAGCGTACGCCTGCTGGGAGCCCCGTCCGGCTGTTTTATGACGCGGGGGGACAGCACTCCCTTATTCTGCATTTTCTGCAGAACATCCCTCTCCCGTTCATCCCGCTCATCCACACTGAGAATCTTGAGCAATTCTCTAGTATCGTATAACGCTTCCGGTCCGCAGGACCCGATGGCCATGCCTAAAATCGCCACATCTTCTGTGTCAAGGCCATGTGTTCGTGCAAAGTAAAACACGGCCTTTGCCTCGGCCATCGCCCACAGGACGGATTGGACCGCCTCGGGTGCAGGTATGTCCCTCTTTTCGTGGAAATGATCAAGGGTCGCTGCTACACCTGCGATGATATGTTGGGGCCAATTATCCGCCGCAGGCGCTATAATATCTGTCCATGTCTTGATATGGTTTGGGTCGCAGCCGCCCGCCGTAAGCCAGTCGCGAATGATTTTCGCGGCCGTAGCATCATGCTCAAACCTACCAATGGTGAAACAGCACTTATTCCGTAGTCTGGACAGCCCCCGTTCGCTAAGCGCGGATTCAGTGTGGCCCAATCCTCCCAGTAGCAAGGCGACATGCCGCTCTGTGCCACCATTGGTGATATCATTCAATGTGTCTCTGATTGATATGGCAGCCTCTGGCGACGATGGCTCCGCAAGGTGCTGGGCCTCGTCCAAGACTAGTAGTATTTTTTCGCGCGGCCCGACACCTTCCTGTAGCACTCCAGTGACCGTTTGCGTGCCTGCCAGGATTTTGGCCAGATCCATTGTGGCAATCTGGGCGTTAGCCCTGATCGCTTCCTGCCTGCTCGCGATGTAGGCCTTGCCCAACGCTTGGGCCATGGCCGCCGTTGATTCCAGTGTTTGCGGTCTAATGTGGACTACTGTCCACTCAGCCCCTGCATCTAAGGCCATCTGATGGAGCAGGGCTGTCTTGCCTGCACCGGGTGCGCCTTGGACTAGAAATGTTGTTCCAGCTTCAGGGTCTTGCCCTGCCCCTGCAAGCATTTTGGCAAATTCGTGCCTTTGTTCGGTGCGCCCATGGAAGAATCTGGCCTTCCCTCGGTCGCTAATGCTTGGATGGATGGTGCGCTGCAGTACAGGCGCGGTGGTCGCGGGTACTCTCATCTCCCGTGTGGGCGCAGCCGCACGCTGCTTTCCTCGTAGTACGCGCTTCAACCACTTCATGCTGCTGGCTATTGCAGAGGGAGAATCATTCAGCTGAGACACTGCCGCAGATCAGTTAGGGCTGCCTCAAGCAAGGGCCCGCAAAGTCCTTGTAAGTCTGCGAAAGTTGAGACCCGGCTGTCAGAATCCGTATCCACATAGCACTGGTGCGGCTCAGTCGGGGACAAAATAACGCAGACGTAGATCTCAGCGTGCAGGGCCTGAATGGTTATGCCGCCATCGTCAAACGGATCAATCACATATCCAAACGGCTGCTTCTCCCGCATCCAGTCCAGAACCTGCCGTGCTTTCAGAACGATGTCGTCAGATGGTTCGGGAAAACCTTCAGCAGCCGCGATTTGCTTGATCTCATGCAAGTCCGCGTATGCCTGCTGGGGTCTACCGCCCGAGCGTTGCTGGCTTTCGTGCCGCGCCCAGCCCAAGCGCGGGCGGTCATGTTCGCGATGCCTCAATATGCGGTCAGAAGTTTTCATAGCAGTTCTGACTACGATCATTGTCGTGCTGAATGGGTGGGATCTGCTGCTGTGAATCCGCCTGCCTATCCAGCAGATTCTTCAGGTCAGGGGCCGCATTGTAATACCGGTTGGCCCCGTCGACCAAGGCGCATTTACGGGCGGCTTCCAGCCGTTCGGTGCCATGCTGGCTGCCCAATTGCTGAATGCTCAGGAGCGACCGATCGAAACGTACCGGATGTACAGTATCGGTGAGCGGGATATGAATGAGCTCTTCTGCGGCGGGCTCGGCCGCTGAAAGGCATTCTTGACGCGTGTTCAATTGGCGGGCCTCAGGGTGAGATTCAGGCAAATGGTCGTCCATGTCGGAGCCCCCGCCTTTGTGATGGCTGCGGACATGCTTATCGATCTGCTCTGCTTTCAGGTGGACTTCCACCGTGCGCTCCTTTATGCGGACATCAACGTCTTCCTGGCATACGCACACAGTAGCGGTGCCGGTCCATGTGGTAATCCCGATGCACGATGGACTTGCGCCGTTCCATATACACAATCGGTATTGGATGCATAGCTGGCCGATCCATCGCCTCAAACCAATTGCGGCGGGTGCCGTATAGCCTAAGGAACGGCCTGTAGCCTCAAGCCCTTCACAAATGGCTACGCTCATCCTGCGAGTGACACCAACGGTCGCGCTGGGGGCAGCAATGACTGCAGGTGGGGCGCATTCAGGCGATGGTCCGGCTGGATGGACTTGATTAGACCCAATGAGCATTGTCTGCGGAACTGACAGGGTTCAGTGTACAGGGGTACAGGATCTTCAGTAAACCAGCCACCTTGGGAATTGCTCCCCTGACTATCATGGTCGTGGCCTGCAACCCCATCAAGACGCTATTATTCCAAGTGCTCGGCGCTGCCATTGCTGAGAGTTTCGTCGGTGCGTCTCTATCGGTGATCAACTGGCTGCGTACCTGGAGCGTTCCAACCTCCCGAATCCTGGTCGTCAACTGCACCGATATGCTCATCATGGATGAGAGCATGGAAGGCAGAAAGCAGAATGTGATGGAGGAGCATATCGCGAAGTTGGCTGGGCCCGACCGGAACATGGAAGCGGCTAAGCGGTACCGGAGGAGATCATCAGGAATGACTGCTACCTGACCGTCCCGAGCTATGTGGACATGTGTGAACCGGAAAAGAAGATTGACCTGCCCTATCTTCAGAGGGAGGTTGACAGGATCAGGGCCGGACGGGTAGAGGTGCGGGCGAAGATGGCCGGGTACCTGCTTGAACTTGGGGTGGAGGTGTGAGGTGAAGAGCCTATCCGACCTGCTCGCTCTTGGTGAAGGGTCCACGGTCGAGTTCAAGCGATCGCTACGCTCCGATCTGGGACGCGAGCTTTGCGCGTTTGCCAATGCGGCCGGTGGAGTGATCCTGATCGGTGTGGACGACGAAGGTACTGTTCACGGCATTAAGCGACACAATCGCTTGAAGTCGCGGGTGCAATCCATCGCCCGGTCTGCCGATCCCCCGATCAGCATAGAGCTTGAGAGTATGGGGGATGTGCTCGTCATTCGGGTGCTGGCACAGCAGAGCAAGCCCTACTCGTTCGGAGGTAAATTTTTCGTGCGCCACGGAGCATCGTCGCAGCAGATGACGCGGGACGAGGTTCGGGAGCTCTTTTTCACGGAGGGTGTGATCCGCTTTGACGAAAGTCCGTGTCACCGGTTCTCGCTGGAAGAAGACCTTAACGAAGAGGTCTGGGCTACCTTCAGCCGGAGGGCCAAGATCCCCGACCACATGGAACCGCAGACTGCACTGCGTAACCTGGAATTGCTGGCCAGCGATGGTCGGATGACCAACGCGGGGGCCTGGCTGCTCGCGATGCACATCCGTAAGTTGCACATGAGTGCCCATTTGTCCTGTGCGCTGTTTGAGGGAACCACGAAGCGGGAAATTCTTGACCGACGTGACTTCCAGTCCGATGTGTACACTATGATCAATGATGCCATAACATGGGTGCGGTCCAAGATTAATGTGCGCTACATCATCACGGGGTCTGTGAGTCGCGAAGAGCGTCCCGAGCTTCCCCTGGACGCAATCCGTGAGGCTGTTGTCAACGCAGTCGTGCACCGGGACTATCGTTCCACGGCCAATGCCCAGGTCTGCCTGTATCATGATCGGCTTGAGATTGTGAGTCCGGGCGGCCTTCCGGCCGGGATGACCGAGGCTGAGTTGGGTGCTAAGAGCGTTCCACGCAATCCATTGCTCTTCAGGATCCTCCACCGCATGGACGCGGTGGAGCACATCGGATCGGGCATCCGGCGCATCCGCGATCTCTGCCGGGAGTGGGGAGTGGCTGCTCCGGCGATTGATGTGTCGGATCACTGGGTGATGGTGGTCTTTCGCCGTTCGCCGATGGGAGGCGAGGATTCGGGCGTAACCTCCGGGAGAGGAGGCCAGCACCAAGTCGGCACCAAGTCGGCACCAAGTCGGCACCAAGTCAAAATTCTCCGTAGGTCGTTGATCGCGCAATCGATCATAGAACTAATGGCGGTGGCGGGAAGAAAGGATCGTACTAAGTTCAGGAATCGGGTTCTGAGGCCGCTGCTGGATGCCGGGTGGATTGAGATGACCATTCCTGACAGGCCGACCAGCAGGAATCAGAAGTATTGGACTACAGCAGCAGGGAGAGCGGTGCTGGAGGAAATGGATCCTGGTAAGGATAGGCCCCCGGTTACGGAGGGGGAGGTACGTAGGGAATGGTCGCAGCCATGAGAGTAGTCGGACACCGCTAAGGTCTAGGCAAATGGCTGGCTCCCAGCGACGGATAAGCAGCAGACAGCAGATCCACCCGACGGATTAACTATGAACGGTCCAATCATTGATGTCGCTATCGGCCTCACCTTCGTCTATGTGGTCCTGAGTCTGCTGGCATCCACCATCCAGGAATGGATCGCGAGTTTCTTTGGGCTGCGTTCGCGGAATCTGTACAAAGGCGTTGAAAGACTGCTCGGATCGGGCATGGCACAGGAGGTGTACAAACATCCGATGGTTCGGCGGCTGGGCCGGAGGGACAGAATGCTAATGCCAGACAATGAAACGGCCAAAATCAAACGCTGGCTGAAGATCGGATGGAATCGCCTCTGTCCGAGGTCTCCTTCCTACATTGACTCTCGGACCTTGGGCACCGTGCTCATGGTTCTCATGGAGGGGAAGGAGGGAGGCCAGGGCGGAGACGATCACGACACCGACCGCTCGGACATTGTTCAGATTCTGAAAGCGATTCGTCAGAGAACCCCGGGTATTTCGGAAAGCCGGATGGTTGAGGAACTGGCGGAGTGGTTTGATGAAGGCATGCAGCGGGTGAGCGGGTGGTATAGGCGGAATGCTAAGTTCTGGATACTCGTCATCGCATTGGTCATAACGGTCGCGGGCAATGCAAGCACGATCCATATTGCGGAGAAGCTCTGGATTGACGAGGCGCTACGAAGCGTGGTGGCTGAAGAAGCGATGTCGCTGGTGCAGGATGGAGCCTCTGCAGATTCCATCAACGCTCAGCTGTCAAACACACTCAAGACGCTTCCAATCTGGTGGAATGAAGGACTCCCGAATACTGTAGCAGAGTGGGTCAAATCAGTGGCAGGATGGCTCATCACGATTGCCGCGGTCAGCCTCGGCGCTCCCTTCTGGTTTGACCTTCTCGGGAAGGTCGCGCGCCTAAAGGGGTCGGGAGGGCAGATCAAAGACCAAACGCAGCGGAACGGGCTACGCAACGGAACTGGCCGCACTAACAGGGAGACCACAAGAGCGACGACCTGAGTGCGGAACAAGCTGGCAACGAGTCCACTAAACGCAATCAGAATCGGTCACAATGCCCCCATCCTGCCACATTGCAGCCGATGTCGGTGCGTCTCAGTTCATATCGGCACAGCCTGCTGCCCTCAAAGCGTCACAGGCTGCACATACGGTTCTGCGAGTGCCCGCGGGTGTCCATCCTTCAGTCGATCAGTAGAATGCCGGGCGATCTTCCGTCAAGGGCGGGAACCGGAGGGAAATGGGCAAGTTTACAGCGCTGTTTTCTGACGAAATTACCATGTCCGCGACGTGAATCATGGAAAAGTCAGCGGGTTCATACTCTCCGGGCCGCGTGCCGCATCTTTCAGTGTTAAACTTTGGTCCGATAGCGGAGGCTGAGCTCAGTTTGCGGCCCCTTTCGATCTTCGTGGGGCCCAGCAATTCGGGGAAGTCGTATTTGGCCATTCTGCTTTATGCGTTGCATAGTTATTTTGGTAGTCGCAGGCGTAGATTCTCCCCGCCATTCCGAGACGCAGTCCAATCACGATTTCACCCCGATTCTCCAGAAGCCGATAGATTACGAGAGGCGCTCGTAGAATGGGACGGGGTGCGATTTGGAGATTTTCCAGACGCACCTCAATTGCCGACAGATTTTCAGGTCCCAGCAAAGCTTGCCAGTATTTTGCGAGAGATTTATGAGTCGGCTGACCATTCAGCACTGGCCAGCGAAATTACCCGATGCTTTGGTCTTGAAGCAGAGGCACTTCGCCGCCGAGGTGTGGATGTTGATGCTAAAATCTGTTTTTGCAGTGTGCCGAATGGCAGCGCTGATTCAGTTGAGCACCATTTGTCGCTTGGGATGAACGAACCAGCATTTCAGACTAGGTTGCCTAGTCAAATGCCCATCCGACCTCGCCACATGAAAGGCTATCAATGGAGAGAGTGGCAGATAAGAGTGCAGACTTCGTGGTCCGATCAGTCTGACATATTTCCCGAGGCGTGGTTATTCCTGGCCAACCTTGCACACGAGATTGCCCCGGAAGTGTATGCGCCGTGGGGAACACAAGCCTATTATCTGCCAGCAGATAGAACGGGTATCATGCATGCGCATCGCGCCGTGGTGGCGGCAGTGCTTGATAATGCTGCGATGGCGGGAATTAGACCTTCGCGACTTCAACCGATGTTGTCGGGTATAACAGCCGATTTCTTGGAACAACTGATTCAGTTGGACGCTCGCTCCTACTTTCGCCAGTCGAGATATCCCAACGCGAAGATTGAAGAGATTTGTGCCGATATTCAAGAGCAAGTATTGGATGGCGAGGTATCGATTGAGAACTCAGATGTTCTCAATTATCCTGAATTTAGGTATCAGCCGGCCGGTTGGAACAAACCGTTGCCGTTAAAGAACGCATCGTCGATGGTATCAGAGCTGGCACCGGTAGTGTTGTACCTGAGGCACTTGGTAAGGCCCGGCGATACACTTATCATTGAGGAGCCGGAATCGCACCTGCATCCTGCCAAACAGGTGCAATTGACGCGGCAGCTGGCATCAATCATAAAGGCGGGAGTTAAGGTTGTCATAACAACCCACAGCGAATGGGTGCTGGAGGCGGTGGCGAACCTTGTACGACTTTCCGCCTTGCCGGAGTCGATTCGACGAACTTTTAAAGATGGAGAGTATGCGCTTAAGCGTGAACAGGTTGGCGCGTGGCTATTCAAGCTTGGCAGTTCCCCCGGCGGTTCGCGTGTGGCTCCGTTGGAATTTGATGAATCAGGCGTTTACCCGGCGGGATTTGATAACGTAGCGACTAAGATGTACAACGAGTGGGCCCGGATTACCCGCGAACTGGAAAAGATAAATGACCGCCGTTGATTCACCAGTGTGTAATTCAGTGCGCGAGAGGGTTTCGCAGGACGCTATTCACACATCCAGTCTCACACGGAATGGCTGTTTCTTAGATAAGACAGACCTACCAGAGCCTCACATACTGGTCGATTTGGACAAGATAGCGTCCATGAATCAGCAGACTCGTGCGGATTTCGTGCTTGCTGCGGACTGTTCCGGGGGCTGGATAGTGCCTATTGAGATGAAGAAGGGGGCACCAAGAATCTCAAAGGCCGTGGATCAACTCCAGTCCGCGGCTCAGATTGTGGAAAAATGGGTCAAATCCTGCCATGTGCAAAATTTCAGGCCTGTTCTTGTCACCGGGCGTATGCCGACGAACGCCATTCGAGAATTGAAGAGCAGGAGCAACAGGGTGATATTTCTAGGCAATCCATACCCAATCGAACGAATCCGGTGCAGCTCAAAACTTGCCTCTGTACTCCAAGGCCCGGTTCGCACTTAACAAGGCCCGTCTCGGCAACTGGCCCGATGGCCGCATCACAGACGGATCATCTGCCCGGAACGCGCCACCATCTGTCCGTCCACTATTGCCTGCATGCGATACAAATACAGGCCGGGTGCCATACTGGCGGTGTTCAGGGAAATGTGGCGGTGGGCTCCCGCAGGCACTGAATGCGCCTCCCGGTTCAGGACCTTGCGCCCTAGCAGGTCAAACACCTCAACACGGATCGATGTCTCTTCGGAGAGGCTGAATTCCAGCCGGGTCGTTCCAGTGAACGGATTTGGATAGTTGCCGTGCAATTCAAAACGATCCGCCAGGCTCGGCACTACAGTCATGGTAAACGTCAGTCGCCCTGTGCTCCCGGTGCCGTCTGATGCCGTATACGTATAGGCTGTTGCAGAGACCGAATCAAGGGGTGTTCCTCGCACTGTGCGGGTCGCAGCTTCAAATTGCAAACCTGCAGGCAAGGCCGGGTGGAGGGTGTACTGGTAGGGTGCCGTTCCTCCCTCAACCGCCGGCAAAGTCCAGTCCGTGACGGACTGTCCTGCAACGTATTGCCGATCCGACACGGGAGCCGTGAACGTGAGAAAGCGCCCGCAAATCGGTCCGCGGAAAGCCCTTAGCGATGCAAGCCACGCCTCAAAGTCCTCATCATCAGGAGCGCAGACTTCCTGGCCCGGACCGTGAATGAATAACTCCTTTAGCGGCGATATCTTCATCAGTGACCTTGGGAGCGTTCCGGAAAGCTGATTGCCATCCAAGTAGAGATGCTCCAGCTCAGTCAGGTTACCGAGAGATTCTGGAACAGCGCCGGTGAGCTGATTGTCACTCAGTTCCAGCCGCTCCAATCGTGCCAGCCGACCAAGTTCAACAGGAACGGATCCCCCAAGCTCATTCGTATGGAGTTGCAGCCATCGCAGGGATTTGAGATTTCCCAGCTCCGCAGGAATCGGGCCTCCAATGGAATTGTTATGCAGCAGTATGCCTTGAAGACTGTCGAGCCGCCCCAGATCGGGTGGAATCCCCCCTGACAGCTGATTGTTGTGCAACCAAAGGTCCTTCAGGTAAGCCAGGTCGCCAAGCGCGGAAGGGATTGCACCTGAAAGCCGGTTATCACTAAGCAGGAGCCGTTGCAGCTTGTCGAGCTGCCCAAGCTCCGGTGGCACAGCGTCGACCAGTTCGTTGCCTTGCAGCCACAAGTCTTCCAACGCTGACAGTGTGCCCAAGGCTGGGGGAATCGTGCCCGTTAGCCTGTTGTCGCTAAGCAGCAGCCCTTGCACGCCATCCAGTCGTCCGAGCTTTGATGGGATCGTGCCGCTGAGCGCATTGCCCTGCAACCACAGCTGCTTGAGGGACCCCATGGCTCCCAATTCTTTGGGAATCTCTCCGATCAATTCGTTGTGCTGTAAGTGCAGTTTCTCAAGACTGGCCAGCTTTCCCAACTCCGGCGGTATCGGTCCGCTCAGCATGTTGTCATGCAGCAGCAGTACCTGCAGGCGGGACAGCTGACCCAGGGCGGACGGGAGAGCCCCATCCAATCGGTTATGCTGCAGATTTAGAGAATCCAGGGCCGTCAGATTTCCAAGCGCTTCCGGCAATGCGCCCTGCAGGTTGTTGTCCGGCAAAACGACTCCCGTAACTCGTCCGTCTGATACTTCCACCCCATACCATTTGCCCAGATCCTCCGCCGTGAACGCGCGCACATCGGCCGGCGGGCTCAGCCAATCCGTATTGTCGGTCCACTCAGGCCCCAGAGTAGCTTCGTACAAGGCTATCAAGGCTGAACGGTCGCGGATAAGTGCCGCATTTGCGGTCACCGTGATACTGAGAGTGTCTTCTCCTCGGGCACCCGCAGCGTCGGTGACCTTATATATGAAGTCGGATTCGTCCATCACCTCCAACGGCGTACCGCTCAAGGTGCGCGTTTCATGGTCAAACCCCAGCCCCGGCGGTAAGGACGGATCGAAATTGAACTCGTAGGGATCAACGCCTCCCTTGGGCTTCGGCAAGAGGTGACTGTCGTGTTCGCCGTAGGAATACACCAGAGGCGCGATTTCATCCAACCCCAGCAGCACCTCTATTTGGAACTCAACGGAGTCCGGCAATTCCGAAGAGGGATCAGTTACGGAGTATACGTATGGGGTTGGGGGAATGCTACGCGTAGCAGTACCGTTGAGCGTACGCGATCCTGGATCAAACGCCAGCTCTCCTGGCGGTTCCGGGCTGAGTGCGTATTCGTAATCCCCTGTGCCTCCGTGTGCCTCTGGCAGTGTTATAGCCACTTGTGCACCATACGTGAACACTGTGTCGGCTATCGGACCCGCGAGCTTCAAACCCTCCTTAACCTCAATCGTGAACTTCCCATCTCCCCGGGCACCCCCAGCGTCGGATACCTTGGATATGAAGTTAGATTTGTCCATCACCTCCGATGGCTTACCGCTCAGGCTGCGTGTGTCAGGGTCAAACGCCAGCCCCTGCGGCAAGGGCGGTTCGAATTCGTACTCGTAGGGACCATCACCTCCCTTGGGCTCCGGCAGTTGATGACTATTGTGTGTGCCCAAGAAATATACCAGATCGATTTCATCCAATCCCAGCAGCACCTCAATTTGGAAATCAATGGAAACGGGCGATTCCGACGAGGGATCAGTTACGGAGTATACGTATGGGGTTGGGGGAATGCTACGCGTAGCAGTACCGTTGAGCGTACGCGATCCTGGATCAAACGCCAGCTCTCCTGGCGGTTCCGGGCTGAGTGCGTATTCGTAATCCCCTGTGCCTCCGTGTGCCTCTGGCAGTGTTATAGCCACTTGTGCACCATACGTGAACACTGTGTCGGCTATCGGACCCGCGAGCTTCAAACCCTCCTTAACCTCAATCGTGAACTCCCCATCTCCCCGGGCACCCCTGGAGTCGGTTACCTTGTATTTGAAGTCAGATTTGTCCATCACGCCCAACGGCGTACCGCTCAGGCTGCGCGTGTCAGCGTCAAACGCCAGCCCCTGCGGCAAGGGCGGTTCGAAATCGTACTCATAGGGACCATCACCTCCCTTGGGCTCCGGTAGTTGATGACTATTGTGTTCGCCCAAGAAATACACCAGATCGAATTCATCCAATCCCAGCAGCACCTCAATTTCAAATGCAATGGAAACCCGTAAATCCGACGAGAGATCAGTTGCGGAGTATACGTATGGGGTTGGGGGAATGCTACGCGTTGCAGTACCGCTGAGCGTACGCGATCCCGGAACAAACTCCAGGTCTCCTGGCGGTTCCGGGTGGAGGGCGTAGGTATTGTCCCCTGTGCCTCCGTGTGCCTCTGGCAGTGTCATTTCCACTTGTTCACCATGCGCGAACACTGTGTCGGCTACCGGACCCGCGAGCTTCAAACCCTCCTTTACCTCTATCGTGAAGGATACAGCGTGTGTGGAGTCCAGAGCGTCGGTCACGGTATAGATAATGGGTGCGGGTGCCGCCGTCGCTTCATTCGGTTCACCGTGGATTGTGCGCTCGGCCTTGCTAAAGTGCAGGCCCTCAGGCAGTGATCCCTGCAGCTCATACTCGTACGGGGGCACACCGCTCACAGCCTCGTACAACGTATCACTAACCTGCTGACCTACATAATACTCTTTGTTTCCGGGGTTTCTCAGGCGCAGACCTTCCCTGACCTCAATGCAATACCAATGGTCAAAAAACTGGTTTGGTAAAGTCCTCCTATACCGATGTCGCGTCTTGCTCGGTGGCCCGATTGGCGTGCCCGAAAGGTTGGGCGGATTCGCCAGCGAATCAAAGGAAAGCCCCGGTGGTGGAGAAGGAGTCAGCGAATAGCGGGACCCTCTCACCGGTGGCGCAGGAAACTCAAGTGGTGGAATGGGTTCACCAACCCAGTACGTAACCATGGAATCTCTTTGTGCGCATTCAGCAATCGGGAATGCTTGCGAGGTCGTGGAATCCAAGTCGTTCTGATTGGGATAGGTCAGCAGGCGTGCAAGGGGGGCGGAGCGCGTACGCGTTGGGTCGTCAACATTTGACCCGGACGAATGGATTGATCCCAGATTGTAGGTAGGGAAAATCCCCCCCTCCAGCAGGACTGACAGAGAATTGGGCTTTTCCTGCCCGTGATTCCGGATTCTGATGTCTTCGGCCCAAGGCAACGGGCTGTTGTCCTCGGTGACACTTATCTGCGAACGGGTAGTTCGGTCATTATTCAGCATCGTGGACGCATGGCTATTCTTGTTTACTGTCTGCGGTGGCGTGCGCGCAAACTCGCCCATTCGTAGGCCTGCTCTCTGCGGGCCTGCCACTTTTTCAAGTACGGCTGATCGGGTCCGACTGAAGTCGGGCAAATCCGCATATTCAAGATGGTCAATCCAAGTGCGCGGTGATGGAGGCGATCCTTTGAGGAGCAGATTAGTCTGACCACCACGCTCCAGTTTCGCGCGCCTGTCAGATAAGGCTAGTGAATCGTTGTTGTCCAATTCCAGAACAGGGGAGCCTTTTGCAAAACTCTGGAACCGGACAATTTTCGACTCATAGAACATCTTAATGGCCTCGGAAGCTGGGGCATCTGCGCGTGGAGGCCGCGGGATCACCCGACCTGCGAAACGTGAAATAGGCAAAACCGAGTGATTCGCGAGTTTTGCGAGAGCTTCAGGGATCTCAGAGAATACGCCTGATTCCAGTGGTTGGGTTGCGCTTAGCGTATCGCCAAACAGAACAGGGACCGTAGGAACACTGACACGGCCCAACGCTCTTGGCATGATGCCGTTTACGTCGTGACGGGTTATGCCACGGGCCAAGTCAGCGTCGTTCACGCTCAATTCCACCCAACCAGCCGGATCATCAATGGTGGCATCCCAATTGGCGGATTCAAGCCCGTTATAACCGCTTGTGCCTCCTTGGGGTGTCTTGAATGTTCGGGCTGCAGGAGTGATTCGTTTGTCTTGAATGGGGCGTTTCCGGGGCACTAAAGGAACGTTCTCACGCCCGATGGCCTTGCCGTGGCTGTCCGCATTGGGCATCAATACGTCCTGTACCGCTCCGGTCATCGGATCCGGCTCGCGCTGCACCTCATCGGCTCCACTGGCGGCATCAACCTGGGATAAGGATTCCTGGATGCACACGCCCATCGCGTGAGCGACACAGCTCTTGTCTGGAGCCATCGCAGCTGCTGATAACAGCAGGCAAATCGCCGCAAACTGGAAAACGCCAGCTACACCCACGCCGTGAGGCGGGCCGGAATGGGCTCTGTCCAGTGTCATGATTTCTTCATGGTTCTGTACGCCAGCGGCCATCTATGCCATCGGGTTCAGCAGCAATGGCTCCACCGTAGCATCAACGGCCCCGCGTAGTGCCGCTTCATAGGCCTAGGCACATCCATGCGCATTTTCGTGCTGTACCGGGACCTGCTCCCCGTCCTGCGCCAATTGGCCAAGGCTAATCACCCTCCGTCCGCTGACATTAGTCCGCACCTGCGTGCACCCCATGGACCGCTTACCATATTCACCAGGTCTGCCATGTGCATGAATAAACCCCGAAACAGCTCCAAGCGCTCCTTCCGATACGGGCAGTTCGGTGATTCCCGTAAGCCTACATCCGTACGCCGCGCAGTCTCGCGCAGAGAAATCATCCTGACCACATAGCCATAGACCAACTCCGCTATGGCCGGATGAAGCAACCAATTCCGCATCAAGGGTAGCACCAGACGGACCTGATCCAGACGTATCGTCGCGGCCATAGCACGCGGGAAGTCAGTTGAACAAAGCTAAGCAATCAGCGCTAAAACCATCGGTGACTACGATATACTGAGACCCGAACCCTCCTGCTGCACCAGCGTGCTCGCCCATAATCGGTTGGGATTCACCCCGATCACTTGATCAGCATCATCCGGCCGGTCCCAACCTGTACGCCGGATTCCATCTCCGCAATCAGTTGGTACAGGTACTGGCCTGATGCCAGGGATGATCCGGCCAGTTCAATCGTTCTGCTGGCCCCGGCCTCCATTCTCATTGCGGGCAGCTTCAGGACCACCCGACCCAACAGGTCAATCACCTGCACCGTCACATCCGCCGCAGTCGGCAAATCAAACTGAATCTGCGTGGACGGATTAAAGGGATTCGGATAATTTCCCTGCAATGCAAACGCGGTCGGCAATTCCTCCGGTGATGTTGACGTAACTACTTGCGGGTAGAACACACTACCGGTAGTGTCAACGCCAATCAACGTCAGGCCCATCGCGGAGGATGTCCCCGCGCCCGACAAGGCTAATACCAGAGTCTCATTGATGTAGTCACCCAGGTCGATCTCAAATACGTCAACCTGCGTGTTGCCGTCCAGCAATTCCACATTGTGCACGGTGGCCTCCTTCTCCCGGTAACTCGTCGCCTCGTTGAAGCTGATGTTGTTCGCCCACCGGCCAGTCTCTGTAAGCGAACGAAGATCCACTTCACCCAAATCCGCCGCGCCATGTACGATTCGGAATTTCACATTATTGGTGCGAGGCACCTGCCGGCTCCTGTCAATCAGGACCGCCACAGCAAAATTCGTCTGATCACCATTTGCGATCACGGTATACCAGCCATCTTCCTCAAAGGTAACCGGGAACGAGGCTATCGGATTCGAATTGTCAGCGTCGTTGCTGGCTACCAGGTGGATCTGATGAGGGCCCACAGCAAACCGCGTCGCCAGAGAGGTCGCAGACTGGAAGGCGAAGTTGTCCTCCACCCGCACATCATCCACATAGATATCCACCGTCGCTCCGACGACGTTGTGGATCAGCTGCATGTTCGCCATCGGCGTGGCATCCGGCGGCTCCATTCCAATCGGGTTGTCCGCATATCTCGCCGCTAAACCGATAAGGTTGCACTCCGCAAAGTCAACGCCATACATTGTAGTGTTCGGCACCCCGTTGATGCGCCCGTTGGCCGCAACATTTTCAGGATCAGGATGCTCAAAGCTGAGATCAAATACGCCCGCCAGCTGCGGATTTTCGCCATCACAGTCCCACTGCACCAGCCGCAGTCCAGCAGGATTGCGGACCCCAATCAGACCGTCCGAAGCCACTCGCAGAGTAACCCCCGCGGGAGGAATAGCCGAAAACTCGATCTTCCACATGAAGGGCGCATAGGTGTCCAGCGTATAGTTACCACCCTCCGTTGAGGGTGCGGTAATGCCTTCCGCGGGCCAGGTCACAGCGGTGGCAGATTCCGCCATAGATGCCGTTACCGTTATGGGTGACATGTCCGTCACAAAATTCAGAATCACTGGACGATATCGGGAGCGCGTCTCCAACGTAGAGCCCAGCGGGAACAGGTATCCGCCCTTCACATGGCCCCGTCCGGTGTTGCCATAGGCCACCTTGCGTGATATTCCACCTACAATGAAGCTCTGACGGCCACCCAGCCACACTGTTGCCTCATCCGTCATCGTGTTGGCAACACTCGTCGGAACGGCCGCCCGCGTCGCCAGGTCACGTTCAACATTCAAGTTCGTGATCACCCAGTTGGCATCGTCGCCCGTCATGACTTGTCCACGCTGCAGCGTCAGATCGGCCTTCTCATTCTGCGTAATGCCGCTGCTAAGCACAACACCACCGCTAGCATTGACCGAAACCGATCCCAGCGTGTCGCTAACCGATACCATCTGCCCGCCTGTTCCGATGAACTGTGTTAAGCCGGTGTAATCGGAACCATCCTCAGACATGAAATCGCCAGCCACCGACAGTGTATCCTCGGCCGCCTGCTTGAAGGTGCCCCCGGAGACATTGAACGCACCCATAACGGTATAGTGATCGCTGCTCTCCACGGTGCCGCCACGCTGCGTGTGATCCATTTCCAGCACCGTCTCAGCCGATTCCAGCATGAGCTTGCCCGATTCTATGACCGCGGACTCCTTTACCTGGAGCCGGCCCAGCGAGGACTCAACCATCACTGTCGCGTCGTCGTCGCCGTTGACCATCAGGCCGTTCAACACCAGCTGCAGCTTCTTGTCCGCAGTTGCACTCCTGAGCCTGACAGTGCCGCCCAAGGTCGTCACCATAGGCAGCATTTTGTCTTTTGCCGTAATGGTGATGTTCGTAACCGGCATGGCATCAGTGGCCATTGCTTTCTCGTAGCCTACCATAATGCCCTTGCCTTCATCATGGGTCTTCGCCTCGCTGGTGGCTGCAAACGCATCCACGGCTTTGTCCAACGCCGCCCGGCTTTTTTCTGAATCCTCCTTTTGAATCCGCCCCATCGCCATCATGAGCTGATCACTTCTCTCCTTGTTTTCCTCCAGAGCCGCTGAACCCGAGCAGGCTACCCCGCCCATGGAGTCACAAATTCTTCCCTTCTCGCCCACCGTGATGGTCTGCTCACCGGTAATGCGGTCCTGTACCACCAGGCCGCCGCCATTGAGATCCAAGGCTCCATCGATGACATTTAGCATACCACCAAGAGAGGTGTAACCCGGGTTCAGGGCCACCTGGAGACCTCCGGCCGGCATATCGCAGGCCTGATCAATTACAATAGTTCGCGTTTCGGTAACGACATCCACCGCCGCCTCGTCCGCCATCCAGGCTATGCCTGCCATCCGGGGCATGTTGCCGGTATACATCAGCGTGTCACCAGTATGCTTGAGAGAACCATCGCTCAAATCAAAAGCGCCCGTACTGCCCAGTATAATGGTGCCACTGATGGTGATGTCCCCGGTTGCCTTCAATGTGCCTGCAAAGAGATTGAGCTGGCCAAGCGTGGTTTTGCCTATCGAAACCACCCCGGTAGACAGTATGGTCACCGCTGAGGCCGAGCCCAGCTCACTGCCAATGGTCTGGTCACCGCCACCGTAAATGACGGATGTAGGGGCCCCGCCATCCGCATAGACGCTGCCGCTGCCGCGAGTGACCACCCGACCCCCGCCGCCGGCCACCGCAGTTACCGACAGCAGCGAAGAGCCAGGCCCATCGGTATAAAGCGTACCCCTGAGCGGCTCAAGATAACCCACAGTTAGGCCGCCACTGCCGCGCACTAATTCAACCCCGCCGCCTTCCTTATCAAGTGACAGCGCGCTAAGTGCAAGCGGCCGACTGCGGGCAGGGCTGCCAACGTCCGTGGACAACACCACATCCTGAAAGGACGAGCCACCAAAAATGACCTTGTTGCCGCTGGAGCCGGTCGTAGGCAGACCTGTCGTGCAACCGTTAATGGAGGTACCTATGCCGGCTGCAGAAGCCATTTCAACCTTTGTCAACGATCCAGAAATGTTAACATCACCCTCCAGGACCAGGTTGTGGTAGCCATTGCCTCCTGCACCCAGATAGATATAGCCACCCAATGTGTCGGCCCCGGCACCAGCCGGCGTTTCCGCTGAGATGTCGGTGCTGAGTTCCTGTGCCAGCAGCGTCTCCCTGATGGTCGTGATGCCGTTGCCCATCAGGAACAATCCCGATTGGCAGGCGACTACATAATGGCCGGACTCCGTTGATAGATCGCTCGGCTTGGGCATCCTGTATGTGGGTGCCGTTTGCTCAGGTATGTTGAACATCCTGACCTCACCCCCGATCATTGAACCCATGTGCAAATGGACACCTGGGCGTCGGGCTGGCAGACAGGTCGCAATGGTATCACGAGACGCGGTCCATCTTACAGAGTCAATGGCCACCACGGGTGGATCCTTGTAATCCCCACGGCCGACGGCACCGGTAGCATTCGTCCAAGTCCGGTATTCCGCTGGGCTCGTAATGTGATCGGTACCACTACTGGCGGCAGGATAAGCCAGCGGGTTCTGACCAGTGCCGGCATCATTCCGGTAACGTCCGTCTATTGTTAGGTCACCCTCCAGGTCCAGGACTCCGCTAAACTGCGTCCGGGCAAATCCCTCGTTCCTGAAATCTCCGTCCACCGTAATATCGGCACCAAAATTCACCGTACCCGCTTTGATCTCAATTACATCACCATTGCCTAACTCCGGCACCGTCACACAAACGTACTGCGCCGCATCCATGTACAGTTGCATTTCGACCTGGCCCTGGCCGCGTACTTGGAAGCACGGCCTTCCCTTATAGATGTCACTGTCGCTGAACGCACTGAAATTTGGTTCCGTGAAATTGGTCAGGTGCAAATCCAGGCGACCGCCGTTACGAATCCCGCGTGAGCTGCTGACCTCAAGGAATTTCTTATCCGCGTTAGCTCCGTCAGTGCCGGCATCGCCTCTGATGGCGATACCTCCGCCTCCCATATTCAACTCGGCATCCACCGTCAAACTCCCGAAAATGTCAATCGTGGAGTAGGACTGATTGTCGCATCCGGCTGCTAAGAGGTCAAACTGAGTGCGGCCGCCAATTGTGAGATCGTCAAACCTGAGGCAATCGGTTCCGGCTGCCTGGGTAATTCGTACCCGCCGTCCGTCAGAAATCGTGACTGTGCCCGGGATGTTCTTCTCGGGGCTGGAACGACCTGTCAGGGTCACCTGGGGCGACGCAATGATCCGCGTAAGTTTGTCCCCGGTACTCCCCAGCTCTCCGTCACTATCAATTGTCAGATCCCCTCTGAACACCAGCGTACCCGCTTCCCAGTTGGTCGGGTTGCCGTCATTCGTGTACAGTTGAAAATTCAACTCGCGATTTATGGTGGCATCCTGGCTGTATTCTACCGTAACTCCTGCTGCGCTGATGAGAATGGCTATCGTATCATTGTCGGTGAGATCAGCCCTGGTCAGGATTGCCGACAATCTGCAGGGATCCGCCGGATTGGCGCATTGGTCATCGGGCACATCACCCGGCTGTGTCCCTTTCCCGGTCACCGAGGTATACAAGATGTCTTGTGCCAGTACGTCAGCGGCACCCAATCCAGCAGCCAGCAGGAAAAGCGTCGCAAAGAAAATTCGATGAAATTTCATGAAGTTCAAGAATTCAATAGGGGGGGGCCGGTGCGGAAAATCCGTGGCCCTTGAATGATCCGCAGCAGTCAACCATGCCGCAGTAAGTCGGGACAGGAGTCATTTAGGCCGATTCTGAAGCCGCTTACGGCCGAGACTCGCGGTTGTTCCGCAGCCGTAGTGCGGTGCGTCGTGCCCGATGGCGCGGTATTGGGGGCATCGTCAAAAAATGGCTGGGTCAGGTAAGGGTTCCAATGATTCGCTGCCATTCTGCCCCACCCCTGCTGCACAATTTAACCGTAGCTCAGGTCTTATGCATGCCAGCGCCAGCCTCACGCAGGACATCCTCCGCAATGTTACCTGGAGAATCCTCTTCCTTCTGGAATATGGTTCGGGACGACTCGTAGTAATCCTGAATCGCACGCACGACCGTCTGCATTGTCGTACGCTCCAGCAGCTCTAATCCGTCAAGCGTCATGGGTTCTCCGCCGCGCTAAGTCTACGTACTCGGGCATCACATCGATTCCCAGCCGTTTGGCGACTGACGTGGTCGTACCGGAGCCGACAAAGGGGTCCAAGATTATCCCTCCCGACGGGGAATAAAGCTTGATCACCCGCCGCACCAGTTCCTCCGGGAATTCAGCTTCATGCCGGTCATTCGCCTTGTGAAGTGCGAAACGCAACACCCCTGAAACTGGCATTTGGGGTGCCG
>JAPPNA010000109.1:5039-22886 GCA_028873925.1 Bacteroidota bacterium | reverse complement strand
CTACGGTCCACGCAGGGTGCTTGCCTCTCAGGCATTCACCGATCTTAGCGTTTACGGTCCTTTCCGTATTGGTAGGCATGGAGGAACCGGAGGCTCAACATGCCCAAATTACGCACGCGGTCTCATTGCATTGGACTGAATGCACAGGCGCAACATCGCATTGGCCGGAAGCCCGACGCGAATGCCTATCGTGTGTCCAACGACAACTATAACCGGGAGCATTGATAATTACTCTTCCTGTGGGTTGCGGCAATCCATGGCCAACTCCGCCTGATTGAGGCAGGTGATGTAACTCACGGAGATATAAGGGATTACGGGGGAAATGGGGTGTCACATGGGTCGCCGGCGGTGTCCCAGATCCAGTTGTCGCCGCCCCTAATGTTAATTGTCGCCAAACAATCGTGGATTGCAGGCTGAACGGGAGCGCATGTAATCATGGCGAAGATGTAGATGACGCATACATGCGCAGCCTTCCGGCACAAGGATCCATCAGAATCCTGGAAAGGGCAAAACAGCAGGACGCTCCCGACCCATCACCTTCTGCAGTGTCCGATGGCCCGATCGACTCTACATGCCAGGAATAGTCATACGGCCCAATATGTCTCAGTCCGGGTGCTGATCGGACCGTACTCCGGGAGAGACGCAGATCCTTGAGCGACAGATCCATAGTCATGAACTGCTCTGGCGCGAACTTCCGGGCCGGGTACCCTTACCTCCGTGAACACTGGGCTCCGCGCACCATTGTTCACGCAGAATGCTGAGACTCTCCAGTACATCTTCGTGGAGTCCCAACATCCCGGTCAAGACTACCGCATCCAGCGACTTGCGCACCTCGTCTCTGTACGCCTCATTGGCGGGCAGGAATTCCTGACCTTGAAAGTCTTCAAAAATCCTCCGACTCATGTTGAGCTGCCGGTCACTGAGCTTCGCCGCATCGAGCGACACAAGATGCGGCAGTCTCGTAATCGTCATGTTGGCGCGCCCCTGCTGCTGACGTGTCCCCGCCCACCAGAATGCAATCAGCCCGAGCGTCGTGTTGGCCCAGAGCACAATCGGAATCTCCCATTTTTCTTCGGTAACAAAGCTTGGCCAGGCCCTTCCGCCCAGTGAAGGCTGCCTGGTCAGGCAGGCGGCCAGCGACTGGGAATTCAATCGAAAATCCAGGTTGAAGTGCAGTCGGGCAGCTCCAGATTGCCATAGCTGCGCCGCCTGCCGGCGGCAACCCGTTCGGGTTCGACCCTGCCGGTCCGGCGCAACAATAAGCTGCCGTTCGCGGTTCGCATCATGCTTCCACAGCACGGGATATTCCGGCGACGCAGAAAGATCCTCAATATCAAACGGACCACGCGCTTCACCACTGCGGGTCATCCCGTTTATATCCCGGTGCAGCGGACCGCGATCACCGAGTTGACCCAGTTCACTCAATGGGAGAGATACAGTGGAAGGCATACGTGGCAACAGCAGGCCACCTGCAGCGAGCGACTGCATGAACACCGCCAGGGCGGCTTCCCCGATTCCGATCCCATTCCAGCCTACCCGACGAAGAAAATTGCCCGCCGTCTGTTGTCGGGTCAATCGGATCGCCCCCGCATCCTCGTTGTTGCGCACACGAATCTGTTCAATGGCACGAGCCACAACAGCCGCCTCCAGCAAAGCCTTCGGACGGCAACGCAGATTTGCCACAAGAGTCTCTCCCGGTTTGTCCGTGGGATCTTCCTTGCGTTTAGCTACCAGCAGCACTTCCGCCATCCCCGTATCTGCCGAGAATGCCCGATCGGTGCTCCCATCGGTCGTAATGCCCACCACGAGGATATCGCAATAGTGCCGGCGGATCAGCGCGCGCGCATCACTCCAGGCCTGCCCCTGCGTAAAGGAAGCTGGAAGGACTAACGCAAGAATGCCTCCCGGACGGAGTTTGATGTGCGCCAGATCAATAAAATTCGAGGCCAGTCCCGCATTCCCATGACCGGCCGGACTGTCCAGACCCTTCCGCAGCTCCTTTAGCCGGACAGACATCTTCAACTGCTCTTCTTTCCGGGTGCTGAATCCGGCGAACGACGGCACCGGAACGCCGGTCACCTCATGATTGGTCGGACGGGTAAAGGGCGGATTCATGATCACCAGATCCATGGAGCCATGCGGCATATCCACCATGGTAACTTCATCGTCACCCCCCAACGCACCAGTGCCGGAAAGAGCCTTTCGCCCGGTGCCGAATAGAGACCTGATCTCTCCGGTCTCAATCAGATCAAGGGATCCGATAGAGACACCATCCCCATTTTCTTTCTCACCATAGGGCATATTGATTACCCGCGTGTGCCCGAAGGGGATGTCGGGATGCATGCCGGATAGCGTCGCCGCCGTCAGATGTACCGCCGACGGCATAATGTCCGCAGCCGTCAGGACCTGCTCCATCATCATCGCATGCAGCTTTCCATCATGGCCCCCCATTCGCCGATAGCGCGCCGCGAGCGCATGATACGCCGCTCCCAACAATGCCCCCGTTCCACAGGCCAGATCCGCGATTCTCAGGGCCGTGATCTGGTCCGGGGCAGCCCAGTCTGTCTTCAGCCGGGAGATCGCCAGTTCTGCCAGAAGGGTCGCCGAAGCCGGCAGGGTGTAAAATGTTGCCAGAAACTTGCGGTCCGCAATCAGCTGCTGAAACATACGTCCAGACAAATCCTGGATGTCCGCTGCGCCGAAGTGCTGCAGCTCGGATGCCATCCTGTCCAACCTCTTTATGACCAGCTGCGCTTCACGCTCCATCAAGACATTCAGCAGGTCAGAAGCCAGATGAAAGATCGGCCAGTAGTTGATGTTGAGTATTTCCCGCCAGCGGTCCAGCACATCGCCCTTGATGAATATGCCGTGTTCGGATTTGCAACTCGCCAGATCCCGGATACCCGGATGCGTGCGGGCCAGACGCATATGAAAAATCACGGCATTGGCCAGGATGGCCGCTACCATACGATAGGTCTGCTCCTCGGGCTCCTGGTGCAGCTTTGCGGCGAGCCGGGGTAGAACAAATTCTGGAGAGCTGAATTCCAACAGCCCCGCCGCCTGGCGGACCGCCAACTCCAGAATCCTGACCCCTCGCGCCACACGCCGCTCCGACAGCGCTACGGTATCAATACAGTCCGCCACATCGTCAAGTCCGCCCTCAAGCCACCCCCTCCGGGGCCACCGCTCTATCTGCTCAAACAATTCCTCATCTCCCGCATAGGTAAAAATGGCATAGCCATAGCGGGCCTCTTCTACGGCACCCTCAAGATCCTCCTGCGGCACGCGTCGCAGTGCGCCGGGCAGCCTCAGCGCGACACACTGCTCCACCCTTTCTCCGGTGGCCCGGACCGTCCGGCCGAGCCGCGCCCGCGCGTCGGATTCAACGGAGGCAGCGGGAGCAAATTCCGTCTCCATCACAACCGTCAGCCCGCCTATATTGGAGACGACTATGTCCGGCTGCTTCATCTTCTCCACGAACACTCCCGTCTGCTCGGCCCCTACGGTCCACGCAGGGTGCTTGCCTCTCAGGCATTCACCGATCTTAGCGTTTACGGTCCTTTCCGTATTGGTAGGCATGGAGGAACCGGAGGCTCAACATGCCCAAATTACGCACGCGGTCTCATTGCATTGGACTGAATGCACAGGCGCAACATCGCATTGGCCGGAAACCCGACGCGAATGCCTACTGTGGACTGCAGACTGAACGGGAGCGCATGTTATGGTGGCGAAGAGGTAGTACATGTAACCTTCCGGCACGGAACAAAACGGTTCACCGGAAACTTGGGAGAGGACAAAACATCAGGACGCTCCCGGCTAATTTCCTTCTGCAATGTCCGATAGCCTGACCGCTTTACGTGCCGCAAACCTGGCAGAAAACCCGGCGTAGCGCCTCCCGGGTGTCAATGGGGCGGGCCGCAGAACTATCAGGCGGCAGATCAATCCTAAGAGCTTCACGCAGCCGTGATCGTCAAGCCGCTCACCGTTCCCAACTCATTGCCGAGGTATACGATCCCACCGCTCATATTCTCAATATATTGAGAGTTACACTCCTGCCCCTTTTTGCATCCAATAGGTTACCTGGGCCACGACTGCGTGTATCCGGAACAAACCTGCGCAGGGACTGATAGACCAAGCATGAGATATTCCTCGGAGGAAGTTCAGAACTGGATGAATCTCGGAGAAGACAGTACCCGGGAGTTCAAGCAAATCCGTCTGGCCGGGAAACGCCTGGTCGGTCCAAAGCCCGATGACCTGGCGGATGAAATCGCCGCCTTCGCTAATGCACTGGGAGGTCACCTGCTGTGCGGTGTCCGGGATGATGGCACAGTAGAGGGCCTGTCCCGCGGCGAAATCGCCCGGTTAAGTTCCGTTATCGGTCAGATTTCATCCGACAAGATCACGCCGCCTCTCCGCCTGCTTACCCACCATGGGAAGGTGGATGGAAAGCAGCTGCTGATCGTGGAAATACCTCGAGGTGTGGCTCTACATAAAAGCCCCAATGGATACTACGTCCGCTCGGCTGAATCAAAGCGCCGATTGAACAGCAGCGAACAGCTCCGTTTGGCGCAGCAAAGAGAACAGGCAAGATTCAGGTGGTTTGACGAGCAGGTCGTACCAGAGACCGGATTTGAGACCCTCCAGCCATCACTCTGGAAGCCCCTGCTGAGTGCACAAGGCGCAGAAGATCCTGAATTAGCACTCCGAAAACTGGCAATCCTGACCGATGATGAATCCGGGATATGTCGGGCCACGGTCGCTGGCATTTTGTTGTGCACCGAACATCCGGAACAGTGGCTTCCAGGGGCCCGCATCACGGCTACCCGGTATCACGGAACGGACCGTGCCTCAGGTCAGGCGGATAGTCAGGACATCACCGGACCGCTGAATCGCCAAATCATAGAGGCGCTGGCTTTCGCCATCCGAAATATGCAGGTTGCAGCGCGAAAGGCTCCTGCGCGAGTAGATCTGCCACAATATAGCGGACAAGCCCTGTTTGAGGCCATCGTCAACGCAGTTGTACATCGTGACTACTCAATGAAGAGCAGCAGGATTTTTCTGCGCATGTTTTCCGATCGTCTGGAAATTCAGTCCCCAGGCTCGCTACCCAACAATTTGACTGTTGAAAGCATGAGTGAGCGACAGGCTACGCGTAATGAGGTGTTGGCCTCCCTGCTCGGCCGGATGCGGGTCGGGGACACCCCCATTCCTCAGGAGCGGGAATTCTACCTGGAGCGGCGTGGAGATGGTGTCCCCATAATCAGACGCGAGACGTATGGGCTGAGTGGCAGAAATCCGGAATATTGTCTGATTGATGAATCTGAATTGCGCCTGACGATCCCCTCGGCCGTACTGGATCAAAGTCCTGCGCAAGTCGTCATCACCGTTTGCAACGCCGGTCTTCCAATTCCAGATGCAGAACTGCTGGTACTGTTTCCAAACAAAACATGGATCAGATCCACCTCAAATCAACACGGCGAGGCGAGAGTTAAGCTGCATTCAACGCATCTGCCTATGACAGTGCTCGTAGCCGCACCGGGTCATACTGCGCATGTGGAGCGTGATTGGAGACCGGATCAGAGAGCACTGACCGTTGATCTGGATGAACTTACCGGCGGAGGAGCAGTGATTTTTCCGGAGGCCACCGGCAGTATTCCAGGGTTGCGGGGCCGATTGAACCCCATCCTTGACTCACTTGAACGATGCTATTTGTACGCCTTCAATATCTCCGTTAACGACGGAACTCCGCAACCTGTCCAGTTTGTTCCTGGTGAGTATATGCACCTGACCGATGCCGATGGCAGAAGGCTATCCATTCGCGTAGGAGCCATCGTAGGTCGGGCGGCCCTTGTTGAATACCAACCGTATTTTCCGCCGCCGAAGTGATCCTGTCGCGATCCAGGGCAGCGAAATTGTATGGCCCGCGCAGTAAGGGGGCGAAATCAATACCGTCTGGCCGATAGCCCCCTTTGTGGACGGCGACAACCTCAGGAACAACCCTCTTGGGATGCGGCGGTTACCCAGCCTTTGGCGAAATACTTCAGTCGCTGTGCAGGTGGCCGGTGGGCTAATCCGACGGAATTGGTCCGCCGATTCCGAGTCAACGGATGCACCTCTACATGATTTCCCTCCGCCGATTCCGACCCAACGCGAAAAACACCGCCCGCCATCGATGAGGCGGCCTCCGGCAATTGTGCGTTCAGGATCCCATGGGCCCGAATGCTATGGGCAACCGATGCACTCCCTGACCACGCCCACCGTAATGCTTCAAGATCCGTACTGACGGACCACAATCTGTTCAATGTGTACAACCATTGCAAGAAATGCCGCAGGGGCGATCACATAAACTTGATCCGCCATGATTATTCTTGGCCATAACCTGGATCCATATGGCCGCGTTGCGGCCAACAGCCACCGATGGTCGACCCGTTGGTTCACGGAACTGGCTGGCCTCCTCAGACCTTACTGAACCTGGATGGCGCTGCGCCACTGTGCATCTGATCTGACCATCGGCGGTCAGTCCCACCTTGTCCGAACCCATGGCGATCGCTCGTAAACCCTTGCTGTCTTTGGGGCTGCGCTATATGATTCTGGCCACACTGTGCTTCAGCGGTATGTCACTTCTGGTCAAGATGGTGGCCGCTTCCGTGCCGGTTGGCGAAATCGTTCTTGTCCGGAGCATCATCGGCACCCTCCTGGGCCTGTGGGCAATCCGTGCCGCCGGTCTGGGCATCTGGGGCAGACGAAAAGATCTGCTTATTCTGCGGGGAATCCTCGGTTGCGGCGCCCTGCTCTGTTTCTTCTGGTCGCTGATCCGCCTGCCCCTCGCAGAAGCTACCGTGCTTTACTTTATGTCCCCCGGATTCGCCGCCATTATCGCTGCCGTGTGGCTGCGTGAAAAACTGGGTCTGCGTGAAATCGCCGGAATTCTCATCAGTCTTGCCGGCGTTATCCTGATTACGCAGCCGACGTTTCTGTTCAATGAATCACCTGATTCGCTGCATCTGCCATCTGTAGGCGTGGGGCTTCTCGGTGCGCTCTTAGCCTCGGGAGCGTTTGTATTGGTGCGCAAACTGCGTGAGTCCGACCACGGACTGGTGATCGTGTTCTACTTTCCGCTTGTCTCCATCCTTATATGCCTACCCCTTCTGGCTATTGACGCGACCCTGCCCACCTCCATGGAGTGGCTGGCCCTGATCGGGATCGGAGTGCTTACTCAGATTGCTCAGATTTATCTGACTCGCTCGCTGCACATGGAAAAAACAGCCCACGCCATGTCCGTAAGCTATGTGCAAATCCTGTTCGCCATCGGCTGGGGTGCCCTCATCTTTGCCGAAATGCCCAATTCGCTAAGCATGCTGGGCATCGTGCTGGTAGTCACCGGCACGATTGCGGTCATACGGCGCATGAACGCGTCACCCTAAACGTCCAACCCTTCCGCCAGCCGAGCATTGTCCATCACAAACCGGTACCGGGGGGCGGCATCTTTGCCGAACAGCTCCACCACGGTCTGCTCAGCCAGATCCGGGTGCTCCACCACGATCTGGATCAGGTGGCGGCGCTTGGGGTCCAATGTGGTTTCCTTGAGTGTCTGGGGCATCATTTCACCGAGTCCCTTGAATCGCTGAACATCAATGTTCATGCGGCGATTGCGCGCACGCAGCTTCCGCGTGATGCGGCCTTTCTCAACATCGTCCAGGGCCCAGTAGGTCTCCTTGCCGGCTTGCAGCCGATAAAGCGGCGGCTGGGCGACGAAAACATGCCCGGCATCGATCAGCGGGCGCATGTGACGAAAAAAGAACGTCAGCATCAGGGACGCAATGTGGTGGCCATCCGAATCGGCATCCATCAGCAGGATCACCTTGTGATAGCGGAGCTTTGACAGATCCAGCGCCGTACTGATTCCGCACCCGAGGGCCTGTACCACATTGGCCAGCTCTCCGTTCTTCTGGATCTTATCTGCGGCTGCCTGCTCCGTATTGAGAACTTTGCCCCGCAGCGGTAGCACCGCCTGAAACTTGCGGTCACGCCCCTGTTTGGCGGACCCGCCGGCCGAATCGCCCTCCACGATAAACAGCTCAACCTCAGAGGCCTCCGAAGAGGAGCAGTCCGCGAGTTTGCCCGGCAGGTTGAGACGGCGCACCGGCCGCGATTTCTTTCGGGCCGACTGGGCGGCCGCACGACTGGCATGCCGGGCCTGCGCCGCCTGAATGACCCGATTACAGATGGCCTCGCTGCTGGTGGGATACGTATTGAGGAAATGCTCCAGCTCCGTCCGAACCGCACTCATCACCAGTGACCGTGCCGGCGGATTGTTGAGCTTTTCCTTGGTCTGCCCCTGGAACTGCGGATCCACCATGAACATGTTGATCACCGCATACAGTCCTTCCCTGATGTCGTCACTGGAGATTTTCAGCCCCCGCGGAATCAACCCGTGCGTGTTCAGATAGGCGCTGACCGCCTCGCGTACCGCATCCTTTAGGCCCTGCTCATGCGTGCCGCCGCTCCGCGTCGGGATACCGTTGACATAGGAGTTCAGATTCTCCTTGACCGCTTCGGTCCATTGGAGTGCGATTTCAATGCGGCAACCGTCCACCATCGCGTCCTGCAGGATCGTAAACACTCCGGGGTGCACCGATTTGGAGGAGGCTCGACGGATAAGCGTCTGCAGATATTCCTCAATCCCGCCCTCGTGATGGAAGTCACTGACTTCGTGGTTAACCTGATTGTTGAAGACAATGCGCAGGCCACGATTGATATAGGTCTTGATTTCCAGCTGATCCCGGATCCTGGCCGCGTTGAACCGCACCGATCCAAATATGTCGGGGTCCGGCTCAAAGTATATGCTTGTGCCGGTGCCCGGCGTACGCGTCTTGAGATCCTTCAACCCGGTCTGCGGCTCACCGCGTGCATACTCCTGCTGATACGTCGTACCGTCTCGTTTTACGGTGGCCACCATACGCCGTGAAAGTGCATTCACAACTGATGCTCCGACCCCGTGGAGTCCGCCGGAGGTCACATACTGGTTGCGATTGAATTTGCCGCCGGCGTGCAAGGTGGTCAGAATCACCTCAAGCGTGGGAATCTTCTTTTCGGGATGCTCATCTACAGGTATGCCACGCCCGTTGTCGGTTACCGTGACTCCGGTGGCCTTTTCGTGCAACACCACATCAATGCGCGTCGCAAAGCCGTTGGCCGCCTCGTCAACGGCATTGTCCACAATCTCCCAAAGCAGGTGGTGGAGGCCCGTTTTGCCGGTGCCGCCGATATACATGCCGGGGTGCTTTCGTACCGGATCAAGCCCTTCCAGTACTTCTATGTCCCGCCCGGTATAATCTCTGGTCATGCTGACTATTGGGCAATCTTGATTTCAACAGGATCAATGCGGACCTCCTCAAAGCAGCCTCGCTTGATCAGCTCACGCCCCCAATCTCCGCGACCGGTCGGTTTGATCAGCGTGGGGCGAATGATTCTCTCACGGCCCCTGTTGGTAACAGCGCGCAGCCCTTGGGTCGCGCGCGAACTCACCGCGGCTCCCAAAACGTAATCGCCTTCGGACAATCTCATCGCGATTACCCCCCGCGCGGCACCCGTTAATTCAGGCAACTGCCCAATGGCAACGACCAGTCCGCTGCCGGACTGCGAAGCTAAACACAGATGCTCCCGCCCTGTGACAGGCCATGCACCAACAGCACTGTCATCTTCAGCAATCTTCATATACATACGGCCGCCCTTCCGGGATGGCGTTATATAGGGATTCAGCACAATGCGCTTGGCAAAGCCCTTGCGCGAGCAGGCCAACACCATTCCCATGATGGCCGTCTTCTTTCCGCCTTGCTTCGGAAACAGGTCCTCCTCGAGCCTAACCCTGGGCAGAATGCGCTTGTCGCAACCGATCACCCCGACTACCCGCTCCTTATCAACGAAGCTGAAATACTTCTGCAGCGGCTCCCCGTACCCGCGCGGTGAAACTGCAATTTCATGCACTCTGAGAGTATACGCGCGCCCGGTGCTGGTCCACACGACCACCGTACTGCGCGTACTGATCTCCAGCGTCCACCCCACCTCATCACCTTCCGGGACACGGATCGTAGAAATATCCGAATAGGACCCCTGACGCTTGATGCGGCCGCTCCGGGTGACAATGACCGTAACCGTCTCGTCCGGGATAAAGTCCTCTTCCGTGTATTCAAACCTGCTGCCATCGGGAGGCTCAACCGAGGTGCGCCGGGGTGTGCCGTATTTTTTTCTGACCTCCCGCAGTTCAGTACGCACGATCTTCCAACGTGCATCGGTGTCTTCCAGCAGCTGTTCAATCTCCGCAGCACGCACACGCTTGGCCGCCAGCTCCTCCCGAACAGCCATAATCTCCATCTGCGAGAGCTTGTAGAGCCGGGCATCCAGAATGGCGTTGCTCTGATCCTCTGATAGTTGAAACCGATGGCGCAGACGCTGGGCTCCATCGGTGCGATTGCGTGAGCTGCGAATGATCTTTATGGCTTCATCCAACGCATCAAAAATGATCTCAAAGCCCTCCAGAATGTGAATCCGCCTGCGCAGCTGCTCAAGCTCGTGCCGCAGCCGTCGCGTGACGACTTCCAGACGGAATTCCAGGAAATGCTCCAGTGCCTGCTGCAGGCTTACTTTGCGCGGCACACTGATCTGAGGATCATCGGTGGGAATCAGGCAGGTCATCCGGACGTGAATGCGCTTTTCCAGCTCAGTGCGTTTAAACAGGTAGGCCAGCACCTTCCTGGCACTGGACTTATGCGTAAGCTCCAGCACTACACGTATCTCATCGGTGGACTCGTCACGGATGTCAAACACCTGGGGCAGCTTGTTCCTGGCTATCCGGTCGGCAATTCGTTCAACAAGCCGGCTCTTGCGGACACCGTAGGGCAATGAGGTAATCACGAGCAGCCGCTTGGATTCCTGCTTATATTCACCCCGGACGGTAAGAGCCCCCTCTCCGGTCTCATACAGACTTACCAGATCATCTTCCGTGGCCAGAATCGTGCCGCCCAGGGGAAAATCAGGCCCGCGGATGTGACGCTGCACCAGCCTCCGTACCGCATTGGCGGGCCATTTGCGGTGCTTGCTACGAATTCGCGAATCGACCAGATAAATGGCTCCCGCTACCACTTCGTCCAGATTGTGCGGAGGAATATCGGAAGTCATGCCCACGGCAATGCCCTCGGTGCCGTTTACCAGCAGATTGGGAAACGAAGCCGGAAGCACGACCGGCTCCGACAGAGAACCGTCAAAATTCGGCCGATAGGCTACCGTGCTCTGCCGGATCTCCTCCAGCAATTCCATCGCCAGCGGCTGGAGGCGGGCCTCGGTGTAACGCATCGCCGCCGGCCTGTCCCCATCAATGGATCCGAAATTGCCGTGCCCCTCCACCAGCGGATCGCGCAGTGAAAAATACTGCGCCATACGCGCCATAGCATCATAAATCGCACCATCCCCGTGGGGATGATACTTACCCATCGTCTCCCCTACTATCGTGGCACTCTTGCGATACCGGGCATCCGGGTACAACCGCAGATTCGTGTACATCGCGTACAGGATGCGGCGATGCACGGGCTTTAAGCCATCCCGGATGTCCGGAATCGCCCGGCCGGTGATTACGGATACGGCATACGTCAAAAAACGCGATCGAGTCGCTTCGTGGAACGGAGCCGTCTCCATGGTTTCAGAATAACGGAACACATTGCAAAGATACGCTGAAACAAGCGTTCTGGCTACAAGCTGATGTTACGATTGCGCCAAAGCCGCTCCCTGCGTGAAATAATCTTCGCTGAAATCCGGCTGGTGCCGCAGGATCTTGGCACGCGTGAGTCGCAGAAGGATGCGAGAGGCGTGCGGGCGACTGATTTTCGCCAGCACCGCGAACTGCCGAACCGTGATCCGTTGATGCGTTTCGATGTGACGCAGCAGTTTCCTCTCCTTGCTGCGAATGGCAAAAAGTATGTTCTGATTGCGACCTGAGTTGCACATCAGCTTTCGGGATTCAGCACTGGCCTCAACGCTCTTGTCCTGAATCCGAATGAATACGGTCCGCCGCCGGGATGCTCTGCTGATGACATAGTGGGGCCGAGCATCGCTCGCCGGAATCCTTACGGCAATCACCTGGCGCTTCCGGCTGATGGGAACCCGTTCCAGGTCCACCTCCACAGCAGGGCTGACACAATCGCGCAGTGCGCGTGTCAGCACGAACTCTTCCTCTTCCACGTCTTTCAGCCCCGCCAATGAACCGTCGTCCTGGACACCAATCAGCAGACAGCCCCCTTCCGTGTTGGCCAGTGCAGCGACTTCCTTGGCCAGACGCTCCGGCTCAGGCACCCGGTATTTGAACTCCAGGTGATGCCCCTCACCCTGCCCGGCCAGATCGATGAGCTCGGCGCGGGTCATCAGAAGTATTCGTCCTTTGCGGAGCGCGACATCAGGTCGTGCACGGCATCCAGAGGGCTCTTGCCCTCAAACAGAATTGCGTATACCGCATCGGTGATCGGCATATCCACACTGAGCCTGCGGGCCAGACTGCGCACGGCCACCGTGGAATACACCCCTTCGGCCACCATATGCATCGATCGCGTCACGGCATGCAGGGACCGGCCCCGGCCGATTTCTTCTCCCACACGCCGATTGCGGCTGTACCGGCTCGTACAGGTAACCACCAGATCGCCGAGGCCCGACAATCCCGTGAATGTCTGCGGCTGCGCCCCCAGGGCAACTCCGAGGCGCCGGATTTCGGTAAGTCCGCGCGTGATCAGGGCGGCCTTAGCATTGTCTCCGTACCCGATACCATCGCTGATACCGGTAGCAATCGCCATTATGTTCTTGACACTGCCGCCGATTTCCACTCCCATCACGTCCGTATTCACATAGACCCGGAGCTTTTCCGACATGAACAGGGACTGCACCTGGCGGGCCACCGGGAGACTCGGAGCGGCAGCAACCACGGTGGTCGGCTTGCCCGCCACCAGTTCTTCGGCATGACTGGGGCCATAAAGAACGGCCAGATGCGAAACCCTCACGGGCGGAGGCAGCTCTCCTGCCAGCACCTGGGTCATGGTGAGCCCCGTTTTACGTTCTATCCCCTTAGCCACGCACACCACGATGTGATCCGCTAAGGCCCAGTTTCGCAGGGACCCGGCCAGGTCCCTCACGCCGTGCGAAGGCGTAGCGATGATCCAGTACGAAGCAGCTCCGGCTGCGCGGGCAAGATCCGAGGTGACCTCAAGATTTGCGGGCAGCTGCACATCCGTCACATAATCAGGATTGTATCCGGTGGCCTGCATGGCTTCGGCGACCTCCGGGCGGCGGGCCCACAAGGTGACCCGGCGGCCGGATTCCGCCAGACTCACCGCCAGGGTCGTGCCCCAGCTCCCCGCCCCCAGTACTGCAACTGAAGCGTCCAAAACCTGCTATGTTGCGGCTACGCGAGCTCGCCCCTGCTGCGGAGGCCCCGTGCCAGCCGAAAACTGCGCACCCTGTTTTCCGTCCCCCTGATCAGACGACGAATATTGCTGCGGTGCGCGATAACAATCCCTACAGCCAGAAGAATGCCGAACACCAGCAGACTTGAATCGAGTGCGGTAATATCAAAGATAAACTTCCGTATGGCCACCGTGGTGGGAAACGCCACTGCTGCGATAATGCTGGCAAGGGAAACATATCGCCAGATCAGCAGCACCAGCGTAAACACCCCCAGCGCGATCCACATCGTCAGCGGTGTCAGGGCGAACAGAACGCCCGCGGCCGTATTGACCCCTTTTCCTCCCCTGAAGCGGGCCCAGATGGGAAACATATGCCCGACTACCGCAGCTACCCCGGCCATCAAACGCACGAAGGTCTCAATATGCCACACTTCAAATCCGAACGGAAGATCATCGACGCGAAGAGTAGCGATCACCGCGGCCGCAAACAGTCCCTTCCCCACATCCACCACCGAGGTCAGTATGCCTGCCTTCCAGCCCAGCACCCGGAATACATTCGTAGCCCCCGCATTCCGACTGCCGTACTTGCGTACATCTACCCGGTACAAGAGCTGACCAATCCAGATGCTGGCCGGAATAGAACCGGCCAGATAGCTGAGCATCACAATGATCAACAGGGAAATCATAGTGTCCGCAAAGAGAATGGTTGAGTCTGAGGCCGCTTATTGAACAGATCCGATCCTGATCGGGGTTTCGTTATGGCGGGCAGCGAGGTCCATCACCGCATCCACATCCGATGGTGCCACCGCCACAACCAGACCGATTCCTAGGTTAAATGTGCGGCGCATATCGTTTTCCGGCACATTGCCGTGGCGCTGGATGAGCCCAAAGATGGGCGGGCGCTCCCACGCGGAGTATTCCACCGTAAAGTTGTGATCTTCAGGAATCACACGGCGGGTATTGTCTCCAATCCCTCCTCCGGTCACATGGACAAATGCATGCGCCACCGGACGCAGATCTCTGATGACCCCGAGGTAATTCCTGTGCACCTGCAGCAGCGCTTCGGCAACCGATTCGCCGGCCAGTTCCTCCGGACGATCATCCGGCTGAAAAACAGACAGAGGCCCCATGAGCACACGCCGGGCCAATGTATAGCCATTGGTATGCAGACCCGAAGAAGGCAGCCCCAGCAATACGTCTCCGCGGCGGACCTGTGAGCCATCCATAATCCGGTCTTTCTCCACCATGCCCACAACCGTACCCGCTAGGTCATAATCCTCCTGCATGTAAATATCCGGCATTTCTGCGGTTTCGCCGCCAATCAGCGCGATGCCGGACTGCCTGCACGCGCGGGTAAGCCCTTGCATGATCGCCTCAGCCACCTTGGGTACCAGTCTGGCGGTGGCGAAGTAATCCAGAAAGTACAGAGGCTCCGCACCGCAGACCGCGATGTCATTGACGCTGTGGTTGACCAGATCTTCGCCGATGGTATTATGCCGGTTGACCTGGATGGCCACTTTAACCTTTGTACCTACGCCATCCATGGAGGAGACCAGTACCGGCTGCGACCATTTGGACAAATCGAGCGAATAGAAGCCGCCGAAGGCCCCCACATCCCGAATTACGTTGGGGGTAAACGTTGAGTTGATCAGCGGCTTCATGCGCGAAAGCGCATCCGCGGCCGCGTCAATATCCACTCCAGCTTCACGGTAAGTCGTCATCGAAAAGTCTTACCTACATAGACCTGCCAATATAACTGCGCCCGCCTGAACCCCGCCAGTTCCACGGGTCTGGACCAGACATCAAACCGCCGCGCTTCAATCAGTGCCAGCATGTGTACGCCACGGGTCCATGCCATTCTGAACCGGCGCCGCAACCAGCCGGAGAAGTCTGTGGTTAATGTACGACAGCCGGCGTAAGCATCGCGCGCCAGCACCACCTGCTTCCACAACAGGCGTCGGACACCCGGCGTAACCTCTCCGCTTTCAAGATGCGCCCGTTCCACACCGGCCTGCTGCATCACGTCCCTTGGAATCCAGAGCCGGCCGGCCTGCAGGTCGTGCTTAATCCGACACAGTCTGCGTGTCATGAATACGGCCCGGGCAAATGCATGAACCGGCTGTTCCACCCACCGACTGCGCTCTCCGGCCAGTTTTGCCAGCAGCATCGCATGGGCCCCCATGACCGTATCCATGTAGGTCAACAGCTCTTCGGCAACTGCGTAGCCATCCTCAATCCGCGCCCCCTGCTGCTGCGCTGCCAGGAGGGATTCCGGAAGATCATGCCGCCGGCATATCTGCCGTGCCTCCTGCTGCACCGCGTCTGACAGCTGCAAATTGCGCACAGCACGATTCCACGCCCACAAGCCAGCCGCCGCCTCGCGCAGCTCCGGGGAGGGCCATTCATTCGGGGCGAAAGGCACCATGGTGTCACGCCCAACCCCTCAGATTATTGCGCAGTGCTCGGGCCGTGGCCTTCATTGGAGTTACCCGATACGGCATCCTTCGCAGGCCCTCCAGCGCGGCTGCGGAGGGTGCCGCCCGACCCAACGCTCGTTGAACGGTGTCGGCAAATTTCGCCGGGTGTGCCGTCGCCAATACCAGCACAGGAGCATGCACACTCTGCACTGCTTCCAGCGCGACGGCCGTATGCGGGTCTGCAATGTAGCCGTGTGCCTCGTAGACGCGGCGCATCGACTCCAGGGTGGTTGCATCGGAAACACTGTGCCCGCATATCAGCGCACGCAGGCCCGTGTCCCCTAAAAGCCATTGCAGGCGCTCAAAATTACTTGGTCGTCCGACATCCATTGCGTTGGATAAGGTACGAACAGAGTCGCGAAAGCCCACGCCCGATTGTGCCAGGAACCTCGGGAATCCGTCATTAGCGTTGTGTGCCGCCAGGAACTGTCCCACGGGTAACCCCGACAGGTGCGCCAGCACGCCGGCGGTCAGGTTGCCCAGATTGCCGCACGGGACGCAGATGACAGGCTGATGCCAATCCCGGCGTGCACATGCCCAGAAGTAATACAACATCTGCGGCAGCAGGCGTCCGACATTTATTGAATTGGCCGCCGACAGGCGCAGATCTCCCGGCGATGTAAGCAGTGATTTGACCATGGCCTGGCAGTCGTCAAAAGTGCCCTCCACCGCGAAGGTCCGCACCCCTGGACGCTTAACTGTGAGCTGCTTCTCCTGAAGCGGGCTGACCTGACCGCTGGGGTACAGTACGGCCACCCGCAGGTTGGGCTGCCCGGCAAAGCCATCGGCCACCGCGCTTCCGGTATCTCCCGAGGTCGCCACCAGTATGGTCAGCTGCTCATCGGTACAGAAGTGGTTCATCAGGCGCGCCATAGTGCGCGCCCCATAATCCTTAAACGACAATGTCGGTCCGTGGAAAAGCTCCAGTACGAATATTTCGCCCACCTTGACAGTCGGAACCGGGAAATCCAGCGCCTGCCTAAGAATTCCGTCCAGCGCTGCCGGGGCAATCTCCTCTTCAAGCCAAGGGGTCAGAATTCGCCGCGCCAGGTCAGCAAAGGACTCCGCTAACTCCCAGGTATCTGGGGGCAGGCTGGGAATGGCGGTCGGCACATACAGACCCCCGTCTGGAGCCAGACCGCGGAGCAGTGCCTCTTTGAAGGACACTTGCTCGGAGGGCCGCCTGGTGCTTACAAACTGCATGGTCGCTCAGCCGATGGCACGCACCCCCCTGGTATCTATCCCGGTAACATACGTGAGTGCCGGCACATCACAGGCCCCGATCATGGCTGTCTTAATGACTTCCGCACCCCCTGCATCCGGGGCCACTGCAAACATGGCCGGACCCGATCCCGTCAGAGCCGCCGCATAAGCACCGGCGTTCAGTGCAGCTTCGCGGATGGCCGAGTACGCAGAAACCTGCCGTGCACGCACCGGCTCAACTAATCGATCCCGCATCAGATAGGGCCCCAGGCGGGCCCAGTCACCCGCCAGCAGCGCGTGGAGCATGAATGCAAGATCACTGGCATTGTGCACATAATCGCGAAAACCCACCTGAGTCGGCAGGGCCTCACGGGCGGCCTTGGTGAGAATGCGCAGAGACGGAAGCAGGACCACCAGGTGCATGGCGCGCCGCAGTGTGATCCGCCGGTAGTCACCCGGACTGACCGGGGATGTGAGGATCAGTCCGCCGAACAGGGCAGGCAGCGCATTGTCCCCATGGCGTATACCGCCGGAAGCAACACTTTCACCCTCCAGTACGGCCTCCACCAGATCTTCTTTGGAGAACGGTCGTCCCAGGAGAAGATTGGCTGCCCAAGCCCCGGCGGCCGCACGGGGCCCCCCGCCCCCAAACCCCGAACCCCCGGGGGTGCCTTTGTGGGTAGTCAGATGCAGTACATGGGGGGGCGTTTCCAGCTGGAGTACAA